>JADWMG010000352.1 GCA_015767405.1 Actinomycetota bacterium
TGATGGGGCGGTGCGCCACGGGCTCAGACCTTGTCACGCCCATCGCGAATCAGGACCTCCTGGGCAACTGTGGCCACGTGAATCCCGTCTTCGCTGAAGACATGACCGACCGATAGTCCGCGTCCGCCGACGAAGTGTTGGCACGAGAAGTCGTAGAGATGCCAGCGATCCGCACGCATCCGACGATGAAACCAGATCGTGTGATCGAGGCTGGCGCTGAATAGCGAATCGCGCGCCTCGGCGTCCGCTCCCAGCGGATGCGCCAGCAGAACGGCCTCGGTCGGCAGGTCGTCGGACAAATATGCGAGCCAACACCGATGAATGATCTGAGCCTGCGCGTCTGCAGGATCACCAAGGTCTGTATTGACGCACATCCACGCAACCACACGTCCCACACCATCACGTGTCGTGCCACGAACCTGGTCCGCGGGAACAACAACCCGATCAAACGTCGTGGTGAACGACGTCTGATCGAATTGTTCCGGAGATGGCACTTCGGGCATCAAAATCGTCTGGATCTCTGCTGCTGTCTCCGGCCGCTGGAACGAGCTCTCAGCGTTCAGAATCGCCCCGATTGCTTGACGCGCAACCACGCGCCGAGTCGCAAAGCTACGCCCGTTTCGGATGCGGTCGACTTCGTATCGAATTGGCTCTGTATGGTCACCACGTCGAATGAAATATGCCCTAATCGAATGTGGTTCGAGCTCAGGATCAACTGAAAGAGTCGCGGCTCTAAGCGCTTGTGCGATGATCTGACCGCCATACAATCCACCCCATGGGTATCGGGGGCCTGTACCTACGTGGACATCAGTCCCATGTGGTGACAATTCAAACATTGGAACACAACGCTATTGCATAAAGGTTCTGCATTCATAGAATGCGTCCATGCAGCAAAAGCGCGGTCCGAAAACTCCAATGAGCAACGAGCACAAAGCTGCGCTCGCGAAAGGGCGGATGGAGGGTCGTATCGTTCGTGAGTACCTCGACGGACTACGGGCAACAAAACCTAAGCGCGGACGCAAACGTACTACTGAAACAATTCAGGCGCGGCTCGATGCAGTCGAATTGGAGATTGTCGGTGCCTCACCGATCGACGAGCTGTTGTTGATCCAGGAACGACGCGACCTGCAGGCCGAATTGTCTCGTAAGTCAGACACAATCGACATGGAGGCTCTAGAAGAGAGCTTCGTTGCCGTCGCAAAGAGTTACGGCGATAGCAAGTCGATCTCGTATGCCTCTTGGCGTGATGTGGGCGTCCCTGCCAGCACCCTGAAAAGTGCCGGCATCAGCCGCGGCGACTGATCAATCAGCCGTTCAGACAGTTATGTCATCGAGTTGATCGAAGACATAATTCAGATTTCTCAGAGATCTCTGTAGATCAAATGCATCGTCGAGTACTGAATTGTCCACCTCGGCATCGCCCTCGAGCAACGTCCTGAACTCCAGCCCGTCATCCCAAGCCTTCATGGCATTTCGTTGGACTATTCGATAAGCATCGTCGCGTGTCGCTCCAGCTTGGATCAGCGCAAGGAGAACCGGCTGGCTGAATACAAGCCCATAGCTGGATTCGAGATTCGCCTGCATACGTTCTGGCATCACGACGAGACCATCAAGCAGACGGCGGAGCCGGCGCATCATGTAATACGCGAGCTGTGACGAGTCTGGCAAGATGATCCGTTCAACCGATGAATGAGAGATATCACGCTCATGCCAAAGCGCTACGTCCTGCAAACCTGCCAGCAGATTTGACCTCAATACACGGGCAAGGCCGGAGATTGTCTCCGCTGATATCGGGTTCCTCTTGTGCGGCATCGCAGAAGACCCCTTTTGTCCCGGCTTGAATCCTTCCCGGACCTCACGTACCTCGGTGCGCTGGAGGTGCCGCAATTCGACTGCTATCAACTCACAAGTTGCCCCGACCGACGCGCAGGCATACAGAAACTCTGCATGCCTGTCGCGTGCGACGACTTGCGTCGCAGCCACCGGTTCAAGACCAAGCACAGCACCGACATGCTGCTCGACAGCTGGCGCGATGTTCGAGTAAGTCCCGACCGCGCCACTCAACTTCATCACCGCAATGCCATCGCGGGCAACCCGCAGCCGCGCCCGATCGCGGTCGACCTGCAGCGCCCAGAGCGCAACCTTCGCGCCGAACGTTGTTGGTTCGGCATGGACACCGTGGGTTCGCCCGATCATCACCGTGTCGCGATGCGCTCCGGCCATCGAGAGCAGAGTGCCCAGCAATTCGGTCGAAGCATCGATTAGTAGATCAGCGGCGTCGCGCATCGCCCAGCACAGAGCGGTGTCCACGACATCAGAAGACGTCAGCCCGTAGTGGATCCATGACGAAGCCGGCGCTCCGATTGCTCCCTGGACAACATCGACGAACGCAGCAACGTCATGATCTGTGATTGCCTCGCGATCGAGTACCGCTTGCACGAACGCCTCATCGGTCTCGGGTGCCCGATCGCGACAGGTCACAGCGTCAGCGGCTGGCACGTCCATCTCGGGAGTCGAATATCGCGGGATCATGACGTCCAGACCAGATAGTCGTCTCGCTCCGCACCGACACCGACAACTTTCACCGGGATGCCGACCTCTCGCTCAACGATCTCGAGGAACCTTCTGGCTTCCGTTGGTAGCTCACCTGGCTCGCGCTTGTCGCTGACCACGCTCCCCCATCCCGGCAGTACCTCATAAACAGGTTCGACTTCGGCAACGAGATCTGACCGGTCGGGAAAGCCGGCGAGCAACTCGCCGTTGAGGCGATAGCCGGTACAGATCTTGATCGAGTCGAACCCATCCAGAATGTCGAGTTTCGTGAGGGCGAGCTCGGTCAGGCTGTTAAGCCGCGCCGCTTGCCGCAGCATCACGCAATCGAGCCAGCCGGCACGACGCCGACGACCAGTGACGGTCCCGTACTCCTTGCCGACATCGACAAGCGTGTCGCCGTCGTCGTCGAGCAGTTCAGTCGGGAAGGGTCCGGCACCGACGCGTGTTGTGTACGCCTTGGTGATCCCGACGACACGATCAATGTCGCGCGGGCCGAGCCCGGTACCCACGCACGCACCCCCTGCCGTCGGATTCGATGACGTGACATAGGGATAGGTGCCGTGGTCGAGATCGAGGAACGTCGCCTGCGCACCCTCGAGCAGTACGTGGGCGCCATTGGCCAAGGCCCCGTGTAGAAGACCCACCGTGTCGGTGACGAACGGTGCTATCCGGGCGCCGAGGTCGTCGAAACGTCGAACAATGTCGTCGACATCGAGCGGTTCGCCACCCGCCTGCTCTATGAGCATGTTCTCGGCAATAGCGCGCTCCCGGACAAGATCCGAAAATCGATCGGGGTCCAACACGTCGCCAGCTCTTAGACCTACGCGCCGCGCCTTGTCGGCGTATGCCGGCCCGATGCCCTTCAGTGTGGTGCCGATCTTGTCGTCACCGCGCATCTTCTCCGCTATGACGTCATGCGCCTGATGCCACGGAAATATGAGGTGCGCACGGCTGGAGACCTTGAGTTCCGAGCAAGAAACGCCACGAGATTCGAGCATGTCGACCTCAGCGAACAAAGTCGGAAGATCTACGACTACACCGTTGGCGATCACCGGAATGACGTGTTCGTACAAGATCCCGGAAGGGACCAGTTGGAGTGCGTATTTCTCGCCGTCGACTACCACGGTGTGGCCCGCATTGTGGCCTCCCTGGTAGCGCACAACGTAGGTGTGCTCTTTTGACAGCAGGTCGATGACCTTGGCTTTGCCTTCGTCGCCCCATTGGGCTCCGACGACG
>JADWMG010000018.1 GCA_015767405.1 Actinomycetota bacterium
GGAGGGCGTCGAACTGCACAGCCACGTTGCCAACATCGGTGACGTGCGCAGCCTTGTCATCCACCCAGCGAGCACGACACACAGTCAGCTGAGTCCCGAAGAGCAGGCAACGACCGGTGTCACCCCGGGCCTCGTACGCCTCAGTGTGGGTCTCGAATCGATCGACGACATCCTGGCCGACCTCGAACTCGGCTTCAACGCAGTCAACGCGGGCTGACGATCAGGGGTCGGGCGTCTCAATCGGATCCGAAGAACTGATCGGAACGTTCCGTTCCGAACAGAATCCAGAGCACAATGACGCCGAACACGAGGCTGATCGCGGCGCCGAGTTGCTGCTCACCGCGCAGCGCAAGCAGGCCCCATACGGCGATTGACACATTGAACATCGCGAGGAGTCCATAGATCCAACGCACCAGCGAACTGCCCTTGCTGAGCATGATCGACAGAAGGATGTAGAGGGCGCCAATCAGGATCAGAACGACTCCTGTGGCCGTCAGCTGGTCGTCGCTCAACCTCGTGTCAGACTGCAGAGTCGCATCGTTCTGGTCGAGAAGAATGAAGAGGCCTGTCAGGGCGGAGCCGATGCCTTGGATCACGCCGAGTACCACCAAGAGGGTGACGCCGCCGGGCCTGCTTACGTGAGGAGTGTTTTGGTTGGGCTGTGTCATGGCTGGTTCCGTGATCGGTCGGTCGGCTAGGGCGACGTTACCCGAACGTTAGCGAGGGCCTCGTCGACACGCTTGGATGCGGAACCTTGGCCCGGAGCACTGACCGGCTGCTACTTTTCGGGCCCCATGCTTAAACGCGCGATTTACAACGATGAGCACGATCTATTTCGCGAGAGCTTCCGTACTTTCGTCGACAAAGAGATTGTTCCCAATGCCGACCGATGGGAGGCTGAGGGCAAGGTTGATACCGCGATGTTCCGCACTGCCGGAGCCAATGGGTTCCTCGGGATGGAGATTCCGGAGGAGTTCGGTGGTGGCGGAGTCGACGATTTCCGATTCAACTGCATCGTCAACGAAGAGATTCAGCTTGCGGGGGTCATGGGGTCGGGGATGTGCATTGTGCTGCACAACGACATCTGCCTGCCGTACTTCACCAAATGTACGAACGACGAACAGAAATCTCGCTGGCTACCAGGTATCGCCTCTGGAGAGTTGATGACGGCCATCGCGATGACGGAACCCGGAACTGGTTCTGACCTAGCGGGCATTCGTGCCACAGCGATCAGGGATGGGGACTCGTACGTCCTGAACGGATCGAAGACGTTCATCACCAACGGCATCAACAGCTCGTTGGTCGTTGTGGCGGCCAAGACTGATCCGTCGCAGGCCCATCGCGGAATGAGTTTGCTCGTGGTGGAAGAAGGCATGGAGGGTTTCAGTCGCGGCCGTAACCTGGAAAAAATTGGTCTGCATGCGCAAGACACTGCCGAGCTTGTCTTCGAAGATGTCCGCGTGCCGGCAGCGAATTTGCTCGGTGAAGAGGGCGAGGGGTTCTTTCTGTTGGTCAACAACCTGCCTCGCGAGAGACTGTCCCTTGCCTATGGGGCAGTCGCCCATGCGCAGGCCGCCTTCAACTGGACCATCGACTACTGCAAGGAACGTGAGGCGTTCGGGCAGCCCATCGGCTCGTTCCAGAACTCCAAGTTCAAGTTGGCCGAGATGAAGACCGAGCTCGATATCGCTCAGGTCTTCATGGATCGTCAGGTCGAGGCGTACCTGGCTGGCGAATTGACGGCCGACGATGCCGCGGAGGCCAAGTGGTGGACCACCGCCCTCGAGAATCGCGTGACCGATACTTGCCTGCAACTTCACGGCGGATACGGCTACATGGAGGAGTACCCCATTGCTCGCGCGTGGCGCGATGCGCGCGTCCAGATGATCTTCGGTGGTACGAACGAGATCATGAAAGAGATCATCGGTCGATCTCTCGGGTTCTAGTCCTCCGGTTCGTCGCGTTGGTCTTTGAGAAACGCCTCGAATTCGTTGCCGAGGTCATCCGCTGACGGGATCGCTGCTTCGGCACGACGGTCGAACTCGGCTTCGAGCAGGCTGACGTACATCTTCAGCTGTTCGTCGTTGGCAACGACTTCGTCGTGGACGTCGCGCCAGCTGTTGATCTGATCGCTGAGGTCGGAAGTGTTCGGCACGTCGAGCACGTGGCTCAGATGCCTCACGAGTGCAGCTACCGCTTGCGGGTGTTCGGCGTTCATGAGGTAGTGGGGGATTCCAACCCGCAGCGAGATCGAGGGAACGTGACGCCTTTCGAGTTCGGCGTGGAGAACTCCCGCGACGCCGGTGACCCCTTGGTAGGAGGGCGCAACCAAACCAAGTCGTGTTGCCAGGTCGGCGGTGGCAGTACTGCCCGTGACTGGAGGTACCCGCGAATGAGGGATCGCCTCGGCTCCGGACCCGACGGTGACGATCGCCTCGCAGCCGAGTGCCGCGGCGACGACCGTGATTGCGTCGACGTAGGTCTTCCAGTACAGGTGGGGTTCGACGCCGATCAGGCCAACAACATCACGACTATCCGGATTGCGTTGCAGGATGAATTCATTTGATGGCCAGACGATTTCGCGGATCTCGTCATCGATGGTGACGTGGGGTCGTTGCTGCGTGAAGTCGTAGAACGGGTCAGGATCAATGGATCCGACCGTGACAGAGTGGTCGGCGTTGGTGAACGCTGCAACGGCCTGGGTTGCCGCGCCGGCAACGTCGAACCAGCCCTCCAAGCCCACGAGCATTACGGGGCGGTCGAGCGCGCCGATCTCGCCGGTGCTGAAGTCGAGCACGTCCGTTGCGTTCATCAGAGTGAGTCTGCCAGCGCGTCCCCCCAAATGACACGAATGGGGTCAGACCCCATTCGTGCTATTTGATTATGAAGTCGATGCAGGTGGTGAGTGCCTCGATGTCGGCGGGGTCGATTGCGGGGAACATGCCGATCCGGAGTTGATTGCGACCGAGTTTGCGATAGGCCTCTGTGTCGAGGATCCCGTTGGCGCGCAGGACGGTCGACACCATTGAGGCGTCGATGCTCTCGTCGAGATCGATCGTGCCGACGACGTTCGAGCGTTTCGCTGGATCGGTGACGAAGGGTGTGGCCCAATCACGTGCTTCCGCCCATTCGTACAGCGCCTGTGCGGAGGTGGCGCTACGGCCGGCGGCGAACTCCAGCCCGCCGTTGTCGAGCATCCAGTCGAGTTGGGAATCGAGGAGCACGAGCGTCGCAACTGCTGGTGTGTTGTAGGTCTGGTTCTTCTTGGAGTTGTCGAGCGCGATCTTCAGGTCGAGTGACGCCGGGCGCCATCGGTTGCTCGCGCCGATCGACTCGATGCGATCGATAGCAGCGGGGGAGCAGGCGGCGAGCCACAGCCCACCGTCGGCGGCGAAGCACTTCTGCGGGGCGAAGTAGTAGACGTCAACCTTGGCGGGGTCCCAGTGCAACCCGCCTGCACCTGATGTTGCATCGACGGCGACGAGGGCGTCGGAGGCATTGGTGCCGGTAGGTCGACGGAGCGCCATCGAGACACCTGTTGAGGTCTCGTTGTGGGTCAACGCATACAGGTCGATGCCACTCTCGGCGATCGCTTCGGGATGGGTGCCAGCCTCGGAACGAATGACAGTTGGTTCCCGGAGGTGAGGTGCTGCAGCGGTCGCCTCAGCAAACTTGGAGGAGAATTCACCGAACGCGAGGTGCTGACTGCGCTCCTCGATGAGCCCGAACGTCGCGATGTCCCAGAACACCGTGGAACCGCCGTTCCCGAGCAGTATCTCCCACCCGTCGGGCAGTGTGAACAGTGTGCTGAGCTTCGAGCGAACGTCGCCGACGAGGTTCTTGACGGCCGGCTTGCGATGCGAAGTGCCGAGCACCGTGTCGCGGGCGGCCACGACAGCATCGACCTGCTCGTGACGGACCTTCGAGGGCCCACACCCGAACCGCCCGTCCGCTGGCAGTAGCTCGGCGGGAATGGTGATGGTGGCGGGATCAGAACTCACCCCACCAGCATGGCTTCCCATTGCCGGCATTCCCCACCCCATTCCGAGACACAGGATTGACAACTGAATCGGTGGGTAAATGACACGAATGGGGTCAGACCCCAAACGTGTCATTCCGGCGGTGGGAGTGGGGGACGGCTGTGGCAGGCTGGAGGCGTGACTCGCACCTCGAAACGTCTCGCCGCAATCGCCCCATCCGCCACGCTCGCCGTGGACGCCAAAGCCAAGGCCATGAAGGCCGACGGCGAGGATGTCATTGGTTTCGGTGCCGGTGAGCCCGACTTCGCGACCCCGCAGCACATTGTCGACGCCGCGGTGGCCGCATGCTCCGATCCGAAGAACCATCGCTACTCGCCCGCCGGTGGTCTTCCCGAACTGAAGGAGGCGATCGCCGCCAAGACAATGCGCGATTCGGGTTTCGAATGCGCACCGTCACAGGTGCTCGTCACCGACGGCGGAAAGCACGCGGTCTTCACCGCCTTCGCCGCGCTGTGCGACCCGGGCGACGAAGTGATCTGCCCAGCGCCGTACTGGACGACCTATCCGGAGTCGATTGCGCTCGCCGGTGGCGTGCCGGTCGTGATCGATACCGATGCTGCCAGCAATTTCCAGGTCACGGTCGAACAACTCGATGCCGCGTACACCGACCGGACCAAGGTGCTGTTGTTCGTGAGCCCGGACAATCCCTCCGGGTCTGTCTACTCGCCGGAGGCAGTCAAGGCGATCGGTGAGTGGGCGCTGGCGAAGGGTGTCTGGGTAGTCACCGACGAGATCTACGAACACCTCACCTATGGCGACAACAAGTTCGTATCGATGCCGACCGTTGTCCCAGGGCTTGCAGATCAGTGCGTCATTGTCAACGGCGTCGCCAAGACCTATGCGATGACGGGTTGGCGCGTGGGCTGGATGATCGGTCCGCAGGACGTCATGAAGGCCTCGACGAACTTCCAGAGTCACGTCACGTCGAACGTGTCTAATGTCGCTCAGCGGGCTGCCCTCGCAGCAGTGTCGGGCTCTCTCGATGCTGTGTACGAGATGCGTACGGCGTTCGCTCGTCGAGCTCAGACGATGTACACGATGCTCAACGCCATCGATGGCATCACCTGCCTCGAACCTGAAGGGGCCTTCTACGCGTTTCCCGACCTGACCGGTCTTCTCAATCGCCCGATCGACGGGGCGGTGGCGACGAACACGCTCGAGTTGGCCGACCTGATTCTCGACAAAGCGAAGGTTGCTTTCGTTCCAGGTGAAGCTTTTGGTCTCGGCGGTTACGGCCGATTCTCGTTCGCTCTAGGCGACGAAGACCTCGTCGAAGGCATTGATCGCATCGCTAATCTCGTGTCCAACTGACGCGGCGAGCTTTCCAGCCGAAGAAGGAGCCCACAATTCGACCTCACGCCGAAGCTGGTCGACCTGAGATTAGGGCTGTCCCTCGAGTTCGAAAGCCTCATCCACCGACGCGACGAGCTCATCGAGAGTGATCGAGCCCGCGATCCATGCGGTGATCTGCGACCAGAGCAAGCCGCTGCCGACGTTGGCCGGCATGACGTCTGAGGCATCAAATCGCCTCACGGGAGCATCCACGAGCAGTTCCGAAAACCGCCGACTGGCTCCGTGATAGTAGGTGTCGTGGTCAACGCTTGTGCGAGCGCTGACGAACCCGCCGCGCTTCGCCCAACTGGTTGCCCCGTCGGGCGTTGCCAGGTAGGTCATGAGTTTGTTCACTTCTTCGCGATCATCGAACTGCACTGCGCCGTCGCCAGCCGTCACGAGGGGGGCATCTTGACCTTGGTCGATCGCCGGGAGGATGAAATAGTCCACGTCGCTGTCGGGCCCGACCTCGGTGCCATCAGGGAACCACGATTCAGCGAACGACGCCTGCTTGTAGAGCGCGCATCCGGCGGGGTCCGAAAATAGAGGCTCACCCGCCTCGGCGATCTCGGTATTGAGAATTGATCGCAGACCGCCGGCCGATCGTTCGAACAGAACCAACTCTTCGAATTCCAGAAAGGCCTCTCGAATCTCGTCATCGTCAAACGGACGCTCACCCCGAACCCACTCGTCGTAGGCTTCGGGGCCGGCTCGTCGCAACACGATGTCTTCTACCCAGTCGGTCGCCGGCCATCCAGTTGCCGCCCCAGAGAAGATGCTGAAACACCACGGTGCGAGGTTTTCGATCGCGTCGATTTCCTCGACGAGCTCTACTAGTTCGTCGAAGGTTTCGGGTAGCGACAGCTGGTGTTCGGCGAAGACATCAGGTCGGTACCACACGACGGATTTGATGGTGCCGCGATACGGAAGAACGTATTTCTCGTGGCTGAGATCGAGGCCGGCGAGGTCGTAGTTGGCCTGAATCGACTCGACGGTCGCATCGCTGAGTTGCACGATCTCGCCCGATTCGATGAGTTCGGTTATCACAGCCGGCTGAGGGACCATTGCGATATCCGGCTCGTCGGCCCCGCTCTGGACGCGCCGAACCAGATCGCTGAGAAAATCGAGGCTTCCGGTGTAGTTGACCTTGATTCCGGTATCGAACTCGAACTTGGACATCGAGTCGATGAATGCTTTCGCTTCCGCCCCTACGTAGGGGCCGAACACGTCGATCGTGTGGGCCTGGTCAGCGTCGGACGATGGAGTGCAGCCAGCGGCCACAAATGCCATGGCGATCCCCACCGCTATCCAATGCCTCACAGCGCGCTCACAACGAACAGCAGGTCGGTTTGATAGAGCAGCCGCAGTTCGACCTGGCCGCCGTAGCGGTCACGGATCAGCTCGGCAAGCTGCCACACCGGCCGGGGTTCGCCGCGGCCTACGACGAGCAGTTCGACGTGCGCTTGCCCACCAGACACAACTGAATCGTTCTCCACGATTCGAACCTCGTCGTCCCACTGTTCGACGGCTTCGACGACGGCCCGTTGGAGACGAAGATCGTCGATGACCGACTGGGTGTGGAGGTACAAAGGAATGGCCACGAGCGCGACTGCTCCGAGCGTGATCGCGAGCCGGATCCGCAGTACGCCCCTTCCTGATTCTTCGTGTGGGCGGAATCCGCTCAGGAACAGCACGATTCCGGCAGAGAAGATGATCGCGGCCAGGTTTGTGAGATACAGCAGAAGTGCATTGCCTGCGTCTTCGCTCAGGCCCAGTTGGGCCGTGATGCCGACCGTCGCCAAGGGCGGCACCAGCGCGACGGCGATGCCGACACCTGGGAGTGCCGAAATGGCGGAGCGGCGCGGCTGGATGTACCCGGCCGCCGCACCGGCGGCAATCGCAATTCCGAGGTCGAGCAGTCCGGGGAAAGTGCGTCCACGGATCTCGTCCGGCAGCGCCTTGACATCGATGACCCGACCACCGGCGATGGCGCTCACCAGCCAGCCCACAACGATGGCGATCACCGTTCCTAACAGCAAGATGAGCATCGCTCGGACCAGTCGCCTGTTGTCGGCTGTAACTGTGGCCACTGATGCGGCCATGATCGGCGTCATCAGGGGCGCGACCAACATCGCGCCGATCACTACAGCCCCAGAGTCGGCAAGTAGGCCGAATGCCGCAATTGCAGCAGACATCGCAGTCAGGGCGGCGAATCTCAGCACATAACTCGGTAGATCAGATCCATGTGGAATCAGTTCGTCGACGGAGGCACGGGCGTCGTCGGTGGGTTCAGACGGGCTGATCGAGCCCAGCCATCGTGTGATTGTTCCCGCGGCGGTCATCTCGTCGCCGAGGTGCTCAGGGTTGTGTTCGCCGTCGACAGCCGGGCGATCGACGTCGCTGGGCTCTTCGATGATGTCGTCCGGCACGAACCGAGAAACTATCGCAGTGGAGTGCACGCCGGTGTTTGCTGCAATAACGGCACTCCTGCTCCACAAGACCGGTGCTGGCGATCTGGATGCGGCTCAATTCGGTAAAATCGAAGATCGTCTCACGTCGCGATTGGCTTCCTAGGGGTAGTGGAGATCCTGTCCTCCGACACCGGCGCACTCACCATGGTCGGTCTCTGACCCACCGACTTACGGCCTGCCCGTTCTTCATCTAGTCGAGATTTTCGAGTTGATCCGCGCGAACTAGTTCTGCGTCGTGTTCGGGTGCTCCCGCCACGAAGTTGCTCACTCTGGTCGCCAACGGCCCGTAGCGAGCATCGAACTTCTCGACGCGTTCGACCGAGCGTTGTTGCTTGTTGGCGTCGTAGCGACGCCTTGCCCAGCGAGAGTTGGGGCGAGCGAGACGTGTGGCGCCGAAGACTCCGATGGGTGGAACGAGAAACGCGAATGGCGCGAGCCTGTACTTCCCTTTCAAAATGCTGATTGCAACAAATGTCAGGCTGATAGCGATCCCGACGAACGCTCCACCGACCTCCCAAGCGTCGTTCTCGAAGTCGACGGCAAACGGGTCCGCTCCAATGAGAACGAGGCCGAGCAGCGCAACCGTGAGCCCGACCATCAAGACTGATATCTGGCCCTCCTGACTCCAGTAGACGTCGTCCAGTCGGAGAATAAGAGCGAACTCGTCGAGGACGAGTGACGTCCCGATACCAACGAGTACGCCGGCAAGTTCTGCCCAGCCGGCCTCTCCCGCCGCTCCGACGGCCAGGAACGCGCCGACAACAAGGATGATGACGCCAGGAACCGCGTGGTGGATATGGAGACCAGATGCGGACACGTTGTCGCCGAATGGTCCCCGACCACTGCGGATCATCCTTGTGATCACGCGGGTCACGAGGAAGGTGATGATGAACGCTAGAAAGCACAGGAAGAGTGGCAGGCGCCCTGGCTCGATGAATTCCTGCTCTAACCATGCCTCCATGCGAGCAGGCTATTGGTCGGGCTCGCGTCGGCGGCCCGAACAGCCTCAGCCTTCGATGGCCAGGCTGCCTGCCGGACGCACGACACGCGGGTCAGGCTCGTTAGCTACAGCAGCGTTCTTGTTTGCATACGAGAGCCCGTCCAGGATTGCGTGGATGCTGCCAAGACGAGCCCGTCGCTTCTCATTTGAATTGATGATCGTCCACGGAGCAAGCACCGTGTCGGTAGCCAGCAACATTTCGTTGCGGCTCGCCGTGTAGTCGTCGAATCGACTGATGCTCGCCTCGTCGATGGGTGACAGTTTCCACTGGCGAAGCGGATCGGAACGTCGGCCGGCGAATCGTTCCTGCTGCTCCCCGCGCGACACCGTGAACCACAGCTTGAACAACTGAATACCGCTGCTCACGAGCGCGGCCTCGAAGCCCGGTACTTGGCGGAGGTACTGGGCGTGCTCGCGCGGGGTGCAGAACCCCATCACATTCTCCACGCCCGCGCGGTTGTACCACGAACGGTCGAAGAGGACGATCTCGCCGGCCGATGGAAGATGGGCGATGTACCGCTGGAAGTACCATTGTGTACGTTCGGTTTCGCTCGGCTTGGACAGTGCAACAACGCGCCCGCCACGGGGGTTCATGTGTTCGGTGATCCGCTTGATCGAGCCACCCTTTCCGGCGGCGTCGCGGCCCTCGAACAGAATGACAACCCGGTCGCCGGACTCCTTGATTGATCGCTGAGCTTTGAGGAGTTCGATCTGTAGCGCCTCGAGCTCCTTCTTGTATTTCTTCTTGGCGAGCTTCTCGTCGTATGGAGGGCCCTGCTCCATCTCGTCGACACGTGTGGGAATCGGTGGAGTTGACATCGGCCCTACCTTAGGACGGAACTGACGAAGCAACCTTCTCGGGATCGGCACCAGCCAGGTGGCGACTGAGTTGGCTGACCCCGATCACCAAAACTGCGCCGACCAACGTGAGCACCACCGGGAAGAGCACGTCACCACTGGGGGCGCCCAGAGTTGTGGTGTTAGTGCCATTCGGCCAGGCCCAGAGCACTCGGGTCGAGCCGAGCATGAGGCCGACCATCGCCGCCATCACCCAGTTGTGGTAGCTCTCGAGAAGCCAGTGCAACAGCGTCGAGAAGAGCGCCAATCCGGCGACCGCTCCGACCATGAAGGCAATCAGTGGCGCCAGATCGCGGTCGTTCACTGCACCGAGCACTTCGGTGTACATGCCGAGCATGACCAAGATGAACGATCCCGATATACCCGGCAGGATCATGGCGCAGATGGCGATTGCCCCGGCAAGAAAGAAGGCCAGCGGAGACTTCGTCACAACCTCGAGCGCGTCGTCAGCAACTTCGGTGTCGGTACGCAGACCGAGCAGGAGGAACATCGCGGCTCCGATACCCAGCATGATCGCGACTGTCACTGCATCGAATCGATCGATCATTCTGGCTGCCACCCATATCGATCCGATGATCAGGCCGAGGAAGAGAGCTGCCATGCGGACTGGTTGCTCATGGAGCAGTCGTTCGATCAGTGAGGCGAGGGCAACGACGGCCGCCAGGATGCCAACCAGCAGTGACACCAGCCATACCCACTCGATCTCGGTCAGCGTCTCTCGGAAGGTGCTGAAGTCGCCTGTGAGCAGTTGCTTCAGCCCGCGAGCGCCCAGGCTGATGTTCGTGATCAGGCGGTCGTAGATGCCGAGGACCAGGGCGACTGTGCCGCCTGAAACACCGGGCACGATGTCAGCTGAGCCCATGACGAATCCACGGGCGGCCTGAGCGATGGGGGTCGAGATTCGCACGCCGAGAGGCTATCCACGACGGACCGGGTCGACGTCGCAAGCGCTCGATTGGTGACCGCTAGTCAGGGTGATCACGCCCACCAGAGTTGGTGATGGAGTGCCAGGCCCGATACGACGATCAAGACGAGGCATTCTCCAACCTGCTCGACCGCGCCGAGGATGTCGCCGCTGATCCCACCGAACGCGCTTCTTGCGACCAGCGCGACGACGAGTGCGCCCAGCGCAGTGATCGCAACGAGCGGAGCAGTCCACCAGCCAGTTGCAATGAGTGTGATGGAGATCGCTACAGCGACACCCGTCAAGGCTGCTCGGAGTTTGAGTGATCGGCTGTAGTCGGCCCCAAGGCCTGGCTCGGGAGCCTGTCGAAAGGCGCCCATCACGCCCACAGCTGCGCCTCGCCCGAGAGTGTGTGCGGCGACCAAGCCTCCGAACGCGGCCGCCGGGTTGAGTGTTGCGACACACAGGATTCTCAAGACGATGGTCGCACACAGCGCGGCAACGCCGTAGCTGCCGTGTCGCGAGTCTTTCAGGATCTCGCGCCGCTGTTCCTGCGTCCAGCCGCCTAGAGCGTCGGCGGTGTCGGCGAGACCGTCTTCATGAAAGGCGCCGGTCAGTGCTACTCCGAAGATAACTGCCACAGCCGCTGCGACTGATGCCGGCACCAACTCCATCATTCCTGCCGCAACCGCACCGATTGTTGCGCCGATCAGTGCACCGACAACGGGAAACCAGGGCACCGATGCGGCCATATTTGGGGCTGACTCGAGGCGGATGGGAATGCGTGTCAGGAACTGGGTGGCGCCGAGAAAGCCACTCTTCATTCGTCGAACCACTCGGCGAATGTAGGTACGTCAGTGATTCCGGCGCAGGCCATCGCGATCAGCGGAACGGCGGCCATCGCCCCGGAGCCCTCGCCAAGGCGCATGTCCAGGTCGAGCAATGGCAACTTGCCGAGGCGTTCGAGAAGCTTGCGATGGCCGGGCTCGGCCGAGCAGTGCCCAACTGTGCAGTGATCGATCGCCGACGGCTCGATCATGCTGAGCGGCAGTACTGCCGTGGTGACGACATACCCGTCGAGTACAACCGGGATCGAACGATGTCTGGCAGCCACCGTTGCCGCGGTGATCGCTGCGATCTCCGCGCCGCCAACCTCGCGGAGGATCTCGATCGGGTCGGTGATGCCGGCAATCCGACGAACCGATTCCTGAACAGCGGCTCGCTTCCGAGCGAGACCTTCGTCGTCAACGCCGGTGCCACGACCTACCCAGGCTGCGGTTTCGCCGCCGGCCAGCGATGCAGCGATCGCCGCTGATGCGGTTGTGTTCCCGATGCCCATCTCTCCGAGCACGAGGAGGTCACAGTCGATCTGTTCGACAGCCTCGAATGCCCTACGAACGATGCTGTCGAATCGTTCCTCGCTCAGTGCTGCCTCGTAGCGGATGTCTCTCGTCGGTTTTCCAATGCCGACATCGATTGCTGTCACGCTCGCCCCAGCTAGGCGGGCGAACGCGTTGATCGTGGAGCGACCCTCCTGGTAGGCCGAGAACATCGCTTCGGTCACCCCCGGCGGGTACGCCGACACCTCGGCTGCGGCAGCTATTCCATGGTCGGCCGCGAAGATGAGGGCCGCTGGGTTCTCGACGCGTGGCTCTGGGGTTCGCTGCCAACCCGCGACCCAGGCTGCGATTTCATCGAGCCAGGCCAGTGCCCCACTCGGGCGCAGGATGTTGGCAGCTCTCTCATGCACGGCGTCGCGCGCTGCCGAGTCGCATTGCGGCAGCCCGTCGAGTCGCTCGTCGAGCAGTGTCATCGAGTTCGCCTCCGCTCGAGAATGTCCCGTGGGTCGCTTAGTTCTATTGCGCGACCCGCGACGAGCAGGAGACTCGAGGATGAGGCGGCAACCCAGAGTTGGTTGACGCGCCCCAGGACGTCGCGGTAGCGGCGGCCAAGGGCCGTATCGGGGTGAATCCCCAATCCGACCTCGTTGGAGATGACGATCGTCGGTGCGCTGCGTTCTGACGCCTGGCGAGCGGCTCGGGCCGCGATGTCGTGAATCTGGTTGTCAGTGTTGTCGTGCCACATCAGATTCGAGATCCACAATGTCAAGCAGTCGACTATTACGAGAGCGTCCCCTGCCGCCTCCAAGGCGCTCGCGAGATCGATCTGTTCCTCGATGGTTGTCCAGTTCGATGGCCGCTCGGCGCGGTGCCGAGCGATGCGATCAGCCATGTCTTCGTCTGACTCGGGTGCAGTTGCTACATAGACGACCTCGCCGCCCTGTTTCTTTGCGGTCTCAACGGCAAGCGCACTCTTCCCACTGCGCGCTCCTCCGAGAATGACGGTGAGACTCATGTCCTGCTCAGTAGTCGAGTCCGCGCATAGCGCGAATGCCCTGCTGGTAGGCGTGTTTAACTTCGCGCATCTCGGTGACTGTGTCGGCGATCTCGATGAGTTCCGGGGCGGCATCGCGACCGGTGATGATCACGTTGACGTGACTGGGCCGGTTCGAGATGGCGCTGACTATCTCGGAGATGTCCAGCCAGTTGAAGCTCGAGAGATAGGTGAGTTCATCGAAGATCACGAGTTGATGCTTGCCGGCATTCATAGTTTCCACTGCCTTGGCCCAACCAGCTGCGGCGTGTGCTCGGTCGTTGCTCAGGTCGTCGGAGTCCCAGGTGAATCCCTCACCGAACGCGTGCCAGTCGACCCCGAGTTGCCGTGCGATCTTTTCTTCACCGGTGTTCCAGTCTCCCGACTTGATGAACTGGACAACAGCAACATTCCATCCACGGGCGATGGCGCGAATCATCATCCCGAACGCGGCGGACGACTTGCCCTTGCCGTTTCCGGTATTCACGACAACCAGTGAGTCGGCGCGTCGCAGCCCATCGGGGCGGGGATCGTCGGTTGGAGCGAGATCGTCGGTGCTCGTCATGAGGTTGGGCAGCGTACGCAAGCGTCAGTACGATGTCGAACTGTCAGTGGACGCAGCGAACTTCGGTGAGATTCCGAGGCTGTCCCGCAACGGTGGTTTCCCAGCGGTTTTCCGCTCGGGGACGAGTCCGGTCGCCTGCCCCGCCGACGCGATATCGATCCCTCGAGGCAAGGGAAGGCTCGCAGGCCGGCGAAATCGTCGGCTCGGACCCAGCTTGTCCTCCAAACTCCCTTGGAGGAACACATGAAGAAGCGTGGAATAGGTACCCGTCGAAGTCTGATCGGGCTGGTTGCCGGTCTCTCTCTGATTGCTGCGGCATGCGGAAGCGACGACTCGTCGTCAGACCAAGCCGCGTCGTCGGACGATCCAGTGTCGTCGGAAACTGCGGAACCCTCCGGTGCGGACAGCACATCAGCCGGCGACGAGTCGGCAGACGAGTCGGCTGGGGACCAGCCGTCAGGACCCGTCGCTCAGCGCATTGTCTCGCTGAGTCCGACCCATACGGAGATGCTGTTTGCCATCGGGGCCGGCGATCAGGTCATTGCCGTCGACAGCTTCTCGAATTACCCAGCGGAGGTGCTGGAGCTACCGAACGAACTCTCCGCATTCGAACCAAATGTCGAAGCGATTGCATCGTTCGAACCGGACCTGGTCGTTATCGGCGGCGACTTCACAGGGCTCGGGGCGCAACTCGACGAGTTGGGGATTGCTTGGTGGGATGGCCCCGCTGCGGTCACGCTCGATGACACCTACTCCCAGATCGAGCAGCTCGGCGTTCAAACCGGCCGCGTTGGAGAAGCAGCCGAGTTGGTCTTGTCGATGCAGACGGAGATCGACACGATTGTGGCAGCGACTCCGGCCGCGCTCGAACCGTTGAGCTTCTACCACGAGCTGGATCCGACGCTGTACAGCGCCGACTCGACGACGTTCATCGGTGAGATCTACGCGCTTGTCGGCCTTCGCAACATTGCGGATCAGACGGAGGGGAACTCGGGCGGATTCCCGCAGCTGAACGCCGAGTTCGTCGTGTCTGCCGATCCGGATCTGATCTTCCTGGCCGATACGAAGTGCTGTGGCGAATCGGGAGAAACCGTTGCGTCGCGTGACGGCTGGGCTGCGATGGTAGCGGTCCAGAACGACAACGTGATTGAAATGGACGACGACATCGCCTCCCGCTGGGGTCCTCGGGTTGTCGAATATCTTGCCGCCGTCGCCGCCGCGATCGAAAATGTGAAGGTTCCGGCCTGAGCCGTAGCGGTGACTGTCAGCGCTGATCAGCTTCCGGCGGCAGAAGTCGCCCCGGCAACAGCGAGTAACGCTGCCTGGTACACCGCGGGCATGACGGTGCTGATCGTCGCGGTGCTGATCGGCGCATCGATCGGGCCGGCAGGCCCGCCATGGTGGCAGGTTCCATTGGAGTTACTCAACCGTCTTCCGCTGATCTCGTTCGACTCAGGTGTCAGTGACGCTGAGTGGAACATCGTGTGGCGAATCCGCATGCCACGGGTTGTGCTCGGCGGTCTGGTTGGCGGGATGTTGTCCATTGCCGGCGCCAGCTATCAGGGTGTCTTCCGCAACCCGCTCGTCGACCCATATCTGCTCGGGGCAGCCGCCGGAGCCGGCCTCGGCGCGACTCTGGCTCTCACTTCGGGGCGCAGTATCACGACGAGTTTGCCGATTGATCTGGTTCCGATGGCGGCCTTCATCGTGGCTCTACTCACGGTTTCGGTGACGTACGCAGTTGGCGCGTCATTCGGAGGTAGGCGTTCAGGAGTGACGCTCATTTTGGCCGGTGTCGCCGTCGTGTCGTTCGCTACTGCGCTGCAGACGCTGATTTTGCAGCGGAACCTGGAACTCGTCAGGGAAGTGTTCCAGTGGATTCTCGGAACGCTCGCGGGAGCGACGTGGGCCGACGTACGACTCGTCCTCCCGTATGTCGTGGTGAGCTGCATTGTCTTGATGCTGCACCGCCGTCACCTCGACGTGTTCCGGGTTGGTGACGTCGAGGCGGCCACGCTCGGAGTTTCCGTTGCTCGTACTCGACTCGTGATCGTGATTGCCGCAACGCTCGGAACCGCCGCGGTGGTATCAGTCAGCGGGTTGATCGGGTTTGTCGGGCTCGTCGTGCCGCATGTCGTTCGACTTGTTGCGGGCGCGGGATATCGGCGGCTACTTCCTCTTTCGCTGATGTTCGGAGCGGCATTCTTGATTCTCGCTGATGTAGTCGGACGCACGATTTCCAGCCCCGCCGAGACACCGATCGGCGTGGTTACCGCCTTGATCGGTGCGCCGTTCTTCATCTATCTACTCAGGACGCGGAAGGTCACGTTGTGAGTGCGGTGTCCTTCGAAGACGTCGGCGTTCTGTACGGCAAGCGTCGAGCCCTCGAACCGTTCACAGACCGTGTGGAGTCAGGGGAGTGGGTCGGGCTGATCGGCCCGAACGGTGCCGGCAAGTCATCGCTGCTGCGTGCCGCGGCCGGGCTGGTCACGTCGAGCGGATCGATCTCGGTCGAGGATGTCTCACTGGCGACGCTTCACAATCGTGAGCGGGCCGCACTGGTCGCCTATGTGCCGCAAGATCCGTTGATTCCCGATGACATGACGGCCTTCGATTATGTCTTGCTGGGCCGTACGCCCTACGTCAGTTACTTCGGGTCGGAGACCGCGCACGATCGTGATGTTGTCTCGGACGTGATTGACCGGCTCCGGCTTGGCGAGTTCGCGCCGCGGCATCTCGGTTCACTGAGTGGTGGCGAACGGCAGCGTGTGGTTCTTGCTCGCGCCCTTGCGCAGGAGGCGCCAGTGATCCTCCTCGACGAGCCGACTTCGGCACTCGACATCGGTCATCAACAGCAGGCGATGGAGCTCGTCACCGAGATGCGGGCGCACAGTGGGTTGACCGTGATCTCGGCGATGCACGACCTCACGCTTGCCGGCACGTATACCGACCGCTTGGTGATGCTTGATGAGGGTGCGGTGGTCTCCTCGGGAGCGGCAGCCGATGTGCTCACGGCAGCTCGACTCAGCGATGTTTTCAACGTCTCCGTAACGGTCGAGGTCGACGATGTTGATGGCACCGTGATCGTTGTGCCGCGACGTGGTTCCTCGATCGCTGACCCCGACAACACCTCAGGCCGCTGACACGACGTGAAATCGGATCTACGCTCCACATATGAGCCCTAGCGACTACCCATCATTTACTGGCGTCGAGCCGTTTGGTGTGGAACGGTCGATTGAGGCAGAGCGTCTGCACCGCAAGCGAATGTGTGCTCTCGGCTACCGGATATTTGGAGCGCTGAGATGGGGCCAGCTCGGCGATGGCCATGTGTCGGCACGCGACCCTGAGCTGACCGATCACTTCTGGCTGCTCGATTGGGGTGTGCCGTTTCATGCGGCAACGGTGGATCAACTCGTACTGGTCGGACCAGACGGGCGCGTGATGGATGCCGACGGAAATCCGACCGGCGCGGTCAACACTGCTGGTTACAACATCCATATGCCGCTGCTGGCTGCACGGCCCGACGTGGTGAGTGCCGCACACACGCACACCGGGTTCGGAACCCCGTGGTCGGCCAACGTGAGGCCGTTTCGCGCGCTGAGTCAGGAGTCATGTGCGTTCGTGTTCGACCAAGCGCTGTTCGACGATGAGGAAGTAGAGGTGCTGTCCGTTGACGGTGGCAAGCGGATTGCTGCGGCGCTTGGGGACAAGAAGTTCTGCATCCTGCGCAATCATGGATTTCTGACCGTCGGCGATTCAGTCGAGGAGGCCGTCGGATGGTTCGTGATGGCGGAGCGAGTTGCGGAAGTTCACGTAAAGGCGCCGAGCGGTGTACCGATCTCCGACGAAGCAGCGGCGATAGCGGCTCAGAGCATGCAACCGGCGCACACCGGTTGGCGAGTCTTCCAGTGGTTACTTCGTGATCTGGTTGCGGATCCGACCGTTGTCGGTTGAGCCCGCTTATCGGCTGCGGCCATCTATCGACTGACTCGACGATCAGCCAACAACGATGACGCCGACGATTCCAATCAGCACGAGCGCGCTGGCGGCGTACTCTGCACGGGTGTGGCGCTCGTGAAGCCACCAGACTGAGATGGCGAAGGCCATCACGAGTTCCACCTGCCCGAGTGTTCGTACCTTTGCGGCGCTGGTCAACGTGACAGCGAGTGCCCAACCGACTGACCCGCAAAGGCTGAGTATCCCCACCGGCAGGGCGGCCCGCCACGCTCGGCCGGTATTGAGAAGTTCATTTCGATTGGTGACGAACAGCTGAGATGCATTCAGAATCGTTTGGATGCCGAGCATGACGGTCAGCGTGAAGAGTGCGCGGTTCCAAGTCGAGCCGTTCTCGAGCGTGGTCGCGGCGCCTCGGATACCGACTGCGGCGAAGGCGAAGCCAACGCCGGCCAGAATGCCCATGATGGCGGCAGGGTCTCGCGCGCTGGTGAGAATGTCGCCCAGCCGTGATGGTGCGGCGAGCCAAGCGACACCGACCATGCAGATGACGGCGGCGACCCAACCAAGTGGACGCAACGATTCGCCGAGTGCGACAGCCGAAACGATCGCCACGAGGATCACCTCTGTCTTCGCGTATACGGTACCGATGGCGAAGTCGCGAAGGCGGAACGCGCGAAGCAGCGCGAGCGTTCCGAGTATCTGAGCAATTCCCGCGCCAGCGATGATTGGCCAGAACGCGGCGGGGATAGAGGGCAGCGGCTGTCGCGCGATCGCAAACGTCATTATTGCGGCGAGCAGTGCCAGCGGGAATCCGTAGGCGTAGCGGACGAACCCGGCGCCGTTCACCGACAGCACGGAGCGCAACCGATGCTGCCGCGAAGTGCGCAGGATCTGAAATGTCGCCGCGGCAAGAGTGATCGGGATCCACATGATTTCTCACATACCGGGATTAGTCGCCCGAATATCGGGACAGACTATCGCGCCCCCAACGAACGCGTGAACATGTTGCGCACTATGTGCGCAACATGTTCACGCAGTCGAGTTGGGTTGCTGGCGGCTGGTTCGAGGCGGAGCGGGATCAGGGCTCCGGAACTGGGGTCGGCGAGAACCACCTGTCACCGTCGACGAGGATGTCGTCGGCGTCGGTCGGTCCCCAGGAATCTTTGAAGTACGGCAAGATCGGACCAGGGTTGTCCAACGCCGGTTGCACGACGCGCCATGTGCCCTCGACTATGTCCTGGCGGGCGAATCGCCGGAGCGAACCGATCAGCGCATCGCCGAGCAGACGTTCGTAGGCGTCCTGTCGTTCGCCCAGTGCGGCCGCGAAGTCGACGCCGACATGTACCTCCTGGCTGTCGAGCTCAGGGCCGGGTGTTTTTGCCTGCAGCGCGAATGTGACGCCGTCATTCTTGCCGAGCCGAAGACGGATCAAGTTGCGGTCGGGAGCCGGCCCACCAGCCTCGTCGAAGAGCATCCGCGGGGGTTTGCGCAGTTCGATCATTGCTTCAGTGGCGGTCTGGGGGAGCGCCTTTCCGACCCTCACATACCAGGGCACACCGGCCCAGCGCCATGAGTCGATCTCGAGCCGTGCAGCGACGAATGTCTCCGTCGCCGACTCGGGGTCGACGCCTGGCTCGTCGCGGTAGCCGACATACTGCCCGCGAACGAGTGCTTCCGGGTCGATCGGACGCATCGCTGCGATCACCTTCGCTTTTTCATCCTGCAAGAACCCGGAGTCGGCACCGGCCGGTGGTTCCATCGCCAGGAGGGCAACTACTTGCAGTAGATGATTCTGAAGGACATCGCGAATGGCCCCAACAGAGTCGTAGAACGATCCACGTCCCTCGACGTCGATCGTCTCCGACATGGTGACTTGAACGCTGCGGACGTAGTTGCGGTTCCAGACCGGTTCGATCAAGGTGTTGGCGAAGCGAAACACGAGCAGGTCTTCGACTGCTTCTTTGCCGAGATAGTGGTCGATCCGAAAGATGTGATCTTCGTGGAACACCTCGTGCAATGTCTTGTTGAGTTCGATAGCGGTCCCGAGGTCGCGACCGAAGGGTTTCTCGACAACGACTCGTCCTCGGTGATGGAGATCAACAGATGCCAGTTTCTTGGCAACCATTGGGAACATCGTCGGTGGTATTGCCATGTAGAAGACAGCCGTGAGTGAGTTGTGGCTGTCGAGGGCCGAGCGCAGGCTGTTCCATGTTTCCGGGTCTGAATAGTCGCCTTGGACGAGTTCCATGCTCGCACACAGCGAGTCGATGACCGCAGGGTCGGCGTCGGGAATGTGTTGCAAGATCGACTCGCGGGTGTGTTCGCGAAAGGCAGCAGTATCCCAGTCGCTACGGGCGACTCCGATGACCGGGACGTGTAGCGCCCCCGACTTCTCGAGTCGATACAGCGATGGGAACAGCTTGCGCTTTGCGAGGTCGCCCGTTGCGCCGAACAGTACGAGCGCGTCAGCCTCAGGCTGACGCGTGTTCACTCGCGCCGTGTCGACATGTGGATCTGTCATCGTGACGACTCCGTTCGCTCGTTGTGGCCTCCGAACCCGTGGCGCATCGCCGATAGCACTTTTCCTGCGACGTCGGCT
>JADWMG010000353.1 GCA_015767405.1 Actinomycetota bacterium
GGTGGAGCAAGTGTGTGCCAATGCGGGTGGGCCCGATCATGAGTTGCGCAGGAAGTCTCGGGGTGATGTGCCGAGTTCTGCTCGGAACGCGGCGACGAAGGAACTCGGCGAGGAGTAGCCGATCGTGACGGCGACGTTCGTCACGCTTTCGCCATCAGCGAGCCGGGCAACCGAGGCGAGGACCCTGGCTCGTCGCCGCCACTTGCCCAAGCTCATTCCCGTTTCAGCGTTGAATCGCCTCTCGATCGTTCTGCGATTCGCGTTTGCTGCCCGAATTCGGTCACGCGGCGGGTCTGCGGGATTCGACATGATCGCTTCCGCAATGTTCCTGGCGACTGGATCGTCCGGCAGCGGCAGATGCAGTGGAGCACCCGGTTGGAGAGCAATCTGGTCGGCGAGCAGTGTGATGGTTGCGGCATCGGCCGGCGAGGTGAGATCCATTGGCGCCGCGGCAATGGCGTGGAGTGTGAGCTCACGGGTCAGTGGTGTGAGGTTGACGACGCGCACCTCATTTCTGAGAACGCCGAGACGGGCATCGAGGTACAGGCATCGCATGCCCGCCCGCCCCGGCGTCTCGATTCGCAGGCGTGTCCCATAGGGCACGCAAAGCGCACGATGAGCCGGAATCGTCCAGGCCACTGATTCAGTCAGCGCGGTGAACAACCCTGTGTGGGCGAACACGAGGTAGTCCCAGCCTGGCTCGGTCGGCAACGCGACCCGACCGGGCGGATGCGTGATCGAGTAGCTCCGAACCCTCGAAGCCGCTTGTCGAGAAATCGACATGATTCGTCAATATGTCGAATGCTGGATCCCGGTGGTGTGGACGACAATGGTCACATGCACCCACGGCTGACCCATTTCGCAATCAACACGGACGACGTCGACGCCGCCCAGGCGTTCTACGGCTCCGTGTTCGGCTGGCAGTTCCAGGACTATGGGCCTCCCGGATTCGTGCAGATCCTGGACGAATCCGGGGACTCGCCCATGGGCGCGATACAACAGCGTCGCCAACTCCTCGACAACGAGCCCACCCGCGGATTCGAATGCACGTTTGGAGTCGACGACGTCGACGCCACCAGAGAACGCGTCGTCGCAGCAGGAGGCCGAATCCTGATGGAGAAGTTCACGATCTCCAACGTCGGTCACCTCATCGCTTTCCAAGACCCCGGCGGCAACCCCGCACTGGCGATGGAATACGACACCGCTGCGGAGTAGAGCCCAACTCGTAGGGCAATCTGTGTCTACGCCGAGAACCCCAGGAGCCGAGGAGTCGATTGATGCTTGACCACCTGTCCATCCAATGCGCTGACGTCGCCGCGAGCGCAGCGTTCTACGACGCTGTCCTCCCCACGATCGGGGGCCAACGGATCCTCGAGTACGACGGTCCAACGATTGGCTACGGCATCCCACCCATGCCCGATTTCTGGATCGGACCCAACACCGCCGGGAACGGCTTTCGGGAATCACATATCGCTTTCAACGCTCCGGACCGGGCTGCAGTGGACAGGTTTTTCAACTCGGGCATCAACGCGGGGGCGACGTGCTCCACGAACCGAGGGTCTGGCCGGAGTATCACCCCAATTACTACGCAGCCTTCATTCGTGACCCCAGCGGGAACAACGTCGAAGCGGTGTGCCATCTCCCTGCGTAGCAATCACCTGCGGTACGTGCATCATCGGAAACTGGCGGCCGAGACCCAACCACCGACGGCCGTACACTTCGCTCTCGTGATTTCGCCCGATGATCACTCGGGAACCGGCGTGATGCAGTGAGTCGACCCGTCCATCAGGTAGCTAATAACGCGACCGCCGGCGGTGCTCGGCTCCCATCATCGACGTGAATATCGAGCGCTGCACTTGGGCCGTTACGAGCGGGCCGGAGCCATACGCGGGCGGGACTACAGAGCGTCGATATTGGGTTGCCCCTGACCGGCACTTCGGGGATATACGCGGGCCCTCTGATTGCGCCATAGCCCGCCCAGGCGGCGTTGTTGACCAACGGCGTCGATTGATCCCGCGGAGGCCCTGGCCCCGGCTCGGTGCCGAAGGCGATGGTCCTGACTGGGGCGAGTGCCAGTCGCCGGTTCATCACAGATTCGGTAGCTTGTGCAGTGTTTCGTCCACCCGGGCAGCGGCTGTGTCGGACCCGGTGTCGTCTTCGCCGTCAACGTTGATGACGACGTTTCCTTGCTTGTGGCCGGCATCGACGTAACGGTGCGCCTCAGCGGTCTGTTCGAGTGGGTAGCAGCGGTCGATCACGGGCCGGATCGCTCCGTCCTCGAGGAGCTTTGTCAGCACGAGCAGATCCTCCGGGTTCTTGCGCGCCGTCCCGATCACCACCTTCGCGTCGCGATCGAGCGCGGCCCGCAGCACCTCGCGGATGGGCCAATCCAGCGTCAGGTAGGTGCCGCCCCGTTCGAGGAC
>JADWMG010000354.1 GCA_015767405.1 Actinomycetota bacterium
GTGACCCGTTATCGGGCTTGCCCCCACCGCTGGGTGGGGTGCACTCCAAGCGATTTGTCCGTTGTGGTTGCCGATGCCGGCCTGGCCTGCTGTTGTCCTGATCAGAAGCCTGTCCACCCGGATCGGGTGTGACCCATCACAGTCCTGACGTAGCGGTTCCCTCCAGACCGGCACCGACCGAAACACTCACATTGGAGGTTCCATCATCATGTTGGCAGAACTTGTCGATCACGTCATCGGTGTCGACCCAGATCGCGACTGGATCACTGTCGCGGCACTCGACGCTCACACGTCGGGGGTGATCTCAAATGATCGGTTCCCCGCAACCCGCGACGGCTATCGCGACGCAGTGTTGTGGGCCGACGCCCACTCCGATCCTGCAGAACGAGCGTGGGTCATCGAGGGGGCCTCGAGCTATGGGCGCGGCCTGGCGTTGGCATTGCAACGCAACAATGAGTTCGTTGTCGAGTTCGATCATCCGACACGCAAAGCCACCAAGGACGGTGCCAAGTCCGACGCCCTCGACGCGATCCGCGCAGCACGCGAAGCATTGGGTCGCGACAAGCTCAACGAGCCGCGAGCTCACGACGAGATACGCGAAGCAATCCGAGTTCACACCGTTGCTCGAGCTGCAGCGGTGCGCGCCCGCACCGCTGCGATCAACGAACTCAAAGCATTCGTGGTGACCGCCGATGAACAACTCCGCAGTGAGCTACGCGGGCTACGCCGCCCCAAACTCGTTGCCCGTTGCGCCCGCTTCCGTGACAGCACCAACAGGCCGATCGATCAACGCTGCACCCGTAATGCCATGCGTGCACTCGCACGCCGAATCCAACACCTCACCAACGAGACCGCCGAACACGACCGGGTCCTCAAAGAACTCATCGACCAAGCAGCACCACAACTGATTGCCGAGCGTGGTATCGGTTACGTCACCGCAGCAGCGTTCTACCTTGCCTGGTCACACCCCGGCCGCTGCCGCAGCGAAGCCGCGTTCGCCCGGCTCGGCGGCACCGCACCCATCGAGACCACCTCCGGACAGAACCAAACCCGCCACAGACTCTGCCGCGGCGGCGACCGACACCTCAACCGCGCCCTCTACCTCGTCGCGGTCACCCGCCAACGAAGCTGCCCCGAAACCCGCGACTACATGCAACGACGGACCACCGACGGAAAAACCAAACGAGAAGCCACCCGATGCCTCAAACGCTTCATCGCCCGCCGCGTCTGGAGACTCCTCGAACACCCCAAATCACACCTTGACAACACATAGAAGCATCGCTCGATATGGGCCTGATTGATACTTGTGGGGCGTTGCGGCGGTTGTCGTAGCGTTCAGAGCGCCGGTCGGCATGACTCGGTTTTGGGCCTGTCACCTTCGGGTTGACCTGACTACGAATGGTCTGTCGGCGGGTGTTCTAACCCGAGGTGTGGCTCGAAAGAGGCGCGAGCCCGACAACCCCAAATCAGGAGTGCCCACCTCGGTTTTCCATCACCGAGACAAGGAGTAATTCCAGATGACCATCACCATTGGTATCGATCCGCACAAGGCGTCACACACCGCCGTCGCGATCGACAACACCGAGTGTGTGCTCGACGAGCTACGCGTGAGGGCGTGTTCGAAACAGACCGACCAGTTGCAGTCATGGGCGGCACCGTTCCCGGATCGGGTGTGGGCAATCGAGTCCGCACGCGGGCTCGGCTATCTGCTTGCTCAGCAGCTCGTCGCCGCCGGTGAAACGGTGATCGACGTTCCGGCGGTGATGTCGACACGAACCCGACTGTTGGGATCCGGCAGGGCGCAGAAGAACGACCCGAACGACGCCCGCTCTGTCGCGATCGCCGCGTTACGCAACGATCAACTCTGCAAGGTCGGCCTCGATGATCACGCCCGCGTGTTGAAGCTGTTGGCGAAACGCCATCGCGATCTCGGCCGCCTGAAGAGCAAAGCAGCGTGCCGGCTGCATGCGTTGTTGATGGAACTCGAGCCGGGCGGGATGGCCAAAGAAATGACCGTGACCAGGGCAAACGGCATCCTCGACCGGATCGAACCCGCCTCACAGATGGTCGAGCATCGCCTCGATGTCGCCCGTGAAACCCTCGCCGACATCGGCCACTACGAAACACAGATGAAGGCCTCGATGAAACGACTCCGCACCGCAGTTGCGGCGTCGGGAACGTCGCTCACCGAGATCCGTGGCGTCGGTGTCGTGGTCGCAGCAATGATCATCGGTCACGTTGGTGACGTTGCGAGGTTCAAGTCGCCAGCGCACTTCGCGAGCTACAACGGCACCGCCCCAATCGAAGCATCATCAGGCGAGAACAAACGCCACCGGCTCAACAAGCGCGGCAACCGACAACTCAACTGGGCAATCCACGTCGCCGCGATCACCCAGCTCCGCCAGCCTTGCCCAGGCCGG
>JADWMG010000355.1 GCA_015767405.1 Actinomycetota bacterium
AGCGGGCTGGGCAACCGTCGCGGTCGAGTTTGGCGATCGAGCCAATGAGGCGAGCCAGGCGCGCTACTATCTTGAAATGCAGGAATGGGCGCGCAGCACCAACACGACGGTGTTCTTCTTCGAGGCGTTCGACGAACCATGGAAAGGTGATCCGGATGTTCCGCTCGGCGCTGAGAAACACTGGGGCCTGTTCAACGTCGATCGAACCCCGAAACAGTTGATTCAGGAACGCCCGGACGCGTCAGTCAGTCAGCAGCACTGAGCCAAACAGACCGGCGTCGATCCAGCCGCGGTCTTTCTTCTCTCCGGGCGCGGATTCAGAGCCGATGAAGTTCTCGCGGAGCTCGCTGCCGTCGTTATCACACCAGGCGATCATCAGCCCCATCACTTTACCGGCGGATAGCTTCACGGGTACGTTCTTGTCCGAACCGTCGACGTATTCGTCCGTGTAGATGTCTATCGCAAGCTCCCAGACGATCTTGTTGCCGCGCTGTTGCCAACGGCTCTGCACGTGATGGGAGTAGCTGTGGGGCAACTTGTCGGTGCCGATGTCGATCGCCTGATTGTCGAGCGACATATGGTAGGCGAACGCGTTGTGGTTGTATTGGTGATTGCCGCCCGAGTTGTCCTCGTCGAGGAAGATCTCGAGACAGTCGTCATCCCAGTACTGGACGAGCGGATCGCGGTGGCTATCGAACAAAATGTCGTCGACGAGCTCGCCGAGAATGTAGATTCTCTTCGCCGTCCAGACGACCTTGAAGCGACCTTGGAAATCGTCCGCTGAATACTCGGGACCCAGCCAGCGATGCGTCATCTCGTGCCAGCGAGCTCGCTGCCAAATCGCTTCGTCGGCAACACCGTCGACCGTAGGCGCACGCTGCGCTTTGGGAGCACGGTACTCGCTGCGTCCCGGAGCATGAGTGGGGCGCTTGGCCGCAGCCACCGCCGGTGCAAGCGGCAAGGCGATCGCAATTAGAAAACACAGGCTGGCCCTCATGCTAGACAAACTTCGGACTGCCGTCTTTGTCCCACAGCCCCCAATGAGCGCCGACATCGCCCTCGTCGCCAACTTTCCAGGCCTCGTCGAACGACGAGAAATAAAAGATCTCGACACCATCCTCGTGCGCCCACTGGTAGGTTCGGATGAAGTACTCCAACGCATGGTCGTACGAGGGTATCGCCGCACCGAACGGAGAGCCCACGGTCGGCCAACCGGTCTCGCTGATGATGACCTTCTTGCCATCCGCGACGTTCTGGGCCCGTCGATACATTTCTTTCATGTACAACAGGGCATACTCCGCAGGGCAGCTTTCCCAGAAGGGATAGCAGTTGACGAGCAGCGTATCGCAGGCTGCGGCGACGCGGGGATGGTTCTCGAAGAGGAAATAGGCGTCGACAGTGCCCACTGGGACACCGGGCACGGCAGCCTTCGCGCGCTCGATGTAATCGATCAGCTGGTCCTCGGTGAGGTCTTCGCGCAGCATGACTTCGTTGCCGACCGCGAGGATGTCGGCATGCCCTGCGCGGGCCACCTCGATTCCATTCCGCAGCTCAATTTCGTTCGTATCGAGCTCCTCCGACAACACGACCCCGACCATGGTCTTCAAACCGTTTTCATGCGCGATGCGTGGGGTTTCTTGATTGCCCTCTCTGCACGAGAAACTCCGAATCCATTGCGTGTACGGCTGAATGATGTTGAGCCGCTGGCGGATCTGGTGCTCGCTGATTTCGGCCCCTGGAGACTGCCCCTCGATGTAGGGGCTAAACGATATTCCATGGATCTGGTGTCGCAGGATTGCCTGGAGGAGATCGATCTTCTCCGCGCGCGACATCTGCGAGAAGTCCGTACCCAGAAGCGCGGGGAATCCTGGCACCTTGTACCCCGATCGTCTGAGCGATACGGCGGCGCTCGACCGGGAGCCTACGGAAAAATGCTTGTCGGTTGCTTTCGACACAACCTATCTACCCACACACACGCGGTGCTCCATCGCGTGAGGCTACCACGCTTGAGGCGCTAATTGGGGTCGCCAACTCGTTGGTAGACTCTGACGTAATCGACCAGCACGGTGAACGGGACGATGATCGTCACGAAGTGGACAATGCGTATGCACGATCTTGAGGACATGACCAAAGCGCGGCAGATAGGCGATATACATAGCGCATGAGCAAGAACATGGCAGCGACATTCAGCAATCCGCTACGAACAGCCGCGCACGCGCTCGTCTTGTCATCCGCCTGTCTGGTGCTCTGGCCCTCGGCGGCCTCTGCGAAGGCCATCCCGGTGGAACTGCGCCAAACGGAGCAGGGCTGGCAGCTGCTGCGCGGCGGTGAGCCGTATTTCATCCGTGGCGCCGGCGGGGATGGCTCACTCGAGCAGCTGGCGGCCGCGGGCGCGAACTCGGTGCGTACCTGGGGGGCC
>JADWMG010000356.1 GCA_015767405.1 Actinomycetota bacterium
TATCAGCAGCAATCGAGGGAGTAGGGCCAGTACACGCACAGCGCTACAACGATACTGGGGGCACCGGCCCGAGTGGCGTCACCCAGTTCCGGGACGCAGGCTGGCCGATCGGCAGCTACCTTCAAGCCCATGACAAGCTCTCCGTTCCCGATCAAGCCGTTCCGCTTCGGCGTCCAAATCACATCACCGGGCAATTCTCGGTCCTGGATCGATCAGGCACGAAAGATCGAGTCCCTCGGTTACGACACAGCCACGATGCCGGACCACTTCGATGGTCAACTCGCTCCCATGCCAGCGCTTCAATCGATTCTCGACAACACCACGACGCTCCGCGCCGGAGCCCTGGTGTTCGACAACGACTACAAACACCCTGTCGTTCTGGCGAAAGAGCTGGCGACTATGGACGTTCTCTCCGATGGGCGCGTCGAAATTGGGCTCGGTGCGGGCTGGATGATCTCCGACTATGAACAGATGGGCATGCAGTACGACCGCGCCGGCGTGCGAATCGACAGGTTCGTCGAGGGTCTGGCCGTCATCAAGGGAGCAATGGGTCCCGGCCCGTTCTCCTTCGAGGGCGAGCACTACACGGTCACCAATTACGACGGGCTGCCCAAGCCTCTCCAGGGGACCTGCCCACCAGTGCTCATTGGTGGCGGCGGCAAACGGGTGCTGTCAATCGCCGCGCGGGAAGCTGACATCGTCGGAGTCAACGCAAGCCTGCAGGCCGGGGTCGTCGGCCCGGATGTCATCGCCTCCATGACCGAAGAATCAACGATCGACAAAGTCAGGATCGTGGCGGATGCGGCCGGCGACCGGATCAGCGACATCGAGATGAACATTCGCGCCTTCTTCGTGAGCGTGACCGATGATCGGGCCGAACAACTCGCCGGAGTTGCCCAGATGATCGGCGTCGAGCAATCGATGGTCGAAAACTCGCCATTCGCTCTGATCGGCAGCCCAAAGAAGATCGCCGAAGATCTTGTTGCCCGCAGAGAGCAATATGGATTCAGCTACATCATCGTCGGATCAGACGACATCGAAGACTTCGCCCCTGTAGTGGCAGAGCTGGCGGGCAAGTAGAGCACAAGATCTCGACGGACGAAGACGACTCCAAGACCGTGCAACGCCGACCGAACGTCGTGCTGTGGGGTGCCGGAATGGCAGCCGGGGTACACGGGTCGGCCTGCCAATCGCTGGGCTGGCCCATCGTCGGCGTGGCCTCCCGTCAGGCCGAACGCGCTCGAACCCTCGCAAAAACTCTCAACACCCACGCCGTCTCGTACGACGACGTGTTGGGCGAACGGCTCACTGAAATTGTCATCGTCACGACTCCCCCGGCCTGTCACTTGGCCGACACGAAGCGCCTTCTCGACGTCGGATATCACGTCGTCGTCGAGAGCCCTCTCTCCTGCACGCTCGCCGATGCCGACCTGCTGATCGAGGCCGAGCAACAGGCTGGACGGCCCGTGCTGTACTCCGAGCACCTCACCGCGGCACCAACCATCGACGGCCTGCTCTCACGCGTTGCCGGCATGGGCCATGTAACTCATCTTTCGGCACGCGCTATTCGACGGGCTCCGACCTGGCGTTCATCAAACATCGACGAATGGGGCGGCGGAGTGCTCTTCGATCTTGGCGTCCACCCGATCGCACTACTCCTCCGTGCCGCCGACGTTGCCGGTCTCGGAGCACCAACCTCGGTAACCGCAACGATGACTCCAGCCGCGGCCACTGCCCAAGTCCACTTCGAGTCTGGAACGGTCGCAAGGCTGACAGTCGGCTGGCAGCCTGACGTCGATCCAAGTGGCGACCTGCAGGTGTCGAGTGCACAAGCGGTGTTGCGCGTCGATCTGTATCCGATGCCGACACTGGAATTCAACGGCGACCCCGTCCGACTCGACTCCGAACCGTCGTCACCAGCGACGTTCCTCAACGACTACGGCTACGGACCACAGCTCCGGAGATTCAGGGAAGCCGCACCATGTCGCCGATCGAACTCTGGCATGCGGCCCACCCCACGCCACCGACCCCATGAACAATGCACGCAGCTAGCACGAGCATCGCTCATAGTCGAGGACATGGCTTACGCTTGAATGATGACCATCAGTCGGCGAGCCCGCATCATGAAGAAGACGCTTGGGAGCTTCGTCACCGGACCCGAAAAGAGCCTCCAAGAGCGAAGAGTAGCGATGAACAGGGTCGATCGGCTTCCTCGCCCCCGCAAGGTCGACTACGTCGAGACCACGATCGGTGGAGTTCCAGCGATCGTCGCAACACCAACCGACACCGAGCCCGACCGCCACATCCTTTACCTCCATGGCGGTGGCTACACAATGGGTTCTCCGAAGAGCCACATCGCGATGTGCGCCCGCCTGGCAAAACGATCTGCGGCAAAGATCACGGTGATCGACTATCGGCTTGCCCCTGAGAATGTGTATCCGGCGGCAATCGATGACTGCGTGTCCGCGTACCAGGCGATGGCAAGCGACATTGACCCGGCACTCATCACCATCGCTGGCGATTCGGCAGGCGGAGGGGCAACCCTCGCGACTCTGTGCGCTCTTCGAGATGCCGGTGACCCGCTACCGGCGTGCTCCTATCTGCTGTCTCCGTGGACCGACATCACGGGTTCGGGTGAGACCATTGTGTCCATGGCCGACGTAGACCCGATGATTGATGTCGCTCTGCTCCACGAGGCCAGCCGCATGTATGCCGGCGAGCTGCCGCTCGACGACCCCGGAGTCTCGCCGCTCTTCGCCAACCTGGCAGGTCTTCCACCGATGTTGATCCAGACGGGCATGGACGAGATTCTGCTCTCCGACTCCACGCGCCTGGCCGAGCGAGCGGAAGAGGCCGGTGTCGATGTGCAAATCGACCTCCGCGAGGGCATGTGGCACGTCTACCAGTTCTTGGCAGGAATGATGCCGGAGGCAACTAACGCGCTCATCCGTGCAGCAGTCTTCATTCGAGCCAAGACTCCAGCACTAGTGAACGCCTGATGCGACTCACGAATCAGCAACGTGTTCCTGGTGCCAGGAATCCCACCACTTCTTGACCTGAATCCACCGACCCGAGTGGGCGGCGCGTGATGAGGTTCAGCGTGTGCCGACTCCGGTGAGGGCTTCGCGGAGTGTGGCCGCTTGCTGGAGGTGTCTTTCGGCGGGCGCTATGTACGTCTGGTGGCATGTGTCGAGGGCAGATGCGAACATGTGACGTACTAGCGAGTACGAAACTAAGCGCCATACCCGCACGGACCTGAACCAGGAGAAAACTCACATGCTGTCCAAGAAGATCCTCGGTACAGGCGCCAGCGCGTCCCACGGGGTCGACTCGGCGCGAGCGTGGGTAGTTGTGGCCTCAGCGTTCCTCGCCATGTTCACCGTGTTTGGGATTGCCTACAGCTTTGGTGAGTTTTTCGGACCCATGGCTGACGAATTCGGAACCAGCCGATCGGCGACAGCGCTGTTCTTTTCGATCACCACGTTCACCTACTTCGCGCTCGGGGTCTTCAGCGGCCGGATCGCTGATCGAATCGGGCCGCGACCTGTGATGATCTTCGGCGCCGTGGCGATGACAATCGGCCTCCTGCTCACCGCCGAGGTCTCCTCGATTCAGCTTGGCTACGTGACCTACGGACTCGGCGTCGGGCTCGGGGTCGCATGTTGCTACGTGCCAATGGTGGCCGCTGTCGGCGGCTGGTTTGAGGAGCGACGCACCTTCGCCATCGGCCTGGCGGTTGCAGGAATCGGCACCGGCACGCTCGTGCTCGTACCGATCATCGAGCGGGTGATCGAGGCCAACGGTTGGCGCGACGCGTATCGCGTCTTGGCGGTCGTTTCGGGAGTCCTGTTGGCGATCGCAGCGGTGGGAGCACATCGGCCCCCAGGTTCAATCGCAACTCCCCGACCGATTCGCGAGATCATCGGCGGCCGTCGTGACTTCTGGTACCTCTATGTGTCAGCGCTCTTCATCTCAATCGCGCTGTTCACACCGTTTGTATTCATGGCCGACTACATCGACACGACCGGTGCAGCGGGCTCGGCGGCCGTCCTACTGGGGGTCATCGGCATGGCGTCGATCGTTGGTCGACTGGGGTTCGGAGCGATCGCGTCGAGAATCGGGATCCTCGGGCTGTACCGACTTGCCTTCCTCGGACTCG
>JADWMG010000106.1 GCA_015767405.1 Actinomycetota bacterium
TCTGATGAATCGCCGTCTCTGGGTTTCTCTGATTGGGGTCGTGCTAATCGTGGTTGGGGCCTTTGTAGGCAACATCGTCACTGAAAACACGCCCATTCTCGGTCTCGACCTCCAGGGTGGTGTTTCAGTCATCCTGGCCCCCGTTGAACCGGCGAGTTCAGACGACCTGATCGTCATTCGCGACCTCATCCGTAACGAACTCGAAAACCGCGGCATCGCGGAGCCTGATGTACGCGTGCAAGGTGAAACGATCGTTGTCGATCTTCCCGGTGTGAGAGATCAGCAAGAGGCGCTCGACGCTGTAGATGTCTCCGGTGTCGTCGAACTACGTCCTGTGCTGAACTTCAGCGACTGTCCTCCAGCCGACTCTGTACCGACTGATTCGGTACCGGAGACGGAGGGAGCAGCTTCTGGCAACGAACTGTTGCCGACCCGCGAGGGAGCGGCGCTTTGTGTCGGGCCCGCCCAAGGTACGGGTGAAGTCTTCGTGCGAGGAAGTGCAGATCTCACCGCCGACAGTGGATGGGGCGTTGCAGTTGGGTTGCGTGGCGATGGCCAGGCGACCTGGAACAATCTCGCCAATCAGTGCTACGAGATGACCCCCACCTGTCCCTCGACGCAGCCCGGAACGCGCGGTCAGATCGCAATCGTGCTCGACAGCGTGATTCAGTCGTCCCCACAGGTGAACCAACCGAACTTCGGCGACTCGGTCGCGATCACCGGAAGCTTTACTCGTGGCGAAGCCGAGGATCTCGCGGCAGTTCTCAACCGTGGGGCATTCCCCGTCGAGGTTGAAGCTCAAGAGGCGCGAACTGTTTCGGCGTCGGCCGGAGCGGACTCCCTGCAGGCGGCGATCATCGCCGGGCTGATCGGGCTCGCTCTGGTGTTGACTTTCCTGATTGCCTACTACCGCTGGCTTGCGCTCGTCATTGTTGGAGGGCTCACGATCTGGGCGATGATGGTGTTCAGCCTCGCGGCGTTCGTGTCAAGTTGGACGAACTACGCACTGAGTTTGGCCGGTGTCACCGGAATCATCGTCGCGGTCGGGGTTACGGTCGACAGCTACGTCGTGTTCTTTGAACGCATCAAGGATGAGTTGCGGCATGGTCGGACCCTCAAGAACGCTGCCCCGCGCAGCTTCAAAATGACCTGGCGTACCATCTGGTCGGCCGACCTCGTATCCGTGATCGGTGCCGCAATTCTCTTCTGGTTGTCAGTCGGCTCGGTTCGCGGCTTCGCGCTTTATCTCGGCCTCACGACGATCTGTGACCTTCTCGTGTGCTTCTTCTTCACGCGACCCGCCGTCTTGCTTCTGTCCCGGAGCAAGCTGATGGCGCGACGCGAGCGGGCGCTCGGAGTCGAGGTGGCAACAGCATGACAACCACCGATGCCATTGGAACGTCAGGATTCCAGCGCCTCACTCGCGGCCAGACAGCAATCGACTTCTACGGGCACCGTCGCGTCGGCTTGATCATTGCGATCGTTGTCCTCCTCGTTACGATTCTCTCGTTGTCGACGCGTGGTCTGAACCTCGGTCTCGACTTCGAGGGCGGCGATGCGTGGGACGTGCCGGCGAGTGAAATGTTCGGGGTTGGAGAGGCCGAGGAGGTGCTCAACGACAACGGTGTTTCAACGACAGGCTCACGGATCCAGCGCCGAACATCTGAGTCAACTGACGTGATTACGGTTCAGGTCGAAGAGGTGCCGCCGGAAGTTGCGCAGGCTGTTACGCGAGACTTTGCCACGGCCGCTGGGGTCACTGTCGAAGACATCAGCTTCTCGTTCACCAGCTCGACCTGGGGGAGCGAGATCACCGACAAAGCCATCAGAGCACTGGTCATCTTCCTGGTCGTGGTGTCGATATTCATCTCGATTCGTTTCGAGTGGCGCATGGCCGTCGCCGCGCTCGCCGCGATGGCCCACGACGTGATCGCCGCTGTCGGGGTGTACTCGTTGTTCCAATTCGAAGTGACCCCAGCCACGGTCATTGCCTTCCTCACGATCTTGGGGTACTCGCTCTACGACACGATTGTCGTATTCGATCGTGTTCAGGAAAATGAGGGCCGGTACGCGGGCACGAAAATGCCGTACGAAGACGTTGTCAACATCTCGATGAACCAAGTGTTGATGCGGTCGATTATCACTAGCTTCTCGTCGATACTTCCCGTGATCTCACTGCTGCTGATCGGCGCTGGCCTACTCGGTGCCGAGACACTGCAAGAATTCGCCCTAGCACTGCTGGTCGGCATGATCTTTGGGATGTACTCATCGATCTTCGTGGCGACGCCACTTCTGGCCACCCTGAAGTCGAAATCGGGTCGGAAGACGCGACGCGAGCGACTAACGGGTGACGATCTTCGCGCTGCTGTGATCGGCGCTGGTGTCACCGAGCGAACCACAGGTAAGAGCCGCTCCAATTCCGCCAGCGATGGCCAATCTGATGACGATGCGGCCTCGGATTCGACTGACGGCTCGTCCGTGGCGCAGCCCGCAGACCGGTTGCTGTCGCACCCGCCGCGCCCGCGAAAGAAGAAGCGTCGCTGATCGTGCTGGCGGCTATCCTGCGGGGATGGCAGCCAGCCACGAGACGCTCCGAAACTACGTTCGCGAAATCAGCGATTACCCGACAGACGGGGTGACGTTCCGCGATATCACGCCTCTTCTCGGCGATGCCGCTGTGTTCGGTCAAGCTATCGACGGTCTCGTCGAAGGGTTTGCTGGTGCCGATATCGATCTTGTTGTCGGCGTAGAAGCGCGCGGGTTTCTCTTTGCCTCCGCGGTCGCGTATCACATCGGAGCGGGCTTGGTGCCGGTACGCAAGGCCGGGAAGCTGCCGTGGGCGGTTGCGCGCGAGGAATACGACCTCGAATACGGCACCGACAAGCTAGAGATTCACCGAGATGCCATCCGCCCCGGAGAACGGGTCCTCATCGTCGATGACGTTTTGGCAACTGGGGGCACAGCGGCAGCGACGGCGCGACTCGTCGAAACGCTCGGCGGTGTGATTGTCGGCCTGGGTTTCGTGCTCGAACTCGATGAGCTGGGCGGGCGCGTCCACGTTGCGGAGTGGACTGTTAGGACCCTCCTGCATTACTGACCATGGGCACAGTCGACCGCGTGCTCCCGTGGCGGCGTCATTCGGTCGCCGCGGCCAAGAACGAGTTGACACCACTGCTCGCTTCCTATCGAAGCCGTCATCCGAAGGCGCCCGTGGTCACCATCAGCAGGGCTTACACAGTTGCGGCACAGGCGCATCAGTCGCAGATGCGCTCGAGCGGCGAGAGCTACATCAATCACCCACTTGCCGTCGCCCAGATCGTTGCTGACATCGGGCTTGATGAGGTGTCGGTCGTGGCGGCGCTGCTTCACGATGCCGTTGAAGACACCGAGATCACCGTCGAAGACGTTGCTCGTGACTTTGGGTCGGAGACTGCTGACATAGTCGACGGGGTGACGAAGCTCGAGCGGATTCGCTTCGACTCACGCGAAGAGCAGCAGGCCGCGACTATGCGCAAGATGCTCGTGGCGATGGCTAGAGATCTTCGTGTACTGGTCATCAAGCTGGCCGACCGACTGCACAATATGAGAACGATTGCGGCAATGCCGCAGCAAAAACAGCAGCGTATTTCGCAGGAGACGCTTGACATTTATGCACCTCTTGCGCACCGGCTCGGGATGCAAGAGATGAAACAGCAACTCGAGGACTTGGCATTTGCTTCACTGCATTCCAAACGTTTTGCAGAACTGGACCATCTGGTCAGTAGCCGCACTCCTGAACGTGACGTGTATCTGGCGAAGGCTGTGGCCGAGGTGCGCGAACGCCTGGCCGAGTTGGGTATCGAAGCGGAGGTGACGGGGCGCGGAAAGCACCTTTGGAGCATCTATGAAAAGATGGTGATGAAGGGTCTCGAGTTCGACGACATCTTCGATCTCATCGCCATCCGCGTGATCGTCGATTCGATGAAAGATTGCTACGCCGCGTTGGGGTGCATCCACGGCCGTTGGAGGCCGGTTGTAGGCAGGTTCAAGGACTACATCGCGATGCCGAAATTCAACCTGTACCAGAGTTTGCACACCACTGTTATTGGCCCTGCCGGAAAGCCGATCGAAGTCCAGATTCGGACTGCCGAGATGCACCAGCGCGCCGAATGGGGTGTCGCTGCACATTGGGCCTACAAGGAAGGTGGGGACAAACACGCCGAAATCGATTGGCTGGCGCGCATCATCGACTGGCAGGAAGAGATTTCTGACCCCGCACAGTTCATGGAGAGCCTGAAGACTGATCTGGAACAGGACGAGGTCTTTGTCTTCACACCGAAGGGGCGAGTGATAACGCTGCCCGTCGGGTCGACGACGATCGACTTCGCGTACGGCGTGCATACCGAGGTCGGCCACGCGTGCATCGGAGCGAAGGTCAACGGCAGGTTGGTCTCTCTTGACAAGGTACTGAACAGCGGCGACACCGTGGAGATCTTCACGTCGAAGGTTGAATCGGCGGCACCATCGCAAGATTGGCTGACCTTCGTCTCGTCGCCGAGGGCGCGAAACAAGATTCGGCAGTGGTTCAGTCGGGAGCGCCGAGTGGACATGATCGAGGCTGGGCGTGATGATCTGACGTCCGAGTTGCGTCGCGAACGACTTCCCGTTCAGCACGTCTGGAAGTCGCCACAACTCGAATCAGTCGTTGGTGAACTGAGCTATGTGGATCTCGACGCACTGTTGGCAGCTATCGGTGAGCATCACGTATCGGCGAAGACGGTGGCCCAACGACTCGCCCGTGGGTTGCGCTCGGGAGAGGAAGACGAGCAGCTTCCTGCAACGGTTGCGGCACCCCGCCGAGAACGCACCGACGGCAGGTCGGCGAAGGTCGGCGTTCACGTGGAGGGTCTGGACGACGTTCTCGTGCGGCTCGCCAAGTGCTGTACGCCGGTTCCTGGCGACGGAATCACCGGGTTCGTTACGCGCGGCCGCGGAGTGAGCGTGCATCGCTCCGACTGCGCGAATGCCGATTCTTTGATGACTGAGCAGGCAACTCGCATGATCGAAGTCGACTGGGATGCTCAGGAGCAGTCCAATGCCACCTTCGTTGCTGGTGTCGAGGTCGTCGCCCTCGACCGTTCGCGGTTGCTGCGTGATGTCACCAACTCCCTGGCTGATCACCAGGTGAACATCCTGTCGTGTCAAACCGTCACAGGCTCCGATCGCGTCGCCAAGATGACCTTTGAGTTCGAATTTGCCAATAGAGGGCATCTCGATGCGGTAATTCGGACCATCAAAGGCATCGATTCGGTCTACGACGCCTACCGGCTCGTGCCAGGTGGTGCGAGCGAAGATTGACCCGTATCGGTCTGGACATAATGGCTGAACGCCCTGGCGGTCATGCCAGGTAACGTGTCGGGCCGTGCCAGCGTTCCAGACAAGTCCCGGTATGCGGGACATCCTGCCTCCCGAGAGTGAACGCTGGCGTCGATTCACGGATATCTTCGCCGATACTGTCGAACGTGCCGGCTACGGCGAACTGATCTCCCCGCTGCTAGAGGATCTTGGCGTGTTCACTCGCATTGGCGACGCCACCGATGTGGTGACCAAGGAGATGTACGACTTCATCGACAAGGGTGATCGCCATATCGCTCTGCGACCAGAAGTCACAGCCAGTGTTTGTCGGTCATTCGCTCAGCATCGCCCGACAACTCCGTGGAAAGTGTTCTATTCGGGTCCCAACTTTCGCTATGAAAGGCCGCAACGCGGGCGTTATCGGCAGTTCGAGCAGGTGGGCATCGAGGTGCTCGGTGTTGACGATCCGCTCCTCGATGTCGAGGTCATAGCTCTCGCCTGGGAGTTCTACGCGCGGCTCGGACTTCGCCAGGTAAATCTGATCATCAACAGTTTGGGTGAGCCGGACGACCGTGCGCGGTATGTCGAGGCGCTGCGCGCTCATTTCGATCAGGCCGGCAGCGCCCTCAGCGAACAGAGCCGGTCCACCCTGATCCGCAATCCACTTCGAGTTCTTGACTCGAAACGGGAGCCCGACCAGCGCTTCATCGAGTCGGCACCGCAGATCGCCGACTTCCACAGCCCTGAAGCGGCAGAACATTTCGAGTCCGTGTGTGCCGGCATGAGCGCCTTGCACATCCCCTTCGAAGTCGAGCCGAAGCTCGTGCGCGGCCTCGACTACTACCGCCGCACGATCTTCGAGTTTCAGGGTGAAACGCTCAACTCCGCGCAGAACGCGCTGGGGGGAGGCGGGCGCTACGACGGTTTGGTCGAGGCTCTCGGTGGACCCTCGACGCCGGGAATCGGCTTTGCCCTCGGAGTCGATCGCACGCTTCTGGCTTGTGATGACGAGGGTGTGTTCGGCCCTGAACCCACAGAACTCGATGCATTCGTCGTTGACGTAACCGGTGGACTGCACGCAACCGAGATCACCGCCGATCTGCGGGGCGCCGGGCTGGCTGCTGATCGGGGCTATGACAACCGCTCGATGAAGGCTCAAATGAAGCTCGCCAATCGCAGCGGGGCTCAGTTTGCAGTCATCATCGGCGACGACGAGGTTTCGGCAGGCACTGCGGTTGTCAAGCCGCTACGCACCGACGATGAACAGATCACGATTGCCCGATCTGATCTGATCGCCCATTTTTCTCAAGACACCACTACAGGAACAGACTCTTCATGACCTCCTCGGAAACAACCCCTCCCTCAGGCGCTACGAGTTCTGGCGCGACCTCGATGCGAACGCATCTCTGTGGCGAATTGCGGTCAGCCAACATCGGCGAGACCGTAAGTGTGTGTGGCTGGGTTGCGCGGCGCCGCGAACACGGTGAGCACCTGGCCTTCGTCGACCTCCGTGACTATTCCGGGATCATCCAGTGTGTGGTCGACAATGATGTTGACGTGCGCAGTGAGTATGTGTTGCGCATCACTGGTGTCGTACGCCAGCGCCCCGATGGAACAATCAACGACTCACTGCCAACCGGGCAGGTCGAGCTCGGAGAGTGCCAGGTCGAAGTGCTCCGCAAGGCAGAAGCACCACCATTCCCGATCGATTCGCGTGCCGATGATGTCGACGAAATGGTGCGATTACAGCACCGCTATCTCGATCTCCGCCGAGACCGAATGCAGAAGAACCTCCGAATCAGGGCGGCGATCAACTCCTCGATTCGCGGGGCGATGGACTCCCAAGGATTCGTCGAGGTCGAAACGCCCATGCTGGTGCCGTCCACTCCGGAAGGAGCGCGAGAGTTCCTCGTGCCCTCGCGCAAGGAGCCAGGGTCGTTCTATGCGCTGCCACAGTCGCCGCAGCTGTTCAAGCAGCTACTGATGGTTGCAGGTGTCGACCGGTACTACCAGATGGCGCGTTGCCTGCGCGACGAAGACCTACGTGCTGACCGCCAGTACGAGTTCATGCAGCTCGACATGGAAATGAGTTTCGTCGAACAGGACGACGTGCTTGCAGCTGTAAGTGAAGCTGTGCTGTCGGCGACCGAGGCGGCAACTGGGGATCGTCCGCAGAGCATTGAGCGGATCACCTGGCACGATGCGATGGAGCGATTCGGAATCGACAAGCCCGACCTTCGCTTCGGCATGGAGTTGGTGGATCTCACAGATGTGTTCGCATCGACCGGTTTCAAAGCTTTCGCCGGCGCCGAGTCGATCAAGGGAATTCGTGTTCCAGGTGCAGCTGGCGACTACGGACGCAACAAGCTCGACAAGCTCACCGATCATGCGAAGTCGCTTGGGGCGAAGGGCCTCGTCTGGATGAAGGTTGTTGATGTCGGCGAGGGGAGCGAAGCAAGCGGGTTCGAGTCGCCCGTCGCCAAGTTCCTGTCTGCTGAAGAGGCGGCGGCGCTGCGGTCGACGATGGAGGCGGAGACAGGCGACTTGGTCCTGATCGTCGCCGATGAGTGGATGACGACTTGTGAAGTGCTCGGGACGCTGCGTAACGATCTTGGCCGTCCGCCAGTGCATGAGGGTCCATACCACTTCGTGTGGGTCGTACGACCCCGCCTTGCAGCGTCGTGTGTTCCAAGCGCTTGGGATCTCCGACGAAGAAGCGGAACAGAAGTTCGGGTTCTTCCTGAACCCATTCGATTACGGGGCACCGCCGCACGGCGGGTTCGGTCTCGGTCTCGATCGTCTGGTGGCGATCTTGGCCGGCGAAGAGAACATCCGTGAGGTCATTGCGTTCCCGAAGACTCAGTCCGGTGCCGATCCGATGACCAACTCTCCGATCCCGGGTGACCCCAAGGTCCTTGCCGAACTCGGCCTGAAGATCCTCCCCCCATCCACCTGACCCTTCCGGTGAGCTTGAGTGCGGACGGGTCGCGCCCAAGCTCACCGCAACGACGTGATGCAGGTCGGGCCCCACCATGCGGCTCCGCGCATCAACGTTCTTGGGGGTAGATGACGCCTACTTGGGCGCGGATGTCGTCGAGGAGTTCCATCGTCGAAATGGTTGTAGCCAGGGAGATGACATCGCTTTCCAGGTACCCGGCTCGGATGCGGTCGATCGCGTGTTGGGCCTCGTGAGCGAGGCCCTGGTTGGGGATTTCCACATGCTCGGGCGGCTCGCCGTTGATCATGACGGTGAACTCGGACGCGTGCCAGTATGGCGGGCCGACCTCGATTCGGCCCTTCGTGCCAATCACTGTGGCCCGCAAGGTGCTCAGCACATCGAGCGAAGTGTGGAATACGCCGAGTGTGCCGTTCTCGAACGAGACCACACCACCGAGTGTCGTGTCGACCCCCGCCTCGCTCAGATTTCCGAGCGCCTTTGCCTCTACCGGATTGCCGGCGAGAAACCGGGCGAACGTGATCGGGTAGATGCCCAGGTCTAGCAGTGCCCCACCGGCAAGGTCGACGCGACGATGGCGACCGTCTTCATTCAGAATTGGAAGGCCAAAGTCCGCTTCGACCAACTTGAGGTCACCGATCTCGCCTGCATCGACGCGTCGCTTGATTTCAACGACGGCGGGAATGAACCAGGTCCACATCGCCTCCATCAGAAAGCGGTCGCAGCGTCGCGCCGTAGCCACCATCTCGATCGCCTGTGCTGTATTCAGTGCGAATGCTTTTTCGCACATGACGTGTTTGCCGGCCTCCAGCGCGGCCATTGTCATTGCGTGATGATGGCTGTGAGGAGATGCGACGTAGACGATGTCTACTTCGTCATCTGCGTAGAGGTCGGCGTAACTGCCGTGGGCGTGCGGAATGTCGAAGCGCTCGGCAAAGCTGTCGGCCGAATCTTGTGAACGGGATCCGACCGCGACAACCTCGGCATCAGACAACGTCGACAACGCCTCGGCCATGCTCGCGGCGATGCCTCCAGTAGCGGCAATTCCCCAGCGCAGAGGATCGGGCGTCGTGATGTTGCTCATGCTCGGACCGTAGACCGCTGTTACAGCCCCTGACTATGTTCGAATCTACCGACTCCCTCCGAATGGAATATGACCCAAGAGGAGAACGAGATGATGGAATCTGAGACAACGTCGAACGTGGCACTGCTGCGAGGGGCGATAGTCGGCGAGTTGATCAGCCGTGACCTGCCTTCTGGCAGCACCGTTGTGCAGTTTGACGTGGCGACAACGATCACCGCTGGTGACAAGACGGCGAAGGTGTCAGTACCCGTGTCGTGGGTCGATCCGCCGAGCAGAGCGTTGGACCCGATCGAACAAGGGCTTGATGTCGTCGTAGTAGGCACCGTGCGGCGCCGGTTCTTCCGTTCTGGTGGTTCCACCCAGAGTCGAACCGAGGTGGTGGTAGATGCAATCGTGCCTACGCGACGAACCAAGCAAGTGATGGCCTTGGTCAGCGACACAGCGGCCAGGGTCGCCGGAACTCTATGAACTCTGGAGGTCTCGATGCAGGAACGCCTGCCAGCCGATGAGCAGGCAGAGAGTTGCCGTGATAAAGGGCAGTGTGACGTCCCATGTCAATCCGTTGATCAGCATGACGTCATCGACGTACCAGCGCCACGGCGATAGCCAAGTGAGAAAGTCGAGGCTGCTGGTCATGCTCGACAGCGTGTAGAGCACGTAGCCGCCGATACCGACAGCGGATGCGCCGCCGAGAGTGATGCCCTTGCGGCCGGTCGCAGCCCCGATCAGGAATGCGATTCCGGTGAGCCCGAGAGCCACTGCGAACGACGAGAACGTCCCTGTGGCAATGTCGCCGACCGTTGCGCCGGGAGCGGTAGTGCTGGATCCATCGGGGGCGGTCGTGGTAACTGATTCTGTGAGATCGAAGAAGGGCAGCGAGAGGACCATCGACAGTCCCGAGAGAAACGAAACGAGCAGGAGCACAGACACTGCGGCGGCAAAGCGAGCAAAGGCCACCTGTGTGCGTGTCACAGGCCCCGAGAGGAGGTATTCGAGTGCACCCGTGTCTTCGTCGCTGGCGATAGCGGCGGTGCCAAGGGCAACGCCAAGTGCCATCAATGTCCACGGGACGATGTTGGCGTACAAGCTGATCCAGAGGTACCCGAGTGGTGTGCTCGGGTCGATACCGCTGCTGAGACCCAGCAGCGAACTCATCGCCTCGCCGCTGTCGCTGCCGTCGGCTATTGATGCCGTTGTAGAGCCAAGCGACGGGTAGAACGCGGCAGTCGCAACAATGATCACGACGATTCCCAGCGTCCAGCTCACAGTGGAGAGCCGCCGGTCACGGATCCAACGTCGGTAAACCGAGAGTGTCGCGCTCATGACTGCTCCTCTCCGGACAGAAGTTGAATGAAGATCGTGTCGAGATCGTTCTGTTCGGTCTCCACTCGTATGGCATCGAGTTCGGCAGCCCGTTTCAGCACAGCTCCGACAGGGCCATTCAATGAGAGCACGAGGTCGACTCCGTCCTGCGTGACGGCTGCGACCGAGGTGACATCCTCGAAGGCGCTAGGTGGTACCGGTTCGGCAAACCCGAACGTGATTTCTGTTGTCGCCTGATGTCGAAGTTCTTCGAAGGTCAATTCCTTGACCAGCTTTCCTTCGTTGATCAACCCGACGCGGTCAGCGACTCTGGCGACCTCGGCCATAACGTGCGATGTCAACCAGATCGTTGCCCCATCGGCCTTTCGTTCGGCGAGCAGATCCCGAAACTCCTCCTGGAGAACCGGGTCGAGCCCGCTGGTCGGCTCATCGAGAATGAGTAGTTCGGGGTTGTTCATGAATGCGAGAATCAGGCCAACCTTGCGCCGGTTCCCTGTGCTCAACTCACGGACCGGGCGTGTCGGGTCGAGGCCGAATCTCTCGACAAGCGAGTCGCGTACGTCGCTCTCGCCGCTCGGACGCAGGCCACCGAAATAGTTGAAGGCATCACGACCGGTCATGGTGCGCGGAAGATTCAGGTCGCCAGGCAGGTACCCGACGCGTGCTCGGATGTCCGGGTCGCTGCCGGACCCGCCAAGTAGTTCTGAGCTTCCGCCAGTTGGCCGAATGAAGTCGAGCAACATCCGGGCGGTCGTTGACTTCCCCGATCCGTTGCGACCGAGGAATGCGTAGCACTCGCCTTCGTTGACTACCAGGTCGAGTTTGTCGACGGCCTTGAGGTCGCCCCACTGTTTGGTGAGGTTGCGGGTTTCTATAGCGGCAGGCATCGGGATCGATACTAAGTCAATCGACGCTACGCACGACGAGACCCGTGCGCAGCTTCGGAGTGAAGAAGGTTGACTTGGGAGGCATCAGGAGGCCTTCTCGTGCGGTGCGTTCGATCTCGGCGACGCTCACTGGGTTTATCAGCACCGCCCCGACAGCTGCGCCGGACGTGACTGCGGCGGTGGCGTGGTCGACGCCGTGCTGATACGTCACTTCATGGGGGACGTCGTCGAGAGCGTGTTCCAGCCATACGCCGTCAAGGGATCTGACACCCTCGAAGGCCCCGGGCCTCGGCGTGAGCCACTGAGCGTTCCCGTCAGAGCCGATCAGGCATAGAACACCACGGTCGGCCATCACTGACAGTGTGTCGGCGGATGGCCGCCCTGCATCCTCTCGTTCGAACACTCGGTCGAGCGCACCAACTAGGTCATCCCACGAAACGCCGTTGTAGAGCCGGTGAATTGCCTCGACGCTCAACTGGTCAGCCACCAACTCGCTGATGAACGCGAGCGTGTCTTCTGCCGCATTGGAGCGACCGCTTTCGTCTCGCACCTCATCCCGGTAACGAAGGGCAACTCCATAGCGATGATGCCCGTCTGCAATTAGAACGTCGTCTGACCCGATCTTGGATGCGATGGCAGCAATACGGTCTGGGTCGGTGACTCGTTCGACGGTGTGCTCGACCCCGTCGACTGTGACGGAGGCAATGGGCTCGGCCGACTCGCTCAGCAGGTCGGTGAGGCCGTCGGCAAGCGACAGCCCCCAGATCGGCGAGAGATTGGCGCGTGTTGCTCTCGTCAGATCCAGCCGGTCGGTCGAAGCCTTCGGAGTGACGCGTTCGTGCGGCAGGACACTGCCTTGGTCGACAACTTCCAACCCGCCGAGCACCCCGACGATGTCCCTCGCGACTCCGGTCGCATCGCTGAATCTCATCCGATAGAGCGTGAACGTTGCCGTGTCATCGAACGACATGAGCCCGGCGTCGATCCAGTCCTGAAGGACCCCTGCAGCCATTTCGTAGCGGTCAGGACCTGCTGATTCACGCGGAACATCGACGTGTGTGATGTTGAAGCGGCTGCGGTGCGATCAGATCATCAATTTCGCGGTCGTTGTAGCGCAGAGCGGGGAACGGTGTGAAGCGTGGCACCAGCACAGGATGCCATCACTCGACCAACCTCCTGCAACGATCGGAGCGTCATGTCGAAGTTTTCTCGTGTCCGAACAGTCTTGTGCGACCTGGATGGTGTTGTGTGGCTCGCCCATCAACCGATCGCCGGGTCGGTTGATGCCGTTGTCCGGATGCGGGCAAGTGGGCATCGCGTGCTCTTCGTCACCAACAACTCCGCGTCAACGATCGCCGATCAGGAGCAGGCACTACAGCAGATCGGGATACCGGCTAGCGGCGATGTTGTCTCGTCGTCAATGGCAGCTGCCCGTCTGCTCCAGCGGGGGGAGCGGGTGCTGGTCACGGGTGGGCCGGGAATTGTCGAGGCGGTCGAGCGGCAGGGTGCGATTGCAGTGCGCAACACAGGTGCGGAAATCAGCGGTCCAGTCGATGCCGTTGTCGTCGGCCTACACCGTGACTTTGATTACCCCCGCCTCGCGGTCGCTGCGACTGCGGTGCGGGCTGGAGCCCGCCTGATCGGGACCAACGGCGACGCAACCTACCCGACAGCCGATGGGCCGGCCCCCGGCGGCGGTGCGATCCTGGCGGCAGTCGAGGCTGCATCCGGAGTGACTCCACAAATCGCCGGTAAGCCCCACAAATCGATGGCAATGCTGATCAGTGAGATCCTCTCAGCGGCGGACCAGCCATTCGATCCGAACAGCGTGTTGATGGTCGGCGACCGGCCTGAGACCGACGGGTTGTTCGCGGCGGAACTGCAATGTGAGTTCGTGCTGGTGCGCAGCGGCGTCGTAGCTCCTGGAGAGGTCGTTGATTCCGAGGTCGCCGTTGCCGATGATTTGCCCGATCTGGCGGCGTTGGCCTCTGCTCTTGCTGAAGTTGATTAGATAGGGCCTGTGGCACGTCGACGTCTGGACGCAGAACTCGTGCGCCGCTCGCTCGTCGCGGATCAGAGCCAAGCGCAGGAGTTGATCTCGAGACACCGGGTTCTGGTCAACGGTTCTCTCGCGACCAAGGCGGCGCGACAAGTGGCTCCTGGCGACGCGGTCGTGATCTCCGACCCACCGGCTCGGTGGGTCGGCCGCGGCGCGGAGAAGCTCGATCGGGCGCTCGATGTCTTCGGGATCGACGTAACTGGCATGAGGGCGCTCGACGCCGGGGCCTCAACGGGCGGTTTCACCGACTGTCTGTTACAACGCGGAGCGCAAGAGGTCGTCGCAGTTGATGTGGGCCGCGGCCAGCTCCACGAGCGGCTCCGTGCTGATACGCGGGTCGTCAACCTGGAGCGCTGCAATATCCGCAGTGCCGATCGCGACACAATTGGTGGAGCGGTCGACATTGCTGTCGGTGATCTTTCCTTCATTTCCCTTGCGCTGGTTATCCCACCGTTGATCGCGATGTGTCACCCTGGTAGTTCAATGGTTCTTCTGGTGAAGCCACAATTCGAAGCCGAGCGCAACGAGGT
>JADWMG010000357.1 GCA_015767405.1 Actinomycetota bacterium
TCCCGTCCGATGACGAGGAGCGGTTGGACCATGTCCTCGAACGTCGCTCGGCCTTCACGCGGCGGGCGTCGTTCGATGGGATGCGTGCAGTGCCACACACAATTGCCGCGAACATCGATGTGGTTTTCCTCGTCCACGCGCTCGGGTCTCCGCCGAGCCCCCGCCGCCTCGAACGCGAGTTGGTGTTGGCGTTCGATTCCGGTGCAGACCCGGTGGTCGTGCTGACGAAGACCGATCTCGTCGATGACCCTGGCCCAGCGCGCCAAGCACTCATCGAGGTCGCGTTAGGTGTTCCGGTCCTGCTTGCGAGCGGAGTGACTGGTGAGGGTATCGATGCGATCAGGCGGTATGCCGAAGGGAACCGCACGCTCACTTTCCTCGGCGCGAGCGGCGTTGGAAAGTCGACTCTCGTCAATGCGTTGGTCGGCGACGAACGCCAGGCCACTTACGCCGTTCGTGAGGGCGATCAGCGCGGCCGGCATACGACCGTGGCCGCCGAGCTTGTTCCGCTACCAGGCGAGGGCTGGCTGATCGATACCCCTGGCGTGCGGGCGCTCAGCCTCTGGCTGTCAGGCATTGGTATCGAACGCGCCTTTTCCGATGTGTTCGACCTGATGGACGATTGTCGGTTTCGCGACTGCAAGCACGACCAGGAGCCAGGGTGTGCTGTGCAAGACGCGATCGCCGCCGGCGAACTCGATGAGATTCGGTTGACCAGCCTCGAGCGTCTGATCGAAGAAGAAGCCGCCCTCGAGGAAGAACAGCGCGCCCGCGAAAAGGTTGCCGATCGCCGGCAAGGGGGTCGCAACATCCCTCCTGAAGAGTCAGAATTCGACGACCTCTGACAACTAGCGCCCGCGGACTAAACGCTCCTGGCCCAATCGCTCGTGTCTCCAACCGCCTGTGGCCCCTCCCGCTCGACCGCCCCGAATTGGCGCTGTGAGCGATGTTCCCGCTCGGTGCATGCACTGCTCATGGACCTGGAATACCGCTGAATGTTGTGAGCGATTGACGCGGCAGTTGCGGACGTTGCTCACAGAGTTGTGGGCTGGAGTTGCGTCAGAGGGTGGTGAGGGACCAACCGGTGGAGCTTCGAGTCCACGGGGACGTGAGTTTGACGGCGGAGACCGGAAGCGGGCCGTAGATATGTGGAAAGAGAAGGGGGCCTTCCGGTACTGGAGGCTCGAAGATGATCCTCGAGGGGACGAGGAGTGAATCGATGGCCAACAGGATTAGTTGATCGACATCTCCGTAGAAACGGTTGGCGGTCGCCTCGATTTGATCGTGAGTGGAGCAGTGGATGAACCCGACCTCATCGAGTGACATCCCACGTGTGGACACGAGGTACTCACCTGATGCAGATGCCGCGGCCCAATCGTCGGGGATTGCCAGATGGAAGATGGGACCACCGTTTGCAGGCGCGTCAGAAGCAGTCACTTTTACAGCGTGCCTTGATCTGACATCGGAAGTTCTCAGATCAGGAAATCGTTGACCTGATGGTGATCGCTCGGTCGAGGCGTGTTCGTTCGAGCCTGTTTCGAACGGCCTCGTTATTGCAGACGAGTTCGAGGTCACCGGCGTTCTCCCGCGCTGTCGCCGCTGCGCCGAGTAAGGCCCCGAGTGCACAATCGTCGATGCCGACGACCGCATCGAGATCGACAATGACGACAGCGCCTGAATGTTCGCGGATGGTGCGGGTCAGCGCATCGTGAAGATCGCCCAACGAAGCAAGATCGATGATGCCTTCAACGGAAAGGGTCGGCCTCCCGCCGATCGTCGAGTCCACCGTTCGCATGTCCACGGCATCAACGATACGGCTCAAGGAGGCTCGATGACCATGGTTGCTGCCGCCGAGTGAGTGATGGGGCCGAGGAGACGGCCAATGAGTGCGATGTTGACGGGATCGACATAGGTCACTGTGACCGTGACCGCGGTTCCGTCGGTCGTCGTGGCGACATCGATCGGGAGCGCGATGGACCGCTTTGCAGCGGCCGTTGCAGCAGCGGCCCCGTTTGCTGATACGGCGGCCGCGCGGGCACCTTCGCGCGCCGCTAATTCAACAGCTATTTCGTTGCGGACGGCAACGCCGACCACGAGCAGGACCAGCGCCATCATCACCACGATCGGAAGCGACAGAGCAAACTCCACGCTCGCCTGGCCGTTTTCGCTCGCAGGCGGCGAAGCGGCTGGAGCCGCCGCCGTCCTGAACCGGGTGGTTCGGTTCCGGTGGTGTGAGACCTGGCCGTTTTCGCTCGCAGGCGGCGAAGCGGCTGGAGCCGCCGCCGTCCTGAACCGGGTGGTTCGGTTCCGGTGGTGCGCCTCCAGTCGCTTCGACTGCCTCATCAGACCTGGTCGATGACCGAGTCGACGACGCGGTTGAACAGTCGGCTGATGCGAGCTGCACCACCACCCGC
>JADWMG010000358.1 GCA_015767405.1 Actinomycetota bacterium
CGGATGCCCGACGGATGGTTCAACGAGGGAGTTCCGTTCGCCCTGGAAGCGTTCGCTGAACCCAATTCCAAGGTTCTCGTGCACTGTCACATGGGAATCAATCGAGGGCCATCACTCGCATACGCGGTGCTGCTGGCATCGGGGTGGGATCCAATCGAGGCTCTCACGGCGATCCGGTCCGCCCGCCCGATTGCAGGGCTGCTGTACGCCGAAGACGCCCTCGACTGGCACCACCACAGACAAGACACTCCGCGGCGCCAGCGAATCGACGAGTTCCGACAGCTCGACGAGTGGCGTGAGCAGAACTGGATCGACGTGGTCCGAATCATTCGCGGCATCCGTGCCGTGGAAGCCAACTGAACACCCAACAAGCAAGGAGAAATGCAATGCGCAACGTAGAAGTAGACAAGGAAGAGTTCCTCGCCCGAGTGGGCGAGAACCGAGCCCAACACCGGGAGGTCTTCGAGGAGGCCCTCGACGGGTTCCACGATCAGTTGATGGCTGAACTGGAAAGTCGAATTCACGAAGTCAGGCGTGGTCGTGTGATCGATCAGTACATCGGGCTCCCTGTGCCCGAAGACCACACGGACGACTACGACCGGATCATCACGATGGCCGAGATGTCCATCGAGAACACGATCACTCTGTCGGAAGATGAGTTTGCGATGTACGTCATGGACCAATGGCGGTGGAAGCAGTCGTTCACCGACTCGACTCTCGTGTACACGCGGTGAGGTTCTGTCCGGTCGGTGACCAGGTCATGGGTTGCCGACCGGAGTTCTTCGGGCATCGGTGATGGCTTGGTGGGGACTCAAGCGGAGTCAGTTACGGCCGATGAATAGCTGTGAGCGTGCCCATTTCTTCGTCGAACCCGATCGACCATGGCGTCCCCGGCCAGTCTGCGCAGCGTGAGTTCGAGCGGCGGGTGGCCAAGCGGGAGCGAGCGATCGAGGAGAAGTGGGGGACCGGACGTGTCGGTCGGCTCGCCAAGGTCTTCACCGGGGAACCGCAGTCGACGACGGCTTGGGCGCAGGGGAGTGTTGGCGAACATCGCCTCGGTCTTCGATTGAGCCGTGACCTTGCCGACATTGGCGTTGTCCTGCACGACCGTGCTGTTCCCGGAACGAAATGGAACATCGACCACCTGGTGATCGCTCCTTGCGGAATCTGGGTGGTCGACGCCAAGAACTACAAGGGCCGGATCAGCCGTCGGGATGATGGCGAGTTGGGGCATGAGGACCCACGCGTCTACGTCGATGGCAAGGACCGGACGAAGTTGGTCAGCGCGATGTCGTGGCAGACGGACACCGTCCAGCCGATTCTCGAATCAATCGGATTCGGGGATGTACCGATCCATCAGGCGTTGTGCTTCACTGACTCCGAATGGTCGTTCTTCGCTAAGCCGTTCCAGATCGATGACGTCTGGATCATCTGGGCGAAGCGGCTCGTGGAGCTGGCAAGAGAACCCGGGCCACTTGACGATCAGGACATCCGCACCATCGCCACACAGCTAGCCGACCGGCTCCCACCCGCCTGAGTTTGTGAGTGGGCCCAATGCGGGCTCGCGCCGGTCGGTTGAACACCGGAAATGTTCTGCAGGCTCAGCTTGGGGGAGCCGGTGGCTCGCCGCCCGTGTGGGCATACGTCTTGTTTGTGATCTGCCAACGCCCGTCGATGCGGGCTACGGCGAAGTAGTCGACGAAATCACACCCCATGTAGTCGGCCTCGACCAGTACGGCGACGCCGGCATCACCCGTGAGGTCGATAGATCGGACTGTGGCCTGATAGTCCGGCCCGGCTGAGCCTGGGTGTGCCTCGACCCGCGAGACGAATTCCTCGATGGGGACGTAAGTGTCCATTGGGCCGATGTGCCCCATCATCGTCGCGGTCGGGTGGAAGGCCTGGCGCAGCTTGTCGATGTCACCGTTCGCTCCATCGACGTAGAGCTGCACGAGCGAGCGCACCTCATCGAGATCCTTCATGTAGTCGCTCATACCCGTTCTCCATTCCTGAGTTCGTTCGATTCCCCGATGTCAGAGTGGCAGAGTGGCAGAGGGGTGCCGGGTGGTCAAGAGGCCCAATGTCGGCGACCGATCAACGCCCACCCGATTTGTTTCGATCTGTCTCGGCCCATACCGGAACGTCACCGTTGTCGCTTGCACAGAGTCAGATTGCTCGACCACGACTATTTGGCTCGATCGGCTGTCACTTGTTGTCGCTGGTTCCATCACAGCGGTCGCGTCGCCCACTGTTGAAATGATGACCAGAGTTGTAAATGGCTGCGTACGCGACCGAGGAGGAGTTCGGCCTCCGGGCGGTTGCTACTCTTCAGCGATGCGCAGATCGGCGGCGATGCTCGTATTGGCAGTACTGGCTGTCGCCGCCTGCAGCGGCAGCAATGAGGCGGCCAC
>JADWMG010000359.1 GCA_015767405.1 Actinomycetota bacterium
TTGACGCCACGAGACCCGTTTCGGCGCCGAGCACCCGCAGAACGCATCGAACCGTTGTGAAATCCAATTCGACGAGTGGGCACAGAGGGGCCCCAACCCCACCCCGCACATAACCGGCAATCTTTCGCACCGGCGGTGCGGGGGGCGACGCACATAAGGCGAGCGCCGTAACACCGGGCTCGACGACGATGGACCACTCGACTTCGGCCCTTGCCGGGCGCCCGGTATTCGCGTCGGGGGTCGAGAACCGATCACGGATGGTGGTCGCGTTATGTGGGGTCTCGAACGGGCTGTGGGCTACAACAGTTCGCCGGATACCGAATGGCCGCTCGTTCGTCTTAGGTCGCGATTACCGAGTGGTCTGGAGACAGCAGCACTGGCGATATCGGGCTGCCATAGGCCGTGCTTCGGGCACCTCGTGGGGGTTCACGTTGGAGGACCGAAGAACAGGTTCCCGTACCTCGCATTGGCGCCTCGCAGGGTAGTTGAGACCCAGTTCTGTCGGTGGACCGCTGCACCGATCTCAACTGACACTCGGTTGGGAGAATGGATCGACCTCCGAGCGCGATTACGTTACTTTCAGCCCGCGGCGCGGACAATCTGAGGCGGGCGAATGGCCGCCTATATCGCATGGCCTCCGTATCATGGCGTCGTTCGGACTGGTGGCGGGGGCGTGCGGTGAACTCGTCGTGGTCGCCAGTCGGCCCACCCGGCCGAGCGCGCCACTGTCATGTGGTGCGCGAACAGCTCGCTCTCGTTCCGATCGTCAGGTCAGGTCGGGCGATGGCGCAGCGGTACCGACCAGAAGCAGCAAGTCCCCAAAATCAGACGCAATTCGACTCTGTGGTCGGTTGTCGCGCCGATTCAGATTCGGCGGCGACGACCGCGTCCAGGTGTTACCGCTGCCGCCACGACGGCTGTCTTGGCGACGGGTGCTGGCCCGGGAGTGACGGCCTTGGCTACGACGGCGGTCTTGGCGACCGGGTGGCCGACGACGCCTCTTCGTCCTCGACGCGTTGCTCGAACTGGCATCTCAGGCTCCTTCTTCGATGGTGTCGATATCAGCCTCGATCGAGGCGATGATTGCTTGGATGGGAATTCGACCGTCGGCGATCAGCTGACCGCCCGCACGACGCGTCGCCGATGCGAATGGAGCCGCCCACAGATTCTCCCAGATCAGGACACCGGCAGTAGACCCGGGTTCCATCGCCGCGGCGAGGTGGGCGACGTCCTCCTCGGCCAGAAGCTCGGCGAGTTCGACTTCGAGCGCCTGCAGAGGACCGAGGTCTTCGACGTCTGACAACTCCATCGCTTCGACCTCTCCGTTCTCGTCCTTGAACAAGATCAATACGTCGACCACTCGAATGAGACCGCCGTCGACCAGCGCGAGCAACTCTTCGGCCATCTCTCCTGTGAAGTTGCTGGCCCCGGCGGGAAACTCGACGACGAGATAGTCGATCGGACCCAAGGAGTCGAGTGAGACGTCAGTCATGAAGGGTCCGTTCGGAGTGGTCGGCGGCAAGGCCCGGCGCGATCTGGCCGGAAGCACGAACATAGTACGAAGCTCGCCGAGCAACAATTCGCTGTACCGACCGATCGGAAAACGTCGGCCGCCAAGCCGCCTCCAGTGAGCACTTGATCCGGCATTGGGATCGTCTACGGATTGGTGTCGACTCCGACCGACCGCCCACGACGCGAGCGCCGTAACCCGGTCTCCAGCCATGGAAGACCGCCGCATCGCGGCCCATATCGAGCGTCCGATAATCGTGGCCGAGAACCTCAGTGTCGGAGGACCGACGTAACCGTTCTCAACTGTCGATCGACTCCGGGACTGGGGCAACTTCACGAGGTGATTGCGTGGCACCGTCGTACAAGCCGGAGCCGCAACAGTGCGCCGGGTATCTGGCGCGGTTCGGTACGTTCTCGCTCGCGATGGCGGTTTGCACGTCGTCGGGCCAGTTCTCCGTCACGTTGGATTCCGGGTCTGCCTCGGAATCGATGGCGCCAGACGAGAGGTAGTCACGGAAGATGACGAGGTCTGCTGTCACTGAGGTCGGCGCGACAGCGAGCAGCCCATCGATGGTAGCGAGGTGTTGCGGAGAGCCGACGTAGGACTCGGCTTGCTCATCTTCGAGCGAGGCGTACTCGACGCAGAATGCCTCCACGCTTGCTGAGCCCGAGTCGGTCGACTTGCTCGATCCGGTATCGGGCGTCGAAGCCCCCTCCGACCCTGAACATGCCGTGGCCGTTGTGATCACTACAAGCGCGAGAACGCCGATCCGTCTCCGCATCTCCGCAGTGTGCCATTGAACTCCACGAACTACCGGAGAGCTCGCAGCTCTCACCCGAAGCGGAACCACTCCCTGTTGCCTCATGTCAATACCT
>JADWMG010000360.1 GCA_015767405.1 Actinomycetota bacterium
CCGTTGAACCAGTCGATGAACTTGGCCTGGAACTTCTCCTTGCCCGTCGGCAGATCGAAGCTCTGCATCTGGACCAGTAGTTCGTTGACGACGCCGACGATTCCTTCGCGCATCGATCCGGTGTTCATGCCACTACGGGAGCCACCAATTGCGTCGAACTCTTCGATGTAGCCGATAGCGCCGCCCTCGTCGCGGGCTGCCTTGCGGAGGGCCTTGAAGAAGGAGCGGATCTTCTTGTTCGTCTGGCCGTAGTACATCGACTGGAACTCGCTGGCCGACACGAACAAGAATGGCACCCCCGCCTCGGCGGCCATCGCCTTGGCGAGATACGTCTTGCCAGTTCCGGGCGCCCCCTCGAAGAGGACTCCGCGCCTGGCGTTGCCGCCCATTTCTCGTTGGAAGGTTTCTGACGCGAGGAACAGGTTCATGCTGTCGATCGCCTCGCGCTTTGTCTCCCCGGCGCCGACAACGTCGTCGAGGCGGATGTTGGAGTCCGATGCTCGTAGGAGCGTGTGGGGGGACTTCCCGGCGGTGAGGAACGGGATGAAGATGACGGTGCCGAGGATTAAGATCAGACCCAGAGCAATGACTATCTCGGGATTTCCTTGGATCCATCCGGGGAATCCGAACCGGATCTGGTTGTCAGTGATGAGCCGGTACAGCAACCAGGAGAAGATCAAGCCGAGAAAGATCAGAGCGCGCCTGAGGCGGCGCTGGCGCACCCGTTCTCGGTTGGCGCTCGCGTCGATGTCGTCGCCGCTCAGCATCTGGCCGGTGCTCAACTTGCCGATGTCCATGTTGTCCCCTTCAAGGTGATGTAGCCGAGGCATTATTAGGCCCTCGACTGGTCGTTCGATTCCGCCCGAAACGACTTCACTGAACGTAGCCCGACAACACCGTGGGTGGTCAAGGTCAGGGGGTCAAGTGTTCGTCAAGATTGTTAAAGGTCGATCGCCTACGATGCAAGTCATGATGATTGCTGCGATCAACGACACCGGATACAACGTGATGTTGCTTCTGCACATCCTGACTGCGTTGGTGGCGTTTGCGCCAGGCTTCGTGAATCCGATGCTCGGACGGCAAACGACTGCGCTCGATGGTCCGAATCGCCAAGCGGTCATTGGGTATCTGTCGATGAATGGTCGGCGGATCTACGGTCCAGCGCTGATCCTCACCGGGCTGTTTGGCTTCGGGCTCCAGGGAATGTCCGACAGCGTCTGGGAGTTCAGCCAGAGCTGGCTTTGGCTAGCAGCACTCATCTGGGTCGCCATGATCGGTCTGCAGCACGCTTTGCTATTTCCAGGTGAGAAGGCGTTGGCCGCCGGCGACGAGACCGCCGCGCAGCGCGTCGACACCATCAGCATGGTCATCAACGGGCTGCTGATCGTGGTGCTCTACCTCATGGTCTTCAAGCCCGGCTTCTGACACCAGCGCTGGTCGCGCGGGTACAGCTCCCCGACCTCGCCCGCGCCGCCCCTCATCCACGGTTTGTGTCAGCACATACCGATGGCGCACGGGTTTCTGCTGACACAAACTCCGGTTATGCGGTTTGTGTCAGCGCTTACCGGTGGCGTCCGGGTTTCTGCTGACACAAATCTTGGCGGGCGTCTGGTTTGATTGGGCGGTTTGTGTCAGCACTTACGGTGACATCACCGGTTTCTGCTGACACAAATCTTGGCGGGACGATCTGAGGTGCTGGATGGCGCGGGACTACGCTGACCGCTGTGGCAAAGCCGGATGGTCAGGGGTCAGGATTCGGAGCGAATTCGTGGCTCGTCGAGGAGATGTACGAACAATTTGTTCGTGATCCGAGCTCTGTGAGCGATTCCTGGCAGGAGTTCTTCATCGACTACCACTCGCACACGCCGTCGGTCGCCGCAGCCGCCGCGGCGTCTGCCGAAGTCAGGGCAGTTGTCGACGAATACCGCCAAGCCGGACCAGAGGCGACGATCGACGTCGCGCCAGCGGCGCCAGCACCGGTAGCAGAAGTCGTGGAAGTTGTTCAGGCTGCCCCGGAAGAGGAACCCGGTAAGCCGATCCGTGGCGCAGGCGCAGCGATTGCGGCGAACATGGACCGAAGTCTCAGTGTGCCTACCGCCACCAGCTTCCGAAATATCCCGGCGAAATTGCTCGAGGTCAACCGCAAGGTCATCAACGGCTTCCGGGCGCGGACCGGTCAAACCAAGGTCAGTTTCACCCACCTGATCGGCTTTGCGATCGTAAGGGCGATCGCCGACGAGGTCCCGGCGATGAAGAACACCTTCGTAGAGGGTTCCGACGGTAAGCCCCGGCTCATCATCAACGAGCACGTCAACATGGGCCTCGCCGTTGACGTCGCCAAACCGAACGGCGGCCGCACGCTCGT
>JADWMG010000361.1 GCA_015767405.1 Actinomycetota bacterium
AACAACTAACGATCGCCATCTACTCCGGGTGGCCGGGCTTTGTGATCGTGTTGAATGAGCTGTTCAAATCCAGTCGAGGGGAACGTTTTCGCAGTGGTGCGGTTGCTGCGCTCGATCAGATCACCAATCAGTCTTCCGAGATCGGCGCAGGGGTTGGGTGGATCGAAGATTTGCCGTTCTCCGACATCACCGGGATTACCGGCAAGGGCGAAGTCGTCGACCTCTCGATCGGTGCCGCTGGTGCCGGTGTCGTGCTTCTCTATTCGTTCCGTGAAGGTCTGTTGGATTCGCTCGAGCTCGCGACGCGGGCTGCGGACCGTCTACTCGAGATCGCTGAGTCTGTCGACGACGGCTTGCGGTGGCTGATGCTTGCCGAGATGCCGTTTCCGTTCACCGCTCCGAACTTCGCCCACGGTCCCGCCGGGGTCGGCTATTTCCTCGCAGACCTCTACCGCGAGACCAACGACGAGCGCTACCTCGATGCGGCCAAGGCCGGTGCTCGCTATGTGATGTCCCGATCAACTGCGCAGGCGCAAGGCCATCTTGTATGCCACAACGAAGAGCAGCAACCGCCCGAGCTGTTCTACCTGGGTGTCTGTCACGGGCCGCCCGGCACTGGCCGTTTCATCTACTTGATGAATCGACTCACTGGCGACGACAGCTACCTCGACTGGGTGAAAGAGAATTTCGCTGGTCTCTTGAGTACCGGTGCGCCCGAGCAGCGCAGCGATGGGCTTTGGCAGAACCTGGGCCAGTGCTGTGGCGATGCCGGTATTGGCGACTACGCGTTGTTTCTCTTCGATGCAATAGGTGACGCCCGCTATCTCGAGTTCGCCGAACGGATCGGGGACTACGTACTAGGTGCGGCCCAGACCGAAGACGGAACCTCGTGGGAACAGGCCGAGCACCGAAATCGAACGGACTTCCTCGAGTCGCAGACCGGATACATGCAGGGTGCGGCCGGGATCGGAAGCTTCCTGTTGCATCTCGCGACGGTGAAACAAGGCGCTCCCTCGAAGATCGTTCTTCCCGAAACGCCGTTTTACGGTGATGCTTGATCGGATGTCAGGCATCTCGGCCTCCTTTGGTTCTTCCTCTCAATGGTCTAGTAGAAATGCCCCATGCGTCCAGTAGCCCCGTCTCTTGCCGTGCTCACAGTTCTCGCGCTGGCAGCGTCCGCTTGCAGCTCCGGCGGCTCGGATGATGGGGGTGCAGACTCCACCGCCGAGATCGCGGCGACTACGGCCCCCGTGGTAACAGAAGCCCCAGAAACCACGGGTGCACCTGCGACCACGAGTGCTCCTGAAACCACCGCAGCCCCTCCAGCGACCGAGGTGACGACACCTGCAACTGCGGATTCAGACCTCGACGTTCACGACTTACTCGAGGCGCTCGCGTCCGACGAGATGAACGGCCGCGACAATCAGACTCCAGGTTCGCTCTTGGCTCAGGAGTTGCTTGTAGCACAGCTCTCACAGTTCGCCGAGCCGGCGTTTCCGGACGCCGATGGCGACGCCGGTTACCTCCAGCCGTACGACGTAGGGACCAACGTCCTGGCCATCATCCCAGGCGCCGAGCTGGCTGACGAGTACGTCATGATCGGCGCGCACTACGATCATCATGGAAACGATTGCGGGGGGGTTGGTCCGGAAGATGACATCTGTAACGGCGCCACCGACAATGCCGCTGGTGTTGCAGCTGCTGTCAACATTGCCAGGGCGATTGCTGCCGACGGCCCGCCCCGTAGGTCGGTCATCATCACATTGTGGGACGGGGAGGAGGACGGGCTGGTTGGAGCGAACCACTATGTAACCGACCCCGTGGTGCCACTCGATCAGACGGTCGCTTATGTGAACTTCGACATTCAGGGATCCAACTTGCTCCCGTCGTTGGCTACGTCAACGATCCTCGTCGGAGCAGAAACCGGCGGGGAGAATCTGGTCGATTCGGCTCGCCAAGCCACGGAGGCCTCAACTCTCAACACCGTGATGCTCAGCTTGCTGTTCGGTCAGGGTCGCAGCGACCACGCCGTTCTCGTCGGTGCCGGCGTCCCGTCAGTGTTCTTGACTGATGCGAATTCGGGTTGTTACCACACGGTCGAAGATGACATCGATGTGGTCGACTTCGCCAAGCTCGATCAGCAGGTTGCCACCGCCGAGGCGCTCAGCCGGGATCTCATCGCGACCGACACTCCTCCGGTATTCGACCCTGACGCCCCGACGAGTTCCTATGAAGACGCCGCGGAGCTTCTCGAACTGGTCGCTGCTGCCGAGCCGGACTTCGGGCTCCTTGGCCCTGAAGCACGAGCTGCGAGTGAGCAGTACCTCATCGACCTGCAGGCGATAGTTGATGCCGGCCCTGCCGC
>JADWMG010000107.1 GCA_015767405.1 Actinomycetota bacterium
CGACGAGTTCCTTGCGGGGAACACGGGGAACGCGATGAGCAAGGTGATTGACGCGATTGTCAATGCTTGAGTTCGGATGAGCCGGCTCTTCGCCGGAATCTATTAGCGCTGTGCCGCGACGAACTCGACGAAACCGACAATCCATGCCTTCAGCTGTTCTCTGACCGCCGGATCGGAGACTTCGCCGTCCGTGATTGCTTCGTGAGCGGTTGGGATGCCGAGGCTGCTTTCGTAGAACGTTTTCGTGTTGGACCCGATGGATGTTGCGAGGTGACCGCGCACTCCGGCTACTTCGTGGCCGCCGGGTGTCGCGGCAACGACACCGACGACCGCTCGGGAGAGAGACCTCCGTCAGGGTCACTCCGTCGCCGACCAGATCTTGTGCAGTTCTGAAGATGGAGCGATTGAAAGAGTCGGCTCGGAGGCTTCCGATGATCGCTACTAGTTCGATTGGTTGGTCCATCGGGTTCTCAGTTCTGTTGCGTGGAGGGGTGAAGTGAGGCGACGAGTACCGCGCCGATGCTGAGCAGCGCGGCAGCGGTGAACATGCCGAGTTGCATACCATTCGTGAAGGCCGATTGCCCTGCCCGCACAAGATCTTGCGCGGCCGCCGGTTCGAGGGCAGCCGAAACGCTGAGCAGACCGCCGAACGAGTCGGTCGCCTCCTCTGCAGCCGCAGGGTCGAGGCTGTTGGTCGCATTTCCGAGCGCACTGCGATAGCCCACCGACATCAGTGCGCCGACCACGGCTATGCCGAGTGCGCCACCAACTTCCCGTGTCGTGTCGTTCATCGCCGAACCGACGCCTGCTTTCGCGGGCGGGAGCGCGGCTACCAACGCGGTGGTAGCCGGTGGCATGAGCAGCCCTGTGCCAAGCGCGGCGAGAATTAGGCCGGCCGCGATGAGCGCGTAGTTGGAAGCCGGTTCCAAGAGGGCCAGCGCGCCGAACCCGACTGCCGCGATGACCATTCCGGTCGTCGTCACGATCCGGGCCCCGTGACGTTCGGTCAGATCGGCGGCTCGGGGCGAAACGATCAGCAACACGACCCCGTAAGGCAGGATCCGGAGCCCGGCCTCGAGAGCGTTGTAGCCCTGGACGAACTGGAGAAACTGTGTAAGTACGAAGAACATCCCGAAGATCCCGAAGAACGCGACGGTGATGGTGATCGCTCCAAGCGAGAAGCGGCGGTCGGTGAAGTACCTCGGGTCGAGCATTGGCCATGTCGCGCGCAGTTCCCAGGTAACGAATGCTGTGAGTGAGGCGGCGGCTATCACAAAAGCGACGACGGTTTGTGTGGCCTCCCATCCACTTTCTGGCCCCTCGATGATCCCGTAGACGAGGCTGACGAGGCCGACGATCGAGAGCACACCTCCCACGGGGTCGAGCGGGCTCGACTCTGGGTCCTTCGATGTTGGTGCAACGATGACGACTGCAATCAGCATCAAAAGGACGAGCGGAATGTTGACCGCGAACACCGAGCCCCACCAGAACGACTGCAGCAGGAGGCCACTCGATATGAGGCCGATCACTCCGCCCGCTCCGGCGAATCCTGCCCAGATGGCAATTGCCTTGGGGCGTTCAGATGGGCCGAAGACTGTGGCCACGATCGACAATGTTGCAGGCATGATGAAGGCTGCGCCTGCGCCCATGATTCCTCGCCAGACGATCAGCTGAGACGATGAACCGGCGAGCATTCCACCGACAGATGCAATACCGAAGACCGTGAGCCCCCCGAGCAACGCGCCGCGGCGGCCGAACCGGTCTCCGATAGCGCCTGCCGGCAGCAGGAGGCCAGCGAAGACCAGTGCATACGAGGCGATGATCCACTGCAGCTCGCTGCCCGATGCGCCAAGTGCGCGTTGGATCGGTGGGATTGCAACGTTGAGAGAGCTAACGCTGACGACGACGAGCACGAGCGACCCACACATCACCCAGAGCACCGCCCAACGGCTCGGATGGCCCTGTTGCGCGTCAGTTTTCTCGATGGAGGCTCTCATGTGATGAATGATAGTCCCGTAAACAATGATTGTCTACCCACCTAAATGGGTGTGACCAGGACATCATTCAGCGATCAGCGCGGCCGCGCGCTGACCTCCCGGCGGACTATGGCTGGTGCCACTCCCTGCTCCTGGAACTCGCCAACCCCGCGCAATAACCCAGCGATGAGAAGCACCCGGACGTGAGTGGTGCCCTCGATTTCCGGAGTGTCGATATCCCGAGTTGCGACAATTAGGTGCAAGGTGGTGTAGAGGTCGCGATGACGCTCGGCAATTCGGGCGCGAACTTCGTCTGACATATCGTCGGCTTCGCGCGTCGCGGTGATCATCGCGTGATTGTGGTCGACGTCGAGGAAGTCGAGTTGGAGATCAACCCACTCGCGCAGGCGCTCGTCTCGCGACGCGGAACTCGTCGCGATCAAGGAACTGGCATCGATCAGAGGCGTCATTGCCGTCTCGAACCAGCGGTTGAGAATGGAAGTCTTCATGGGGAAGTAGCGGTACAAGGACGTCCTCGCCAATCCGACCGCCTCGGCGATGTCGCCCAGGCGGACTCGACTGACACGGCTGAGAAGCGACCGTTGGCGCTATCTCCGTACCGGAGTTCTTGCCAGGTCGCGAGCGTGGCGAATGCGATATCGACGTGGCCGTAGGACCCCGCAAACGTGAAACCCAAGATTGGCAGCGCGCGGTCGACCCGACGACGGTGACCTCGTCGCCGACACTGAGGCCCTCCTCCTGGAATCGGTCACTCAGGATGAGGCCAGGTTTCCCTTCCAGCGATTCCCGCGCCTTGCCCGGTTGAGTGCCGAACGGCTGAATGTGCTTTCGGCGCCGGGCTGAAATGCGAGATGAGTGAGCGGCAGTCGGCGTAGGCCGGAGATGCTGTCATCGACCAGGCCGTTGGCGAGTCCTGACAGGAGTGTGGCCATGAACGCGACCAGGGCAATGACAGTCCCGACGAGAACTAACCGACCTTTTGCGAACCGCAGATCTCTCAGCGCGAGGAACACAAAGCCGCCTCTGAACTATGTCGACACATGGTCGACATGATGGCGACGGTGTGTCGCTAAATGTCAGCTCACGTATTCGGGATGCGGCGCAGCGAGTGGGACTTCCCAGTCGTCAGGCATGGCCGAGAAGCTGAAGAAGGGAGCTTCGTCGCCGGCGGCAACCGCATCTTCGATCTGATCGTAGAAACCTTTGCCTGTCTCCTCGGCGAACGTGATCGCGACGTCGGCATTGCCGTTCACGCTCGGCCGCTCGCAGTACTCGGGGAAGCTCGCCTCTGCAGCGTCGCCCTCTGAGTATCCGCGAGCGAACATCTGCTTCAGAACACCGAACCCGTCGTTGCGGACGAGCACCTGGCCACGTGGCGTGCCGCCGTTGGCCTTGAGATGGTCGATGAAATCGTCGAGGTCGAACGTGTCGTAGGCCACGTGTTGACACGAATGGTCGCCGTGCCGGTCGACGAACTTGGTGACCTGTGACTTCTTGGCCCGATCGATCCCCTCGATCAGCGCAATGCCGAACTCACCGAAGTCGATGCACCAGATCTTCATGCTCGAGTCGGGGTCGCCGGGGCGCACGTCGTCAATACGATTGATCAGGCGGCCTCCCTCGACCTCGATGTGGAACCACGCCCACTTCTCGATGTTGCCGGCCTCGCAGGCGTAGCTGATGTGGTCGACCTTCTTGAGATAAGACATCCGATGAGTCGAACAAAAAGTACACTCAATCGCAACAGCACTGGACATGGTGCTTGATTGGCGCGACAATTTGAACGATTTGGGCATATTGCGCCCGCCGATTCAAAGAGAGTTGAACACGTTGCCCAGAGCACTCGACCAGACAGATCTGCTGCTGATTGCCGCGTTGCGTCGCGAGCCACGGGCGTCGCACGCCCAACTCGCCCGAATGGCCGATATCGCCCGCGGCACGGTGTACTCCCGACTGGACAGGCTCGAGTCGCAAGGAGTGATCACGGGGTACGGACCGGACATCAATCCGGCGAAGGCCGGCCTCGGCGTGCTGGCCTTTTGCACTCTGGAGATTGCGCAGGGTTCGCTCGAGGAGACTGCCGCTGCGCTCGGCGCGATTGCACAGGTTCTGGAAGTTCACACGGTTACCGGCCCCGGCGACGTGTTGGTTCGCATCGTGGCCCGCTCCAACGACCACCTTCACGACATCATGCAACGCATCGCATCGATTGCCGGGGTCAAGACCAGCGAGACCCATCTCGCGCTGTCGACCAACATGCAACGCACCGTCGCCGACGTCCTGACCGGCAACTGATCGTCATCGGCCCGACATGTCCGCGCCTTCGCTCACCGCAAGCCGGTCAACCTTCGAGGTCGTAGGTGGCGACGGTGCAGCCGACGGAGAATATAGGGATCGGCTCGTAGAAATGCACCGTTCCCAGTGCCCCCGCCGCGGCGGCGCTCACCGCTATGAAGGCACGGATCTCGAACCCACCTTGGCCGGCGTCCGCGTAGACATCGAGGTCGTTGTACTGGAGTAGCTCGTCACGGTCATTGCGTGACCATCGCCCCAGGAACTCCTGATCCCACTCGACATTGATCTTCCCTGAATCGGGCGTCGCAGGCCAATGCGAGATCCCACCCGTTCCGACAACGGCGATGCGTTCGGGAAGCGCATCTGCTGCGGCCCGGATCGACTCGCCAAAGTTCCACGCCCGGTGCAGTGGTGTCAGTGGCGGACCTTGGCAGTTGATGTTGACAGGGATGATCGGCAGGTCGTATCGAGGAGTCAAGAAGTGGAGCGGCACGATGATGCCATGGTCGAACTGCCACTCCTGCGCGTACGCCACGTCTGATGATTCCATGACACGGGTGATGAAGCGCCCGGACAGATCGGCATTGCCGGGAACCGTCACTTTGTCAATTCCTAGCCATGCGGGGTCTTCGATCGGCCCTGTGTACGAATCGGCCATGCCGATCGCGAAGGAGGGCATGTTGTTCATGAAGAAGTTGGCGAAGTGCTCGGCGGCAATCACCACAAGCGCATCGGGCCTTGATGCTTCGAGTGCGTCTCGCATGTCATCGAATGCCGCATAGAAGCGGTCACGGACGTCGGCATCGGCTTGGTCGGCACGTCCGGTGATACCGGGTGCATGGCTACAGACTCCGGCGAAGACGAGTGGCATCAGGTACCTCCGGTGTGCGCCGACGGTCTGCTGGCGATACCGCCGTCGGCGTGGCTCTCTTGGCCGAGATTCGCGGCGTGGGCATCAACGCCTTCGTACCCTGTGACCGCGTACACGCCTTCGCGTACCGGGCCGTGGGTTTCGATTCCCTCGCGCATCCGCTGGAGGTAGTCGGCCCAATCGATCTGGTGAAAGGCGGCAAAATGCATCAGGATCTGACCGTTCACGCCGAGGTGGAACAGTAGGCCGATGTCGGGTTCGGTGAGAGCGAGCGCCTCTTCGTCGGTGAGTTCATAGGGCTCGAGGACTCCGCTCCGGTCTGCGAGGTATGCCTGCTGCAGCTGCTCGCTGCGATTGAGCTCGTACAGGAATTTCTGCACCGCATACAAGGTCATTGCTCGTCCCATTCGAGTTCGAGTGCGTCAGGCCCGCGGAACGTGATGTTCGGGAAGAAGTCGAGTGTCTGGTCATCGACGAGGCGCAACGAGGGCAGCCGCTGAGAAAGCAACTCGAGTGCGATGCGCGCTTCCATTCGGGCCAGAGCGGCGCCGAGGCAGTGGTGGATTCCCTTGCCGAACGAGATGTTCCGGCTCGCATTCTTGCGGTTGATGTCGAAGGTCGTCGGGTCTTCGAAGATGTCCGGCTCGTGGTTGGCTGCCGCGAAGTTCAGGTACAGGCGCGTTCCAGCCGGGAGGTCGATGCCCCCCAGCGTCGTTGCCTGCGTGGTGACTCGACGCCAGCCGATTTGGGGCGACTCGAAACGGATCGTCTCATGCACAGCGGCCATCGCCAGCGACGGGTCAGCGCACAGGGCGTCCCACTGGTCGCGGCGGGGGAGCATGCAGCGCAGCGTGTTGCACATCAGCGCCGTGACCGGATCGTGGCCGGCGAAGGAGATGCCATAAACGACTGATTCGACCTCGTGATAGCTGATTCCGGTTCCATTGTCCGGATCAGGATCGGCGTCGTGTGCGTCCAGAAGCTCGGAGCAGAAGTCGTCTTCGCGCTTGTCGCGTCGTTCGGCGACGAACGCACGGCAGTACCGCCAATACTCGACCATGCCGTTGGCGATCTCGACCTGCTCTTCCGCAGTCGGCTTGCCCCAAGAGAAGGCCTTGCGGTTGACGCACCACGACTTGATCATTGCGTCGTCCTCTGGTGGGAAGCCGATGAATCGGAACATGATTTCCGCTGGCAGGGGAAACGCGAGCGCCTTCACGAACTCAGCCGGCGATCCCGATTCGATCATCTGATCGAGGAGTTCCGTTGCCCGTTCGCGCATGTAGTCCTCGAGCGACTTGAGGCGTCGGATGGAGAATCCCTGGCGCGTGTACACACGGATTCGTGCATGGTCGGGTTCCGGCCTGTTCGACATGACGGCAATTGGATCGAAGTCTTCAACACCGAGAATCTCAGATGCTTCGGGGACCAGCGGATAGATCGGGTCTTGGACATTGGTCGACGCGTAGATGTCCGGGTTCATGAATACGGTTTCGATGTCGGCCATCTTGGTTACAACGACGTGGCCAAGCTCCTTGGCGTAGAACACCGGGTGTTCGTCGCGCAGAGCCGCAGCGATTGGATACGGGTCGGTGAGATAGTCGTCGTCGAGCGGTGACCACTGCTCATGCATCGGACAGCCCGGTGGGGCTTCCTCGATGACATCGGGTGCTCGGTGGTAGGTATTGGCACTCATGGTTCAATCCTCCTGGAAGGCGTCTGGAGATCGTGGTTTGTTGTTTCAGCTGATGGGCGTCAGAGTTGGGCAAGTCGTTCGAGAAGGGTGTGCAGCTGCGCGAAGTCGGCCGAGCCGAACTGGTCGTCGATGCTCTCGTAGACCCGTTCACTTCGTGGCGCGATGTCGGCCACCAACTCGATCCCGAGTGTGGTGATTCTGATCTCGGCACGGCGCGCGTCCTCCGGCACCGATGTCCGCGCGATCAAGCCGCGGTCGTCGAGCGAAACGAGCATTCGGGACAGGCTGGGCCCAAGCAGAAACGTGCGTTCCGCCAGGTCGCCAACAGAGAGTGCTGAATCGGCGTCGTGCAGCGCGCGCAGCACCCGCCACTGCTGCTCGGTGAGATCCCGCTCGGCGAGGATTGGTCGGAAGTGACGCATCACTGCCTCCCGTGCACGCATCAGCGCCATGGGGAGTGAGCGGTCAAAGGTACGAATATCGACACTCTGGCCATCGCGTTCGCGGTGGCCAGCCGAGTTGGAGATGACGTCACTCATCTCGGACTCCGTTGCGTAAGGTGCCCAGCTCGGGCACGTTGACTTCGATGGTGTCACCAGGCACGAGGAACCGTGGTGGATCGAAGCGTGCGCCTGCCCCGGTCGGGGTGCCGGTGAAGATGATGTCGCCCGGTTCGAGCGTGCAGAACGTAGACAGATAAGCGATCTGAAATTCGATGGGATAGGCCATCGTCGCGGGCGTGTCGTCCTGACGGAGTTCGCCGTTGACCCTCGTGGTCAGGTGAAGGTCTTCGAAGTCACCGATCTCGTCGAGCGTCACCATCCATGGGCCGATCGAACCCGATGAATCCCAGTTCTTACCCTGCGTAACGTTGAACTTCGCGTGGCGCACCCAGTCACGAATCGTGCCCTCGTTACCGAGCGCAAGCCCGGCGAGGTGGTCGCGTGCTCGGTATTGTGGGATGCGTCGGCCGCCCTTTCCGATCACCGCCACTATCTCTCCTTCGTAGTCGAGCTGCGGGCTCTCGGGCGGTCTGATCAGGTCTTGTTCGTGGCCGACGAACGAACTCGGAAACCGCACAAAGACGCTCGGTTTCGTTGGCGCCTCCTGCCCATCTTTGTATTCAGCGTTGCGGCCGCCGTAGTTCACTCCGATACAGAAGATCTTCCCGGGGGAGGGGAGTGTGCGCTCGAAGGTGATCTCCGACAACGGAACTTCTGGGAGTGAGTCGGACCCAGTGGGCGAGTCGATGACGCGGCGGGCTTCTTCCAGCCGATGCTGTGACAGCAGGTCGGAGAGGTTGCCGACACCTTTGATTCTGTCGCCCAGATCGATCACGTGATCAGGTGCGTCACCGCTGTTCGGCACGGCGACGCCGTACGTGGATCGACCTTCGTGGGAGTAACTGAGAAACTTCATGTTGCACTTATAGATAACATGTTAGATAATAAAGTGCAATGCCTCATTTGATCATCGAGTACTCAGCCAACGTTGCTGACGTCGTGGACGTGCCTGACCTCGTCGGCGCTGTGCACGCCGCCGCCCTGGCTACCGGCACCGCTCCCCTCGATGCACTTCGCACGCGAGCCGTAGCCCGCGACCACTACGCGATCGCCGATCGCGACCCTTCAAACAAGTTCATCGCAGTCACTGCCCGCCTCGGCGCGGGACGGTCGGACAGCGAGAAGGACTCCCTCGTCGAGGTGCTGATGGCTGCTCTTGACGAGTTCCTCGGTGAGGAGCAAGACACGATCATGCTGAGTGTCGAATATCAGGAGATCGATCCGGCGCACCGAATCAACAAGAACAACTTGCGTGCGGTTATTGCCGAGCGCTCGAAAGATATCGAAACCCGCTGACCCCGGGGCCGGCCTCAGGCCGTCCCATCCGCAAGGAGAATCTCATGGCCGCCAACAAGAGCTACGACCAATACCTCGAAACCGCGAGGCATCAGATGGAGCGCTTCGCTGATACGCCCCTGCTGCACTTCATCGATGGCGAGCCGACACCGAGTATCGGAGGCGAAGTCTTCGAGAATTTTTCGCCGACCGACGGGGTACTGCTGGGTGCGGTCGCATCTGGCCAGGCCGCCGACATCGATGCCGCAGCGCAAGCCGCCGATGGGGCGTTCTACGAGTGGTCGAGCCGGAGCGGAAAGGAACGAAAGCGGATCCTCAATGCCGTTGCCGATCTGATCGTGGAAAGGGCGGACGAGATCGCAGCCGTGGAGTGTGTCGATACTGGCCAGACGATCCGTTTCATGAGCGCCGCAGCAATCCGCGGCGCCGAGAACTTCCGGTTCTTCGCCGACCACGCCCCCGATGCGAACAACGGCCGCTCGATGCCTGACGAGCACCATGTCAACTTCTCGAGTCGCCGTGGGCTCGGCCCCGTCGGCGTGATCACGCCATGGAACACACCGTTCATGTTGTCGACATGGAAGATTGCGCCAGCTCTTGCTGCTGGTTGCACAGTCGTGCACAAACCTGCCGAGTGGTCGCCCTACAGCGCCGCGCTACTGGCCGAGATCGCGTTCGAAGCGGGGCTACCAGCAGGGGTGCTCAACACAGTGCAGGGCCTTGGGGAAACAGCCGGCAAGGCCCTCACCGAACATCCGAGTATCAAGGCGATCGCGTTCGTCGGCGAGTCTTCGACCGGCTCGATGATCCAGGCCCAGGGGGCGCCGACGCTGAAGCGGCTGCATTTCGAACTAGGTGGAAAGAACCCGGTGATCGTCTTCGAAGACGCGGATCTCGAGCGGGCGCTCGATGCCGTGATGTTCATGATCTACAGCCTCAATGGCGAGCGGTGCACGTCGTCCAGCAGGTTGTTGGTGCAGGCGAGCATCCACGATGAATTCGTTGCCCGCCTGACCGAGCGGGTACGTGCTCTCAAGGTGGGTCATCCGCTTGACCCGGCCACCGAGATCGGCCCTCTCATCCACCCGAGGCATTGCGAAAAGGTCCGCAGCTACCGCGCCAAAGCCGAAGAAGACGGGGCCACCGTCATCGTCGGTGGCGGCGAGCCGACCGATCCCGAGTCGTACTACGTGAACCCGATGTTGTTTACGGGAGCGACGAACGACATGCGGATCGCACAGGAAGAGATCTTCGGGCCGGTACTGACGACGATTCCGTTCGACGACGAGGCCGATGCGGTCTCGCTCGCCAACGACACCGAGTACGGGCTCGCCGGATACATCTGGACCGGCGATACAGGACGGGCCCAGCGGGTCGCCCGCGATCTCGATGCCGGGATGATCTGGGTCAACTCGCAGAATGTGCGTCATCTACCGACGCCGTTCGGAGGAACCAAGGCGAGCGGTATCGGCCGCGACGGTGGGCCCGAGTACTCATTCGAGTTCTACATGGAAACCAAGAACATCTCTGTGGCCTACGACACACACACGATCCCGAAGCTCGGTCAGATCTGATGGCCGTAACGCTCACACCGTCTCAGATCTCCGACCTCGCCGCAGCCCACGAGCAGGCTCGTCGCAGCGCTACCGGAATCGACCCGGTCACGCGAGAGCACCCTGCCGCCACGCTCGAAGATGCCTACGCAATTCAGGCAGCATGGGTCGCGCAACAGGTTGCTGATGGAGCGGTCGTACGTGGCCACAAGATCGGGCTCACTAGCCGGGCGATGCAAATGGCGATGAAGATCGACGAACCAGACTTTGGCACGCTGTTCGACTACATGTTCATCGACTCAGGTTCGACTCTGAGCGCTGCTGACTACATCGACCCGAAGATCGAAGCTGAGTTTGCATTCGTGTTGAGTGACACCCTCGACGAAGGTGACCTCACGCCGGCGGACGTGTACGCCGCAACGAGTTACATCGTGCCGGCTCTCGAACTGATCGATGCACGATCACATCGTGTCCACCCCACCGATGGCCGAACGCGCACGGTCTGCGACACGATCGCGGACAACGCGGCCGACGCCGGGATCATCATCGGTGAGCGCCGGGTGTCGCCCGACGAAGCGGCGAACGGCGCGTTGCGGTGGGCCGGAGCGATCTGTAAACGCAACGGATCCGTCGAGGAGACCGGCCTCGGCGCTGGCGTTCTGGATGATCCTGTGATGGGAATTGTCTGGCTAGCGAATCGACTGCACGGCCTTGGGATCCCCCTGGAGGCTGGAGAGACGATTCTCGCCGGATCGTTCACGCGGCCTCTCGACTGTCGCTCCGGTGATCAGTTCCATGTCGACTACGGCCCCCTGGGAACAATCGAGCTTTCGTTCAGCGACTAGGGCCGTTCAGCGACTAGGACATAGACATGGAAATTTCTCCCAACGAGTTCAAGCGACAGCTCGCCCGGCCGGGTGTTACCTACGGGCTGTTCTCGGGCCTTGTCGACCCGGCCGCCGCTGAAGTAATCGCCAGCGCTGGGTTCGACTGGATGTTGATCGATGGTGAGCACGCCCCGCACGACCTCCGCTCAATCATGGCGCAGCTCCAAGCTGCAGCTCCGTACGACGTTCCCGTGCTCGTGCGGCCCGAATTCGGAAATACCGTGTTGATCAAACGACTGCTCGACATCGGCGCGCAGACACTGCTGTTCCCCATGGTCGAATCGGCAGAGCAGGCCGAAATGCTCGTCGCCGCGACGCGGTACCCACCTGCTGGGGTACGTGGTGTTGCGGCCTCTGTGAATCGGGGCTCTCGTTGGGGTCGAATCGACGGCTACTTCACCAAAGCTGATGATGAGATGTGTGTCATTTGCCAGATCGAAACCGTTGCCGGGATGGCCGCTATCGAGGAGATCGCGGCTGTCGAGGGTGTTGATGCACTGTTCGTCGGGCCGTCCGATCTCGGCGCGTCATTGGGTCTGATCGGCCAGGGTCGCCATCCGGATGTTCTCGCGGCAGTCGATGACGCAATCGCGCGGATTGTCGCTACCGCGAAGCCTGCCGGCGTCTTCGCCGCCCCGCCCGACCTCGTAGAGCGCTGGACCGGACTCGGCGCAACATTCGTCGCGATTGGCGTCGACATCCCGCTCCTCGCGAAGGCCACCGCCGACCTCGCTGCCTCCTTCCGGCAGTGATTTGTGTCAGCAATGATTTGTGTCAGCAATGATTTGTGTCAGCAGTGATTTGTGTCGGCACTTACCTGTGGCGCACCCGTAGTTGCTGACACAAACTGTGGAGGGGGTTGGTGCGCTGGGCGGACGTTGTGGGCGGGCGGGACGATGGTGCTACAGCC
>JADWMG010000108.1 GCA_015767405.1 Actinomycetota bacterium
TGACGACGATCTCTGGTCACCAACTCGGCTGGTGATCATCTCGTTTCCTGATCTGGCAGCAGCAAACGCCTTTCTCGACAGTGACGAGTACGCGCCGGTTAAGGAGATGCGCCGACGGTATGCGAAGTCGACCGTGGTGATGGTCGACGGCGGAATGCCGAGTTAGTCGCCGACAGGGGTGGTCGGTTCCTCATTGCCCCGACCCGCATCACCGAGATGGCCGCAGCAACGTTGAAATCGACCCGTCGAAAGCAGACTCGGATCGCCAACCGGCCTCTACAATCGGTCCACGTTGCCGGCACCCACGAATGCAGGGGGTTTTCTCCCACCTTTCGCGCCGGCCCCGCCTCTGTAGCTCAGTGGATAGAGCATCGGTTTCCTAAACCGTGTGTCGCAGGTTCGATTCCTGCCAGGGGCGCCCAAAAGAGTCTGCGCCCACCGATGGAACCCAAGGCGTACATCGCTCATCGCATCGCGATGCGTCGCTGCACAAGCCAGTTGACCAAGAACTACGATTGCAGCGGGCACTTTTGGCTCAGCAACAGCATCATCGAATTCGCTGGAGGGATGCTTCCGGAAGGGGCGACATTGCAGTCTTGCGGGGTACAGATCGAACCCATCACTCGACGAGAATTGTGGGCGACTCTTCGTTCCCAACGATGAGTAGGCGGCGCTGGGCGATGGCGACTGCGACCGGATGAACTGGGCTCCCCTCCGAGGGCGCTACGGCGCAGCAACCGTGTCTGCGGGCCTGTAGTCGGCCCGTAAGCCCGTGATCTGACAGTCCCGCAGCTCGCGACTATGCCATCGAAGCGGGGTATTGATCGAAGACAGAATTCCCTCCGAAATGTGCCTGGATCTATCCTCTGGGCGCAACTATCAAGGCATATTTCGGATTCATGGAGTGCTCGCTCTGGCTAGCTCGCGGGCGGTGGTGGTGGTGGTGGTGGTGGTGGCATTGCTGATGGCGGTGACGGTGGGGTCTGACCTCCGGGTGGCGGCGCAAGCGGTGCGCTTGGTTCCGTCGGGCCAGGGGGTGGTGGCGGTGGAGGCGACGCGGGCGCGGGGCCGGCCGGTGGGCTGGTCACCGGCTGTGGTGAGACGTCGTCCGGTGAGCCGTCGGTCTTGTCACCGGACCGCTTGACGATCAAGAACACGACCAGGCCGATCAGTATGAGTGCCCCGATGATGGCGGCGATGATCCATACGATGGAACTGGAGCCCGATGTCGACGGCGCCCACGATGCTGTCATGACGGCGTCACCATCGATCACGAACGGCGCATCAGGGGTCAACTGCCATGTCGCCGTTGCTCCGTCGGTTGAAGTGGCGTTGTTGTCGCCGAGCGAGCCAGGCGCGGATGCGCTGAACTGCAGCACAAACAGCTCGTCGAGGTCGATTCCGAGCAGGGCCCCGATATCGAGGTCCTCATCGCCGCCGGTCAGGTCAGCGGCGCCTTCGAGAATCAATTCGAATCGGGTACCCGAGTCGTCCTGCTCGATCGACAAGAACGAGTCGGCCCCGATCTCTGTGAGATCTTCGAATGGCACGTCTTCGACCGTGCATCCAACGCCGACCATGGTGCCTTCAACTATCTCGCTCGTGGTGACCTCGTAGTCCACGAGTGACCCGACCAGGTCGGCGCACGGATCTTCTCCTTCGCCAAGTTCTTCGAGCAGGTCCTGCCCAGTCAGATCCTCGATATCGGGGACCTCCTGGCCGAACAACTCTGCGAACTCGACCAGCTGTTCAGTATCGATGAGGCTGACGATCTCCAGATCGACGGTGCCGTGATCGGAGATGGTGAACGATGACTCCAAGGTAAAACATCCCGCCAGCAGCATCGTCGAGGCGATGAGAAGAGCGGTGGGGAAAAGGCGACGGCTCGCTGGGTGGCGCATGATTGGAGACCGTAGCCTCGGGGGTGCAGCGAGCAGTTGATTCGATACCCCCCAGGGTATATGTTGCGGTATGTTGACCGAAAAGGAGCCTCAATGAAGTTCACGCAGTATTACCTCGAGTGCCTGTCGCAAGCCTCTTATCTCATCGGAGACGAATCGACGGGCCGAGCCGTTGTCGTTGATCCGCGCCGAGACATCGACGAGTACGTCCGCGATGCAGCGGCTGACGGCCTGACAATCGAACTTGTCATCGAGACGCACTTCCATGCCGACTTCCTTTCAGGCCACCTGGAACTCGCGGCTGCTACAGGCGCCGCGATCGGATTCTCAGACGTGGCCGAAACTGAGTTCGAGTCGCGCAAGTTGGCTGACGGCGAACGGATCTCGCTGGGTGATGTGCAGCTCGAGATTCGGCACACGCCTGGCCATACTCCGGAATCGTTGAGTGTGGTGGTATCGGAACATGCCGACGACGAGATCCCGTACGCGGTGCTTACCGGCGATGCGCTGTTCATTGGTGATGTCGGCCGACCCGACCTCCTCGCCTCGCTCGGGTACACGCGTGATGAACTCGCCAACCAGCTCTACGACAGCTTGCACGGCAAGTTGATGACCCTTCCGGATGCAACCCGCGTCTACCCCGCTCACGGCGCCGGGTCCGCTTGCGGCAAGAACTTGTCAACAGATACATGGTCGACGATCGGTGACCAGCGAGTGAACAACTATGCCGTCCTTGCGCCCGACAAGAAAACGTTTGTCGACCTGGTGACTGAGGGGCAGCCCCCCGCACCCTCTTACTTTGTCTACGACGCTGTACTCAACCGCAAGGATCGTGGACTTCTCGACGAGGTGACTCCGCCAACGGAACTAACGCTCGACGAGGTGCGACAGTTCATGGCGGACGGAGCGATGCTCATCGACGGTCGAACTCCCGAGGAGTTCGCTCATGGTCACCTGACCGGAGCAATCAACGTCGGCCTCGAAGGTCGGTATGCAGAATTCGCCGGCTCCGTTGTCCCGCACGACGTCGACATCGTCCTGCAGGTCGACCCCGGATTCGAGGTAGAAGCTCGGAATCGTCTCGCCCGAATCGGCTTCGATCGCGTCGTTGGCGCTCTGGCCGACGCGCTCGCTGTGATGGCGGAGCACCCTGATCAGACCGAACGGGCATCCCGACTCACGGTGCCAGAGTTCGACCGCCGTCGCGTCGAGATCGATGGCCTTCAGGTCGTCGATATTAGGAATCCTGGTGAGGTCGCCCTCGGTGCGATCGATGGTGCGATCGAGATCCCGGTCGGGCAACTCCCCGGTCGGCTCGACGAACTCGATTCGAGCGCTCCTACAGTCATCTACTGTGCCGGCGGGTATCGGTCATCCGTCGCCGCCAGCCTGCTTCGACAAGAAGGATTCAGCGACGTCTCCGATCTCCTCGGTGGATACGGGGCGTGGCTCGAGTTTGCTCACCCTGCACCCATCTGACGCGGCTGCGTGCACCATTGACAATCAGAATCCTCCGTCCCCTGAGCGCAACGATAAGGATTCTCCGAACCACCTACGAGCAGTGGCGCAAGCATCGCACGATTCGGCTTGGAGCAGGTATTGCCTATTACGGGTTGTTCGCGACGGTGCCGATCTTGGCCCTCAGCTTTGCTCTGGCCAGCCTTTTTGTGTCGGAATCCGATATTGAGAATCACCTGGCGAGCCTGGCGAGCGAAATTTTTGGAACGGACGCAGACGCCGCGGTTGACAACATCACCGAAGCGCTGTCCGGCACGGGCACAGCTGCCAGTCTTGGCATCATCGGTCTCGTTTCGCTCTTGTTCACCGCATCGGTTCTCGTATTCGCATTGCAAGATGCGCTCAGCACGATCTGGGAGCTCCCAGTAGTTTCGGGGTGGCGGGAGTCACTTGCGCGCCGGCTGCTTGCCTTCGGGGTCGTTCTTGCGACTGGGGCCTACCTCGTAGCGTCATTGGCCATCAACGCGGTGATCGCGCTCGTCGAAAGGATCATGCCTGATGCAGCCGTGCTCGAGTCGCTCACCGAACTATTTGGAGTGGCGGCGAGTTGGGCGCTTGGCGTACTCGTCGTCGCTCTCCTGTTCCGCTACATGACCGACGTTCGGGTGCCCTGGCGAAGCGCTCTCATTGGTGGAGCCATTACTGCCTTCTTCATGGCCGTCGGAGCGGTGGCAATCGGTGCATACCTGCAGCGGTATGCCGCAGTGTCGTTCGCTGGTGCCACCGGAGGCGTCTTTCTATTCTTGATATGGATGTACTACGAGGGCCAGATCATGCTCGCTGGCGCGGAACTCACCCGGGTTTTGGCAAGCGGGGGTCAGTTGACGAGCGGGAGCCCGGCACTGGCCCAGGCGACAACTCCACCGTCGATGTCCTCGACTGACTGAAATCCGATCTGCTCCATCTTGGTGATGGTCTGGCCGCTGCGGTTTCCAGATTGGCAGTACACGACGTATGGGACGTTCGGATCTAGAGCTGCCAGTTCGTCATCGAAGGTGTCGCTGTAGAAGTCGACCATCACAGCGCTCTCGATGTGGCCCTCGGCGAACTCCTCAGGTGTCCGTACGTCGAGGATGACAAGGTCTTCAGGCGGGTCGGCGATGGTCGCGGCGGCCTCTTCTGGCGAAACGAGCGTGAATCCGGAGGCGACGGCTACATCGCCATCTGTTGCGGGAACGGTTCCGTCGTCGCTGGTGCTGTCGCTACCGCCGCAGGCGGCAATCAGAGTGAGGCTCAATATGGCCGGAACGATCGTCTTCAGCGCGCGTGACATACGTGCAGCATGCCAGGAGCAACATGGTTCTAACTACAGACGCGCGTCGGACTTGGGTCGGAATGTTTGCCTGAGAGTGACCTGCGCCCCTGGTCGAAGCTGGTCGATCCCAGATAGTAGTTGGAGCATGCCATTCGGCCCGACCGATGATTCATCGTCTCCTATGGAGGATGCCGCCGAGTTTTTCGAACTGGCCGATGGTCGTCAACTCGAAGTGAGGCCGACAACGGCGGCCGACGGGGAGCTTCTTTGCGGACTCTTCGCAGCAATGACGGTCGCTGACCGCAGCCGGCGCTTCTTCAGCGCGTTCAAGCCGCGACTCGAGTGGTGTCGTCACTGGGCCGACGTCGGCTCGAGGGGCGGGTTCGGGGTTATTGCGATCGTTCACGAAAGGGCCGCGACTGGCGGTGGCGTTGTGGCCGGTGAGGCGGGTTATGCAATACGAGCCGATGGTGATGGCGACCTCGCGGTGACCGTGGCTGAAACTTGGCGTGGATGGTTGGGCCCATACCTGGTCGATGTGCTCGTTCGCCACGCTTCAGCTCACGGTCTCGCGAACTTGCAGGCCGACGTGCTCCTTGAGAACGGCCCAATGCTGGCAATCCTGCGGCGGCGCGGTCCCGTCGCCTTGGAGCACGATAGTGGTGCCGTGCGGTTGAGCATCGGGACGTCTGGCTCACCACCGTCATGGCCGCGGATTGACGATCGACGTCGCGTGCTGGTGGAGGTTGCGGGCGGCCGATGGTCAGGGGAGCGGGCCGCCAACGACGCCGGTCTCTCAACCGTCATGTGCCCGGGCCCGTCGCGGCGGGGGCGAGACGGCTGCCCGGTTCTCGAAGGGGGGCGTTGCCGCCTTGCCGACGGCGCTGATGCGATTATCGTGTTGTTGGACCCGGACGACAATGAGACCGCGCAGTTGATCGAATCTCACCGTCGGATGTCTCCTGGGGTCCCAATACTCGTGAGACGCGCGCATGGTCAAGCAGCTGGAGCTGATCACGCCGAGGACTCTGATTCCGATGCTGCTGTCGCCGACGGGTGCATCGAGGTGGACTCGAACGGCAGTGTTGCCGTCGGACAAGTGCTCTCACTCGTCGGACACCGTGTTTCGGGTCGCTCAGGTGGATTTGTAGCGGAGTAGGGCGGCAACTCCATCGGAAGTTGGTAGATCCGGCGCGATCACAACGTCACCGCGAAAGAGCAGAGCATCCTTGGCGATGGAGTCGGAATCGCCCATTTCTTCGAGCTTCCCGACGTCGAGGAAGAGAGTTTCGACACTGCCCTCGTTGATTGCCTCGAGCGTCTTGTCGTGTCCTGCAACGGCCAGATCGTGCTGTCCGAGTTCTTGTTTCAGTCTTCCGACCCGTTCGTTCCGGCGTCGCGTGCGTTCTGCCTGGGCGGCTTCGACCGCCGCCTCACGGAGCCGATCAGGTGCTTCTTTGTCGTGGCGGGCGCCTGCCTGGACAGTGCTCACTGCGAAGCTGTGATGTCCGAGGTGGCGCTCTACGGATGAGATCTCACCGTCGTTGCCGCTGAGGACAACGATCCTGGCCTTCGCCCGTTCGGCATGATCCGAGAGGTGCTTGGCAATCAGGTCGGCGTTGCGATTGTGGACCTCGTTGGCCCATCGATCGTAGCCGTCCCGGTTGCGGCCGCCGTAGCGTTCTGTCGAGTCCTCCTCGCCCGTCACCGTGCCAATTCCGACCATGTCGACGTGACCCAGTTCGAATAGGTCCGCTCCGATGTTGTCGACGGTTGCGCAGATCACAGGCGCCTGATCGCTGAGCTCAACGAGCGCGGGGATCAGGACAGGCATGGCGTCAACGTGTATTCGGGATGGCGCCTCGTAGTTGGTCAACCAGCAGAACGCTCCTGACTCGGCGTTTGCCGTCAACAGTACGTGGATGCCGCGCGGATCAAGCGACTCGAGCGCGTCGTCGATGTGGCCGATCGTGGCATCGTCGGCGCCGGCGTGGCGGAGATCGTCCTGTAGTGCGTGGCGTCGAGTCTGTCGGTCATCACCTCGCACTCCCGGTAACACGACTCTCATAATCACGGTTGCATGTGGGCCGGGACACTGATATCGGCCGACAATGTCAGTCACCGTCTTCAACTCGACGACAGCGGTCGTGCCTGAAATTTGGGAGTTGCTGTTCTTAGCCATACTGAAAGTCTCTATCGAATTGGTTGCCTTGCACAGAGCCCAACGTCACCCTCGGCTGCCCGCCATATCGAATCAGGTGCCTTCGGCCATCAGGTAGTCGCACAACGTGTTGACAGTGGTCAGGCGCGGATAGTCACGTTCAGGGATCTCGCGGCCGGTTTGCTCGGAAAGACGGGTCATCACGGTGAGGTGGTCCATCGAGTCGAGCTGAAGCTCGGTCCAGAAGTCGACATCGCGGTCGAGACTGGCCAGCTCTGACTCGAGCTCTGGCGCGATCTCAGCGATCGCCGCGAGGATCATCGTCGCCGGGTCGGCGTCTTGGCCGGCGGGCGGCCGTGGGTTGCTGTCGTTCACAATTTCTCCGGATCTCCGAGCAGGGTTGCGAGGGTTGTCAGGAATCTGCTGCCTACGGCGCCGTCGGTCGCACGGTGGTCCGCGGCAAGGGTAATGGTCACGACAGGCCTGATGACGAGTACGTCATCGACCACCCAGGGTCTCTGGCTCACTCGGCCGAATCCGACGAGAGCGACCTGCGGCGGCGAGATGACGCCGTGCACGAGGTCGGCTCCAGTGTCCCCGAGGTTCGTGATCGTGATCGTGGCTCCGGTCATCCAGCTCGAGCGAAGGGTCCCGGTACGGGCCGCGGCAACCATCTCCGTGAGGGTCGACATGATGTCGTCGACCGAACATTCGTCGGCGGCCCCGACATGTGGGGTAACGAGGCCACCCTTGCGGAGCGAGATCGCCATGGCAACGTTCACCGCCGTGCCGGCCTCGAACTCGTTATCGATCCAGTAGCCGTTGAGTTCAGGGTGGCGAGCCGCAGCCAGCGCTACAGCGCGGATGTAGAGAGCGGCGGGCAGAACGCGTTCGGCAATCGGCCGATCTGCGTTTCG
>JADWMG010000362.1 GCA_015767405.1 Actinomycetota bacterium
TCGGTGGGTGCGGCCCGCGTCAGCCCCGATCGCCGGTCACTGCGACCGTCGTCTTCGTCGAGAACACGAGCCGTTCCCTAGCGGGAGGTGATCCGCTCGGGAACGTGAATATCGAGTGGCCTACGCGACCTCCTCGGCGTCGGCGCCTGCTTGAGCCGAGCAGATCGGCAGCTATGCGCTGAGTCAAGGCGTCGTCAAGTTCGACTTGTGCGAAGGTGCCGGGTCGTCCGGTCCTAGACCTCCGGCGCGGCTAGCCTCTGTCGACACCCGCAACGCCGATGCCGGTGCAGTCCCCAGGAGGCCACCATGCCGATCCGGCGTCTCGACGCCCGTCACGCCGACGCCGCGGCCGCCACCTTGGGCGAAGCGTTCTTCGACGACCCGCTGCTGCAGATCGTTGCCCCGGACGAAGCGACGCGACGGCGATGGGGGCCCTGGTTCATGAGCTTGCCGTTGCAGTACGGGCTGCGATGGGGTGAGGTCTGGGCCACCGACGACGCGTCGGCCGTCGCCGTCTGGGTACCGCCCGGCAGCGGTGATATGGGCCTTGGACGGATGCTCCGAGTCGGCCTGGCCAGGATGCCGTTCCGCCTCGGGATGGCCGGTAGCCGCCGGTTCATGCAATCGCTTTCGGCAACGGAGCCCTTCCACAAGGCCGTCCACGGCCCGCACTGGTACCTCGTCGCGGTCGGCGCGCGCTCCGATTGCCAGGGCCAGGGGCTGGGCTCGTCCCTCGTGGAGATCGGCACATCGCGCGCGGACGCGGCCGGGGTGCCGTGCTATCTCGAGACAGGGACCCAGTCGAACATCGACTTCTACACGAAGCGAGGATTCGAGGTCGTGGGCCAGACGGACTTCGACGGACACACGCTTACAGGCATGGTCCGCCAGCCAAGTTAACGATCGGCTCCCTGAGACTCCGAGACCGTTCAACCGAAGCAAGTCACCCACCGGCTGTCATGAGGGAGGTTCGGCCCGGCTGAGTCCCCCCGGCCCCACCGCTAACGCCCGGCAGGCTCACACGTGCTCGGGGTGCTCAATCGTCGTTCTCGCTCTCAGCTCGGCAGCGGACGTAGGTGTCGAGAAGGAATCGTTGCTCGAAGCCGTGTCGCAGCAGGTTTCGCTCCGAGACGCCATCCGGCGACGCCGTGCTGGTAGCGATTCTGCAATCGAGTTCGACAGCCGCTCGTAGGCGATGAACAATCAGCGCTGCCTGGACGCCACGTCCACGCTCGCCCGGCACTGTTGACATGCCGCCCAGCGTTGCGATTCCGTCGCTCACCGTCATGCTGGCGCATCCAACTGGGCGCCCATCACGCTTGTCGCGCGCCACCACGAAACGGTCGCCGTCGATCACAGCAGCGACTCGAGCGAACGCATCGCTGGCCTTCACTGCTTCGGGGGTCGCATGACTCCAACCTGCAACCGAGGTGGTCTGCCAGAGCGTCAGGAGCTCGCGGTTCGCCGGCTCGATCGTGAACATTGGATCTGGATCGGCGAGCGATCCGGCATTGTCGAGCGCGTAGAACAACGCTGATTGTGTCCCATCGAGTTCGTAGCCGCGTGCGGACAACTGCGTTCGAACGTGCACGGCGGTCGCCGGGCTCACCTCAAACGCGGGACGAACCCCAACTGCGTCGCATCGCTGCTCGAACCGCCTCCAGTTCGCTTCGGACAGAGCGCCGTCGAGACCGACGGCCATCGCCCGGTTGACATACATCCCTGCGCCGCACAGCACGACAAGACGCGTGCAATCATCCCGACAGCGAAGAACTCGCCGAGCTCATCGAGCACGCTCGAAGCTCAGTCGCCGGGACACCCCGACCCAGCCCGGTCGGATCCAGCCTCGTTTCCTGCCCACATTTCCGAATGAACGGAACCATCGTCCCCACCATCACCGCCCAGTTCACCGCGGCCCGCACCGCGATGACCGATGAGCTACGAATCCAACTTGTGTTCCCCGAAACCGAATCCGGCAAAGAACTGTTCACCCAACTCGCCAACACTCTCTGACCCCAGCAAGGGATGCTATGCCCCTTTTCGGATGGTTATGACGGTGGCAGGGCCATCGCTTCATAGGCCACCATGCGCTGATCTGAACCTTCCTCTCGTAAGGACACCAAAGCTTGATACTCGTCCGAGTTGTGCCAGGTATCGAGCTTGTCCATGGTTTCGAATTCGATGACGAACACCATCTGATGGCCATCGCTCTCACCATTCAGCATCTTCGGCTCGGCACCAACAGCGATTGGTTTTGCGCCATATTTGGCCGCCAAGGATCGGGTATTTGCCAGGTAACTCTGAAATTTTGGTTTGTCGGTCACGG
>JADWMG010000109.1 GCA_015767405.1 Actinomycetota bacterium
ATGCTCGACCCTGAAGCCGTGCAGCGTCTTCTCGAACGCCAGACCATCGAGGTAGCGCCGCTCGCATTCATGCGCGGGCGAACGCTGAACAACAGCTTCGTCATTCTCGATGAGGCACAGAACGCGACCCCGGAACAGATGAAGATGTTTCTGACTCGAATCGGATTCGGTTCTCGGGTTGTTGTCACGGGTGACACCACTCAAGTCGACGTGCCCTCTGGCAAGAGCGGTCTGGCCCGGCTCGAACGAACGCTCAGCGGTATTGACAATCTTGCATTCGTGCATCTCTCAGGTGCTGACGTGGTGCGACACAAGATCGTTGCCGACATTGTCGCCGCCTACGAAGACCACGATCAAGCGCCATACACAGCATGATTTCAGCAACGTGAGTGGCGCCGCGGTGGTCGTTGCCTCCGACGAGCGCACCGTTGGCGATTCTGATGACGTCGAGGTGGATGTCGACCGATGGCGGCGGTTGGCGTCAGCAGCTCTAGCCGCCGAGGGGTCGGTTGGCGAGTTGACCCTGACGTTCGTCGATCGCGCTGATATCGCTGAACTGAATTCTCAATACATGGGCAAGACGGGAGCAACTGATGTGCTGTCGTTCCCGATGGCAGACGAACCGGAGGAGGGGGTTCCGGTCCTGCTCGGTGACGTGGTTCTCAGTCCATCGGTGGCCTTCGAGCAATACGGCGACCACGCGGGCACGATCGATGATGAGTTTGCGTTGCTTGTCATCCATGGCGTCCTGCACATTCTCGGTCACGATCACCTCGAAGAGGCCGAAGCCAGGGCGATGCGTAAGCGTGAACTAGAACTTCTCGTAACGCATCACTGGAACGGGCCACCGCCGACTGCCTTTCGCCAAACGCACGACTGAGTACCAAGCACCTCCGGGCCAGGGAAGGCGATAGCTGCTTCTTTCGCGGCGTCGGGTGCGAAGGTCATGTTGAACAGCCGCAAGCAGGATCAGCTCGAAGCCGCGGCGGCCGACATGAGTGGGGACGTAGATGTGTTCGCGGCGAATACCGGCGACGAAGGTGCTGGTGATCGAGCCGTCAGCGCCACGATCGAGCGCTTCGGCGGACTGGACATCCTTGTCAACAACGCGGCCACCAATCCCTACTTCGGGTCGACGCTGGAAGTTGATGAGCCCCGATACGACAAGACATTCCAGGTGAACCTGAAGGCTCCAATATTTTGGAGTCAAGCTGCATGGAGACAGTCGTTCAAAGACAAGCCCGGCACGATCCTCAACATCGCGTCAGTCGGCGGGATGCGCGTCGAGAACGGCCTTGGCATCTACAACTTGACAAAGGCGGCTCTGATCCACCTGACTCGTCAGCTTGCGGGCGAGTTGGGCCCCACTCGAGTCGTAGGGATTGCGCCCGGGCTGGTGAAGACAGACTTCGCCGCGCTGCTCGTTGATACCTTCGGCGAGTCGTTGGCCGCCCGTCAGCCGTTGAAGCGCTTGGGTGAGCCCGAAGACATCGCCAACCTGGCGCTGTTCCTAGCGAGCGACATGGCCAGTTGGATCACAGGCGAGACCTATGTGATCGACGGCGGCGCAGGAGTTGCGAGTCAGAACTGAAAGCTACTGTCGACGTAGTTTGCCGATCGCGGTACGCGGCAGAGTCGACACGATTTGCAATCGCTTTGGAGCCATAAAGGCCGGATGACCATGCTTGACGAGGTCGCGGAGGGACTTGAGCGTCGGCTGCGTCATGGGGCGGGGTACAACGAGGGCTTCCACGAGCTGGCCCCATTCGCTGTCTTCGACACCGCGGACCAAAACTTCGGCGACGTCAGGGTGGTCCGCCAAGATTGCTTCGACTTGTTGGGGCCACACGTTTTCGCCTCCGGTGACAATCAGGTCTCCGCGGCGACCTTCCACGTGAAGTCGTCCGTCATCGAGCCATCGGCCGATGTCTCCAGTTGCCAACCATCCTGCGTCGTCGAGTGGATCGGTTCCATCGCGGTACTCGCGCAGGAGCATCGGGCCGCGCAGCCAAATCTCATCTGACTCATCGATGCGAACCTCGACACCATCGAGCGGTACCCCCTCGTAGACAATCCCGCTACCTGTTTCAGTCATGCCGTACGTGGTCACGGTGTTCGACGGCCGATCGGCGGGCGGATGGCTGCCACCGAGCACGATGATTCGGAAGTTCTCGGCATTGATTCTTGGAAGTGCGGTGGAAACCAGCGATACAAGGGTTGCGCTCGACTGATCGACTGCCTCGGCATCGAAGGCTGGGAGGACCGTGAGGACAGTTCCCACGTGAAGCGACCGAGTCACCACGGACAGGCCACCAACGTGGGAGAGCGGCAAGCATGCGAGCCAATGGTCGTCAGAGGTCACGCCGAGACGCTCACTCGTTGCCTCGGCCGATGCTGCTACGGCATCGTGAGTGAGCACGACACCTTTCGGTGTTCCGGTGGAACCACTTGTGGCGACTACGAGAGCGTCGCCGGGCATGACCGCGTCGCCGACGCGCATTGCTGTAGACAATTCGATCTTCGCCGTCTCTGGGAGCCTCTGGTCGATTGGAAACGCGGCATTTCCCGCGTCCCATATCCGTTGGAGTTCTGCGACGAAGTCCGGCCCACCTGGAAGGTCAAGAGCTACGAGACGAGCCGTCATTGGGATTTAGCGAGTCCGGTTCTATTCAGGCCGTCACAGGATCGATCGGCGTCAGCGTGCCGACCAATGATTCGATTTCGGCCGCGACCGTGAGGCAACGAAGGTCGGTGAACCTGTCGCCCATCACTTGAACGCCAACCGGCAGCCCGTCGGAGATGCCAGCGGGTGTAACCACGGCCGGCGTGCCGAGCAGGTTGGAGGGAGTGACCGGGCGGATGGTGTCGGTGAGATCGAGACCGCTCTCGGGGTCGATGTCAGCACCATGCGCGAATGCCGGTTGAGCCCACGTTGGCGACAGCAGAACCGGGTACTCCTGGTGGAACTCGGACCATGCCCTCATCAACCCGTAGCGCTCACCGTGCGCGTTCAGCGCGCCATTCAGGTCGGTCGGAGGTGTTTGTGCGTCGAACTCGGCGATCATCTTGAGAGCATCCGGGCCCATAACCATCTCGAGAAGATCACTCTGTACGCGGACATCTGCCATCAAGATGGCTGACCACAGCTCAACCACCCGTTCGTACCCAGGCGGGGTGGCCTCTACGACGTCATGGCCTGCATCAGCAAGGCGGTCGCCTACCGATCGGATCATGGCGGCGATTCCGGAGTCGGTTGCCCCTCCCGGCGGGTCGGCCATCACGGCAATCTTCAGCCTTTCGCCCGGGCCAGAATCGGTGAGGACGGCCGACACACTGCGCGGGTCACGCCAGTGCTGGCCGGCGAGCACCTCGAGCCCGGCTCGGACGTCAGCGACCCGGCTGGCCATTGGCCCTTCGACGACCATCAGTTGCGCGGAGAGCAGCATGTCCTCAGGAGGGATGACGGTCGCCATCGGGATCACGCCGACGGTCGGTTTGAGCGATGCAATGCCACAGCAGTGTGCCGGGTTGCGCAGTGAACCGCCGATGTCGTTGCCGACGCCGATCGGGCTCATCCCCGAGGCGATGGCCGAGCCCTCACCACCGCTGGAGCCGCCTGCAGTGACGTTCGGGTTCCAGGGATTACGTGTCAAGCCATGTAGCTCGGAGTGGGTGTGGACGCGAAGCCCAAAATCGGGGAGGTTCGTTCGAGCAAATGGGATTGCACCGGCAGCGCGCATTCGCTCCGTCGTCGGCGCATCGATCGGAGACACGGCCTCGGCAAGGGCCTTGACACCCTGCGTGGTGGGGGTGCCGGCGACATCGATGTTTTCCTTGATGGTGCACGGAACACCGTGCAGGAGGCCGAGTTGATCACCGTTCGCGACTGCGGCATCAGCGGCATCGGCAGCGGCGCGCGCCTCGTCTGTCAGAAGTCGGACGATCGCGTTCAGGTCGCCGTTGCACTGTTCGACTCGCTGGAGATGTGCTTCGAGAACCTCCCGACTCGATGTTTCCTTGGTGCGAATTTTCTCTGCCAGTTCAAGTGCTCCGAGTTGCCACAATTCGCTCATGCCTCCATCATTGCGCACAGATGAATCCTTGGATAATCGGAGCCCGACCTAGAACCCTTCCCGCAGCCATTGTGCCCGTAGCCGTTGGCGCCGCGGCTGCGGTCGGAGCGGGAGACTCCGGTGGGATCGTGTGGTGGCGAGTGGCCGCCGCTTTGGTCGTGAGCCTTTCGCTGCAAGTTGGTGTGAATTACGCCAACGACTACAGCGACGGCGTGCGTGGTACTGACGACGTGAGGGTTGGGCCGACCCGCCTTGTTGCGGGAGGCCTTGCGACTCCCCGCTCGGTCAAGCGCGCAGCAATGTTGTCTTTCGGCGTGGCTGCCGTGGCGGGTCTGGCGATCGCTCTCGACACTTCACTTTGGTTGTTGGCAGTTGGCGCTGCAGCGATTGCCGCGGGATGGTTCTACACCGGTGGGCCCAAGCCGTATGGCTACCTCGGTCTCGGAGAACTTTTCGTTTTCGTATTCTTCGGACTGGTCGCGACCTCGGGTACAACCTATGCGGCCATCGCGAGCGTTACGGGACTGTCACTGGTGATGGGCTGTGCGGTTGGTTCGCTTGCATGTGCGTTGTTGGTGATCAACAACCTGCGAGACATTCCCACCGATCGAGAGGTTGGCAAGAAGACGCTTGCGGTCCGACTCGGTGATGCGCGGACGCGGTGGCTCTACGTAGCGCTGATCGTTGCCGCGTTTGCCCTCTGTGGGGTTGCCGCGTTCTGGCGGCCGCAGGTGCTCGTTGCATTCCTGGCGGTTCCGTTAGCGGTTCAGCCAACACGATCCGTGTTGCGCGGGGCATCTGGAGGAGCATTGATTCCGGTACTTGGCGAAACCGGGAAGCTGCAGTTGGCGCTTGGACTGGGCGCAACGATTGGTCTTGCACTCGGCGGTTGAACGCTCAATTCCTGACCGAGTCGAGGTACCAGTCGCTCAGCACCTGGGCTGTGATTGTCGGTTGCTCCAGGTGGACCGAGTGTCCGGCATCGTGAATGATCTCGAACGTAGATCGGGGAAGGCCGTCGGCCAGCCGTTGACCGATCGCTCGGAACTTTTCGTCATTCTCGCCGGCCATGACGAGTACGGGAATGTCGATCTCGGTGAGCCGATCCCAGAGGGGCTCCTGAGTTCCGGTCCCCGTCGATCGCAAGCTGGCAGCGAGGCCTTCGGCAGTGTTCCGCAAACGGTCGGCACGTAGCGCTTGGTCATCGCCGAGGCCCGCGAACAGAGGGTTCGCCAGCCACTCATCGATGAAGGAAGAGACTCCGATCAACTCGATTCGAGCGGCCAGTAGCTCGTCGGCGTCTCGTCGCTGCTGACGAGCGGGCGCTGAATCGAGCCCGGCCGTCGCCCCGATCAGTACGAGTGCCTCGACGCGACCGGGTTGCGCAAGTGCCGCGTGTAGAGCCACGCGTCCACCCATCGAGTAACCGACGTAGGTGCCTCGGCCACCCTGGTCGACGAGGTACTCCGCACTCGCCCACAGGTCGCCCCGTAGTTCTGTTGCTGCGCCGTGTCCCGGCATGTCGACGGCAAGTGTCTCGATGCCGGGAAGAGAGTGGTCCAGTAACCGCTCAAAATGTGACCACGAGCGGGCAGTCTGGGTGAAGCCATGCGCAAGGACGATTCGGCCCCGCGACGATGAGGGGTCGGAGAGGTCACTCACTCTCGGTTGCTTTGGCGGCCATCTTGCGCAGCACCTGAGCAAAGGTCTCAGGGTCCTGGGCTCCCGGAATCGCCCACTGTCCGTTCAGGACGTATGTCGGGACAGCTGCAATGCCGTTGGTTCGGGCCTCCTCGAGTTCGGCTTGCACCTCCGAGACCCCACGATCGGACTCCAGGAACTGCTCGATCTCAGCTCGGTCGAAGCCGACGTCGACAGCACACTCGGTGAGAGCGTCAGGGTCTCCAATGTGCACACCATCAGTGAAGTAGGCCTTGAGGAGACGTTCCTTGAGGATCTCTTGGTCGACGGGCGAATCAGGCTGGTCGGCCAACCAGAGCAGACGGTGGGCGAGCAGCGTGTTGGCGCGGAGCGCACGGTCCATGTTGAACTCGAGCCCCTCGTCAGCGGCTGCTGAGGTCACACGGGCAAGGATCTGTTCAGCTTGTTCCATCCCGCCGAACTTGCGGGCGTAAGCCTCGACAACTGGGCCAGCGACCCCGGGCGCCGCGGTCGGGTCGAGCTGAAAAGGGCGATATGAGACTTCGAACTTCACGCCGAGATCTTCGGCTTCGGCCAGTGCCATGCCGGCCTCGAACCGGCGCTTGCCGATGTAGCACCATGGGCACACGACGTCGGAGTAGACGTCGATCGAGATTGTGGGTGTTTCGGTGATCGTCACGTTCACCACCGTAGGCCGTATTGTCAGCGAGCAATGGTTGGCGATATCGAAACCTCTCCGGCGGACGTGCAAGCGACGTTCTGCGCCACACTCGTCGACGAATGGGTTCGGCTCGGTGTCGCCGAGGCCGTTGTCGCACCGGGTTCTCGGTCAACGCCGATGGCGCTGGCCCTTGCCGATTGTCCCGAGATGGCCGTGCACGTCGTCCACGACGAACGTTCGGCGGGGTTCGTAGCGCTCGGCATTGGCCTTCGTGGTGCACCGGCGTTGTTGCTGTGCACGAGCGGGACGGCCGCAGCCAACTTCTTTCCGGCGGTCGTCGAGGCCGGGCTCTCCGAGGTGCCGATGATCGTGCTCACAGCGGACCGTCCGGAGGAGCTTCGGGGCGTTGGGGCTCCGCAGACGATCGATCAGATCGACCTGTACGGCGATCACGTCGGGTGGTTTCGTGATCCCGGTGTACCCGACGACGGAGAACGAACGTTATGGCGCGGGCTCGCGGGGGAGGCGTACACGCACGCCTGCGATGGTCCAGTCCAACTCAATCTGGCGTTTCGTGAGCCCTTGCTCGGCGATCCAGGCCCGCTTCCGGAGGAAGTAGTTCAGCCACGACCTGTCGTTTCACAGCGCAGGCATGATCCGGTGCCTCCGGGGTTCGACCGCCAGCGCGGGGTGATCCTCGTCGGGGGTAGGAGTGACGTCGAGGCCTCCGAGGTGGAATCCCTCCACGCGATGACAGGCTGGCCGATCCTGGCTGATCCAGTGTCCGGCATGCGGCACCTCGATGGCGTCGTGACCACAGCTGATGCGTTGCTTCGCCACGAGGGGTTTGCCAACGATCACATGCCGGAGGTGATCGTACGGGTAGGGCGCCCGGCGGCGTCGAAGGTCTTGGCTCAATGGTCTGCGCGAGCTGAAGCGACGCTGATCCAGGTAGGCGGACCAGGAGTGATCGACCCCGACCACAACGTGGCGGCGGTCTGCTCGTTGGGCGACCTGTTCGGCGCTAGGCCAACGGGGTCCTCTGGAACCCCGTGGCTGGCCCGCTGGATGCACGCTGAGGAACGCGCCTACGAAGCGATAGCGACGTTTCTTGATTCAGTCGAGGAACCGACCGAGCCGGGTGTTGCGCGATGCGTGGCCGAGAATCTGCCAGACGATGCAACGCTCACGGTCGCCTCGTCGATGCCGATCCGCGACGTCGAGTGGTTCGGCGGTCACGCCGCCCGAGCTCACGCGAATAGGGGAGCAAACGGTATCGACGGCGTGATGTCAACTGCTCTCGGTCTCTCCCTCGCAGGTGAGACCTCGGTCGTGCTCATTGGGGATCTCGCCTTCACCCACGACGCCAATGCCCTCATTGGCCTCGCGGGACGAGGATCTGACCTGCGCATCGTCGTGGTCGACAACGACGGTGGTGGGATCTTCTCGTTCCTGCCACAGGCCTCACGGTTGCCAGCAGAGCGCTTCGAGCAACTCTTCGGAACGCCGCTCAGCGTCGATGTCGTGGGCCTCGCAAGTGCGTACGGCGTCCCGGCGGTGACGGTCACAACGACAAATGCCCTTGTGGATCAACTCACAAACCCTGGCCCCTGGGTAGCTCGAGTCCCATCCGATCGTCAGCGCAACGTCGAGATCCACAATCTCATTCAAGCTGCCGTGCAGAACGCCCTCGGTTAGTTCACCTCTGTGAGCGATGCTTGCGCCTGCTGCGTGCATTGCTCACAGAGGAGGCTGGGAGGTCGGGTGTGATGAGCGGTGTTTGCGGATGATGCGTGGATTGCTCATGGGGTTGAGAGTTGGGGGAGTGGTCAGGGGCGGATGATGGCGCTGAGCATCGCCTGGAATTTGGCCTGAGTCTCGGCCAACTCGGCGATGGGGTCGCTGTCGGCAACGATTCCGCCACCTGCAACGAGACGGGCCGTCCGACGGTCGGTTGACAGTTCGGCACACCGGATCGCAACAGCCCAGGTGCCGTTCCCGTCCGCATCGACCCATCCGACGGCCCCGCCATAACGACCTCTCTCGAATCCCTCGACACGTTCGATCAACTCGATGGCTTCATCACGCGGGTGGCCCCCCAATGCGGGAGTTGGCGAGAGAGCGCGGACCAGACGACATCGATGACAACGCGGTGTTCGATTTGATTCTTGGTACTCGCAATGAGGCCCTCGGCGATCCGAGCATCGTTCTCGACATCGCCGGTACGAGGAGCGGTTCCGGCGAGCGGGTGTGATCGAACGGTCGGTCCTTCGATCTCGACAAGCAACTCGGGCGAAGCTCCGATGAAGCCGTCGATCGAGTACCTGTAACTACTCCCGAAGCTCGCGCGCAGTCGTCTCAGAACCGCGTGGACATCGATCGGCTCGCTGGCTTCCACAAGGATCGGGCGAGCGATGACTGCTTTGGTGAGCGCTCCGGAACGGACTTCATCACGTGCCGTGCTGACCGCATCAAGGTAATGATCTATCTCGACCAATGACGCAATCTTGTAGCTGGATGAGTGGGCCGGCAGGGGATCTCGCGGTGCCAATAGTTTCGCTACCTCGGCGTCAGCGATGTCACCACACACCGTTACCAAGGCAGAACCGTCGGAGTGCTTACGAACCAGAACCTTCGGTACTACCGCTTCGCCCGAGCTCTGTGGAACGAACGGCACAGAACCGATCGCTACAGGACCAACTCCGTCCACGCTCGACTGGTGATCGATCGAGGCGAGGAAGCGAACAGCCTCGTCGACCGGGATTCGCGCGGCAACTCCCTGACCAGCGATTCCGACACCGTT
>JADWMG010000110.1 GCA_015767405.1 Actinomycetota bacterium
GGCAAGGTGGGAACTGTGGTCTGTTCAGGCGCAGAGTCCACTGGCGTTGCCGCAGTTGTGACCGGTAGCTCAGTTGGAATGACCTCGGGAGAGACGGTGGGATCGATCGATTCAGCCTGGCCGGCAACTGCGGTCGGTCCGGCCGGTGCAGAATCGAGGACCATTAGGTTGAGAGCGAGCCCCCCGGCCACGCAAGCACCCATCAGGATCCCAGATCTCCAGTTCACGATGCTCCTGGTCACTGGAGACGGATTTGGGTCATTGCTCATCACTCACCAACACGGCGCCAGGGCGGGACTGGGTTGGGCCCGACCGCAAGCTTGACGATTCGAAGACAACAAAGCTGCTGGATCTACTCGAAGAGTGGTTCAAGGTGACGGTACGTGGCCAAATTCCGTTTTCCCGATGCTGGGGTTCCCGTCCTGTCATCTAGACTTCGGCGACGTGTGGGGCCGACGGGTGATGATGGGAATAAGCCCATCAACGTTCGAGCTACGCACCGACGAGTTTCGCGACCTGGTACGACGGTCCCGTGAAGTGGTCCTTCTGGCGGCCGTCACCGGTGCGATCACCGGTCTGATGGTCCGGTTCTTCGAACTCGTCGTGAGCGAGTTCGCGTTCGACGTGATCCTCCACGGGCCAATTTGGCTCGGCGCGATTGCGCCGGGTATCGGTCTTCTTCTTTCGGCCATTTTGCTGCGAACAGTTGGCAACTCGGCTTCGTCAGCTACAACCGACGAGTATCTACGCGCGTTCCACGATCCCGAGTATCCACTTCGACCGCGTGCGTTCCTCGGCCGTATGGCCGCAGCCGTCACAACGCTCGGCTCAGGTGGGGCACTGGGTCTCGAAGGGCCATCGATGTACGGGGGTTCCGCGCTCGGAGCAATGATCCAGCGCCGCCTGCCTGCTGCCTTCCGCGGAGCCGATCATCGAACATTGCTCGTTTCCGGTGCAGCGGCGGGAGTCGCGGCGATTTTCAAGGCGCCGGCCACTGGCGCGATCTTTGCACTTGAAGTTCCATTCCGCGATCAGATGGCGCGACGGATGCTTCTCCCGGCGCTGGTGGCCAGCGCATCCGGCTACCTTGTGTTCGTTGCGCTCAGCGATACCCGCCCCATCTTCACGTTTGAGAGCGAAACGCAGGCCTCGTTCCAATACCGTGATCTCGCCGGAGCAGTTCTGATCGGAATCACCTGCGCAGTCGGCGCACGAGTTTTCTCACGGTTGATCCGATTTGCCAAGGGATTCACGTTGCGCCCGATCGCGATCAGGGTCGTGCTGTCGTCGATCATCCTTGCGCTGCTGTTCGGAATCAGCCGTGGCCTGACTGGCGAGAGCCTGTCACTTGGGTCCGGCTACGAGGTGATCATCTGGTTGGGGACCGATGAGCATGCGTTGTGGCTACTGGCAGCGGTGTTCGTGATCAGGCTTCTCGCTACCGCGGCCACTCTTGCGGGAGGGGGCGTGGGCGGCCTGTTCATTCCGTTGGTCGTTGCTGGGGCGATTGTCGGTCGCTCGGTCGGTGAGATCGTCAACCCGCTTGATCCGGCTCTGTATGTGCTTCTGGGTGTGGCTGCGTTCCTCGGCGCCGGGTACCGGGTCCCCCTCGCCGCGGTGATGTTCGTCGCCGAAACGACGGGCCAGCCAGGTTTCATAGTTCCAGCATTGTTTGCCGCAGTGGCTGCGGAATTGGTGATGGGTGAGCAGTCGATCACCACATTCCAGCGAGCTCCTGACCGCCCTGGTTGAGCGGGCTGATCCCTTCCGCAGCCAATTGACCTCGCCAGATTGTTGTTGCTGGAATCCGTCAGGGGAATCGCTCGTCGGTTAGACAAGTGCGATGCCAGTCATCGTGTCGTCCGAGTTGCAGGGAACCATCGTCGGGGTCTTCGTCGAGGTGGGGTCCGTGGTGCGGGCCGGCTCGGTCGTTGCCCTGGTCGAATCGATGAAGATGCATCACGACGTACTGGCTCCGAGCGAGGGAACCATCGAGGCTGTTGACATCGCCGAGGGGGCCACAGTCGTAGTCGGGCAGCCTTTGATGCGGCTCGTCGAAGGATCGGCTGGGCCCGAAGGCCCGAACGATGCGGATTCAGAAATGGCGCGGCCCAAATCTCCCATCGGGCTTGAACGCGGCGACCTCAGCGATGTCATCGCTCGTCACACGCTGGGTTTGGACGCGCAACGGCCCGAGGCTGTGGCCAAGCGGCGTGCTCGCGGCCGGCGAACTACTCGGGAGAACGTCGCTGATCTCGTCGACGAGGGTTCATTCGTCGAGTACGGACCAGTGGTGATTGCCGCGCAACGACGGCGTCGTGAGCTCGACGATCTGATCACCTCTACACCCGCGGACGGCCTTGTTGGCGGGCTGGGTGACGTTAACGGCGAACTCTTTGGTGACGATTCAGTGGGCTCACAGTCCGCCGGTGGTCGAGCGGCAAAATGTGTGGTTGTCTCATACGACTACACGGTGCTTGCCGGAACCCAAGGAACGCAGAATCATCGCAAGAAGGATCGGCTGTTCGAGGTCGCTGAGCAGTTGCGGCTTCCTGTTGTCTTCTTCACCGAAGGCGGCGGTGGGCGACCGGGCGATACAGACGGTCTCGGAATCAGCGGGCTCGATTGCCTCGCTTTTCTGTGGTTCGCTGAGCTGTCCGGGACTGTTCCGCTGGTTGGTATCAACGCCGGGTATTGCTTTGCCGGTAATGCTGCGATTCTCGGCTGCTGCGATGTTGTGATCGCCACTGAGGACTCGAACATCGGAATGGGCGGACCAGCGATGATCGAGGGTGGTGGTCTCGGGGTATTCAAGCCCGCCGAGATTGGGCCAATCGAAGTGCAGCGAGCGAACGGAGTGGTGGACATCGTCGTCGCCGACGAGGTCGAGGCAGTGCAGGTAGCGAAGCAATACCTGTCCTACTTTCAGGGAAGCACAAGAGAGTGGGAGGCGCCTGATCAGGAGGCGTTACGCGACATCGTTCCGACCGATCGGCTGAGGGCCTACGACATCCGGCTCGTGGTCGACGGACTCTTCGACGTTGGTTCCGTGCTCGAACTCCGCCGTGACTTCGGCCTTGGCATGGTGACCGCTCTCGCTCGAATCGAAGGGCGCGCAGTTGGGGTCGTGGCAAACAATCCTGGGCACCTCGCAGGCGCGATCGACTCCGACGGTGCCGACAAGGTTGCTCGTTTCATGCAACTCTGTGATGCGTTCGGGCTTCCGCTGATCTCACTCGTCGACACACCGGGGATGATGGTCGGCCCGGAAATCGAGGAGACAGCCCTCGTCAGACATTGCAGCCGACTCTTCGTGACCGGGGCAAATGTGTCGGTTCCGATGGTGGCCGTTGTGACTCGCAAGTCCTACGGGTTGGGCGCGCAGGCAATGATGGGTGGGTCGACTCGGGCGCCCCTCGCGTGCGTGGCGTGGCCAACCGGCGAGTTCGGTGGGATGGGGCTGGAAGGCGCCGTCAGGCTTGGGTATCGAAAGGAACTAGAGGCGGTCAGTGACCCGGCTGAACGCGACGTACTGTTCCGCGAAATGGTTGACCGGCTGTACGAAAACGGCAAGGCGCTCAGCGTGGCTACTCACTTCGAGATCGACGACGTGATTGATCCGATCGACACGCGCCGCTGGATCACGACGTTGTTCGATGCCTCTCCCGAAACACATCGCTCGGTGGTCGACCCGCAGTCCCCGCCGCGCCGCCCCAACATCGACACCTGGTAGTTCACATTCGCCAATTCACGTTTGCCAGTTCACGTTTGTAGGTGATTTTCTGGTCGTATATGCCAGAAAATTACGCACAAACGTGGTTTTCAGGCTCCGCAGCCGGTGGCTAGGACCTGTGTGAGGCCTGTGCCGTCGTATTCGTAGAGGATCACCGATGCACCTTCGTGGTACCAGGCGTGGATGGCGACTTCCATTCGGCCGTCACCATTGAAGTCGGCAACGTCGAGCACGCGGTATGTGGATGGCGACTTCCATTCGGCCGTCACCATTGAAGTCGGCAACGTCGAGCACGCGGTATCTCTCGATGATTGCAAAGAAGTCGTCGTCGTCGCCCGCATCTGAGGCGATATCGGCCGAGATGATGGTCTGCGATGATCGACTGGCGGTGTCAACGAGCAGGATCGCGGCCAGGTCTCCCGGAGACCCGGGCGATGCCGGGTCTTGGACGTACTCGAAGCCGACGATCGCTTCGTCGTCACCATCGCCGTCGAGATCAGCTACAACGATCTGTTCGACCTCGCCGAGTGATGCATCGACCGGTTCCCCAGCGAAGGCGTCTTCTCCAATTTGCTGATAGGCAGGCACCCCGCCGGCAACCTGGGCGACAGGGCGCGGCTTCAACGGCCATGACGTAGGCAGGGCGATCGCGTTGTAGCCGAACCCAGGAGGTTCGGGCGGGGGAACCGCGGCGTCGATTGACGGGCCCTCGCTACCGTCGAAGCAAGCCTCACCAATCGCCCCGACAGTTCCGCTCATCTCCGGGAAGGCGAGTCCGGTGATAGCGAACGTTGGCCCGCCGTCAATGCTCGGTGTGGTCGAAGTCTCGTCGTCCAGCGCGCTCATCCAATGGTCGGCCTGCCATGCGCCGAGGAACAGCCAGTTGCCAGATTCACCACCGGTGAAGAGTGGTATGGATCCGTCGACCGGTCCGGAAGGCGGCGCTGCCGTCGTGGTTGGCGTGGCGGTCGTGGTTGTGTCAGGGGGAGCCGTGGTGGTCGGGGTCGGAGCACTGGTGGTTGGCGGAAGGGTGGTGCTGGTCGTCGTGGCAACGCTCGTGAGCGTCGAGCCGGGGTCGGAAGACTCTTGGCTCGTACACGCTGCGGCAATGCTCGTCATCGCCATGATTAATGCAACTCGTGCCCACCGCTTGCTCACGACGTGCCGGTTTGTCATCGTGACCGTTGCACCGTCATTTGATTGCCAGGCTCGAGGAGCCGGAGGCGAGTGTGTTCTCCAGCATCGACGAGATCTGAGGCGAACTCGAGCGGCGGGTCGTCGAACCAGTGGGGGAGTCGGCGTCGGCCATCCTCGGGAGCATAGGTGCCCCAGTGGATCGGGATGACCACATTTGGCTTGATGAGCTGCGTTGCCTGGGTGGCTCGTTGCGGGTTCATGTGGCCCACGCCGATCGTTGAACCCCAACCCCAGATCGGCAACAGAGCGACGTCGATTTCGTGAAGATCGGCCATCCCGGCGTACAAGTCGGTATCACCGGGGAAGTAGCAGCGCTGGCCTCCGTCGATGACATAGCCGACCGGGCGAGCCCTCAGGCGACTGTGTGGTCCGCGCTCGTGCTTGTGAGCTGCGGGGACCACTTCGACGCTGACGGGCCCGCACTCGACGATGTCGCCGACCTCGACCTCGGTGACATCGTCAAACCCGGCTTTGCGGAGCAAAGCCCCAGAACCGCGGGGAGTCAGGAACCGTGCTTTCGGATTCAGCTTGTTGAGTGATGGTAAGTGCAGATGATCGAGATGCAGGTGGCTGAGAAGGACGAGGTCTACATCGTTGACATCGGTTGACGCTGGGCTGCGTCGCCGTCTGAGATGGGCTACACGTTTCGTCAGAAGTGGATCAGTGAGGATCCGGTAGTCGCCGAATTCGATCAGTGCTGTCGCATGGCCGACCCAAGTGACGTCCATCAGCGAGGCGACTCTGGTGGTGACGTAGTGGTCTGCGGCGTCGCTGGGGCGGTCCAAGGTTTCGGCGCTCCATCGGCCGCCGCGTCGGCCAACCATCCCTTGAAGATGTAGTGCACGGCCGCGGCTCCGACGATCGGCTCTTCAGGTAACGAGAAGGTCGAGGGATATAGAAGGAACGGCTCGGCCTGGGCTCCGCCGAGTCCCCCGTGGAACCCGATCAGTTCCTCGAACGCTGCGCCTTCATCAGCCTCTGGATCGTAGAAGCTGTTCAAGAGGATGTCGGGAGCGTTGTCGAACGAGCTGGTGCGCCTGAGGTGATCGGCCGTATTCGGTCCGAAGGACTGCAGTGGATCTTCGCCCTCAACTCTGTCGTCAGCCAGGTACCTGATGCCGTGAGCGCCCATGGCGATGGGCCCAAAAATCTCTGAATTGACGAGTAAGAAGCCGATACCAGGGTGCTGGGCAAGCTCGGTGACCAGTTCCGGATACATCGCGGCGAGCGTCTCGAGCGTGGCGCGCCCCTCGATGTTCGGAAACGAGACGAGCCCGAGATTTCCTGAGGCGAGAACGATGACATCGCCGTGGTCACTCTCGGTGGTGGTGGCTTTCTGGTCGGTGGCGGATTGTTGAGCCTCCTCGGCGTACGCGGGTCCCAGGACGACATTGCCGTCAACAGTGCGCTTACGGACCACCACCCGCAGCATTGCCGAGAAGCGGCTGTCCTCATCCCGGATTGCCTCCGTGAGCGCACCGTTGAGGTTGCCCCAACCCTCTGAGGCCAATTCGGGTACTTCGATCTTTTGGCTCGAATCGATCAGCGAAGTGACGAGCTCCTGCAAGGTGATGTCGTAGCGCTGCAGGAACGTCGCACCCTGCGTCTGGCCGTGGTCGGAGAGGATGACTACGTGGTACGGACGCGGAGCCTCACCGATGGCACGTTCGAGGCGTGCAATCTGTTGGTCGAGTCGCTTCAGAGTGTCGAGCGCTGTCGACGCTGAGATCCCGGAGTGGTGCGCGACTTCGTCGTAGCCCACAAAATCGGCGTATGCCACTGGCACGCCACGGTAGATGTCGCTCATGAGCGTGTAGAGGGTCAGGTCACGGAGAATGGTCGTCGTAGCGGCTCGGAGAAACGGGTAGATACCACCGCGTTTGAGGCGCGGTTCGACCTTGCGATGTTTGGTGCGTCTTGCATCGACAATCTCGCGCACGATGTCCGCGAAAGAGAGGGAAATCACCCTGCTGACCGCGTATGGATCGGAGAGGAAGTAGTTCGCTGTGTGCTTGCTAGTTCGGGAGCGGTCGGTCACCGTGCTGAAGGTGAGGACGGCATCGGTGCTGTCGCCCGAGAAGACGTTTGACCGTGAAACTCCACCCTGGGAGAGGAGGCCGTGGCCGTCGGACTGACGTTGCTCGATCTCGGCTGCGTCGCGGGGCCGATTGGATGTCAGTACCTTGCCGGTCTCCTTGTCATACCAGCGAAATGCAGGCATGTTGGTGTTGTTGCCGTGAAGAATCCCGGCCTGGCTCGCACCGGTTTGCGACGAAAGGTCACACTCCCACTGTCTTATCTGGTGGGTTCCGTCTCTAATCCATCGTGCGAATGTCGGTACGTGGCCATCCGAAATGGCTTGGAGGAGTACTGGCTCCGCGAGGCCGTCGATCTGGAGGAACAGGATTCCGGGTACATCTGTTGGCTCGGGCGGTTCGAGGCGGTTGACCATCCGTCGCATGGTTTGTCGTTGCCAGACCGCGTCGTCGTCGAGTGCAAGGACGGTCCCGATGAATATTGAAGTAGCGGTCATGAAGAGCGAGGCGAGCATCGCCGCCCAGATGTTGTCGATGTGCAGCCCGTCATAGATATCGGCCACGAGCAGGAGGACGAGGCCGTTGGCGACGATTCCGAGAAGTCCGGCGGTCCACAAGATGAGTCGCGAGAAGAAGCGCGCAATGATCGGCCAAAGCAGCGCGTTCAGTACCGAAACAATCGCAGCGGCGATGAAGGCGCTACCGATATCACGTATCGATATTCCGGGAAGTAGCCAGGCCGCGAGTGCGAAGCTGAAGGCACTCACCAGGAACCCGGCGAGGAAGTGCTTCAGCGGAACTCGCCGAGGGCTCAACTTATGCGAAGTGACCACGCCCCGAGGTTACCGGTCGGTCAGCTCCGGCTCAGCCGCCAAACCGGGAACGCGTGAACAAGTTGCGCACTATGTGCGCAAGAAGTTCACGCGTTGGTGGGGGTGTGTCTAGTCGAGGTTTGGCCAACGGCGCTGCTGGCGTCGCCGGAGTCCGACATGGCCCAACTTGCGTCGCTCGGCGAGCGCCCAGTCGCGTCGCCAGCCGGTGTACTCCGGTCCGGTGAGTGCGGGGCTGGTTCCTTTGGCCGCTCGCTGGCGGGCGGTCCAGAAGTCGGTGATTGCCTCGTCGCCGAGCGTTGTTACTGCGGCCTCGATCCGGGCATTGAAGCGACGTGTCGATTCGCCCTCTGCGGGGTACATGGGGGAACCGAAGACGACCTTGGTGCGGCCAGGTTTCGGTCGTTTCATCCCCTTGCCGAAGATCGCGCCCGTGCCGTCGATGAATACCGGTACGACCGGGGCCCCCGTCTTTGCCGACATGTAGGCGGCTCCGCCCTTGAAGTCTTGGCCCCATCCATCGGGTGACCGCCCGCCCTCCGGATAGATCACCAGGCTGTAGCCGTCATCGATAAGAGTGCGCATGGCATCGGCTGATTTGCGCCCCGTGACCTCGCGGTCGATCGGGATCGCGTTGAGTGACAGAGCAGAAATCGTCGCCTTCCACTTCTTGTCGAAGAAATAGTCGGCCGCGGCAGCGACCACAAGATCGTGTCTCCAAGCGGACGGAACCGAGCGAATCATCAACCCAGTGTCGAGGTGGCTGTGGTGCGTGGGCGCGAAGATTACCGGAGGCGGTTCTTCGAGCGCAGCGAGGTCGGCAAGGCGATCGGTCCCGACGATTTCCGGGTCGGCGAGGAAGCGGGCCGCGAGACGGATCGGGCCCTCGGTGATCACCCCTCGCACTGTTGACGCGAGCGGGCGGCGAGCCCACTCAGTGTCGTAATGGGCACCGAGACCTGAAGCTTCTGGTGGTACGACCACCCCGCGGGGAACGGTCGGAGCACGGTATGGGAATCCAAAGTTGCGCAACGGCGTGGCCGCGCGCTTGACGGCAGCCTCGATGGCTCCTGTCGCCTTCTGTGCTCTGAGTAGGTTCCGGTCCATGTGCGGGCCTCTACTTGACGTCCGCGATCATCAGCGGAGGGGTCTTGATGTGAGTGATCGTCGGTTGACGCCCGACGGTGTCGGACGCGATTTCCAATGCGTCGTTCATCGTCGATGCTGGGGTGAAGCCGAGCTTGCGAACAGTCGGTGCGTCGCCGCCGACGATGATGATCTTGCCGGCGTGCTTCATCCCGTGGCTAGCCCAGTACCACATGTAGAAGGGGTGAACGCCGTGATACGCGTGCGTCGTGCGGTACAGGTGGCGATACCACTCGTCTTCCGCATACTGCTTCTCCCACTTCTGTGACATGACATGCGGGTCGGTCGTGTCGGCCAGCACCTCTTCGAAGAAGTCGATGTAGCTCGGGTGATGAACGGGGTGAAACTCGTTGGGCGTTGGGTGCGTGAGAATGATGACGCCGCCCTCTCGAACGAGAGGTTTGCCACGATACATGTTGAAGAAGTATCCAAGGCCGGTGCACATCACCAGGATCGGGTTCATGATCGAGTGCACGTTGTACGGACAGATATATGGAATACCCATCGTGAGGATGTCGGTCTGGCCCTCGACTTCAACGAGTTGTTGGTCGTAGACGTTTTGCGTCGTGATCTTGTGGACCGCCTCGACCTCGCCGGCCTGGACGCTCGTCATTTGGTGGGGGGCTTCGATGCTTTGGAAGATCTTGCGGGTGACGCGTGTGGGAGCCTTGGCCAGTGATTTGGTCGCGCCGAGATACAGCGCGCGGTCTTTGGCATTCCACTCCCACTCTCTCTTGGAGAGGTAGTCGAACGGCTTCGGAAATGGATCGGTGTTCAGCGTTGTCTCGATCTGGAAGATCTTCGGGCCGTGGTCGCGCATGACCTTGCCCATCCTCCAGTTGCTCTTGTGGAGTTCGGACTTGTGTTGATCCATGAAGGAGTGTGATGCCTCCATGGTGGTCGGATTGTGATTGCTGCGGATCGTCCGATACGACGCAAGACCAGTCGCGGTCGACTTCCAGCCGCCGTCCATGGCGACGATGTTGATGTTGACGTAGACGAGTAGATCCGACTCGGCCGCCCGCTTGTTGATCTCGACTTCTTCGCCTTCCGGGGTGGTACCGATCAGGCTGAGATTGTCGGGGTCTTCTGCGTCGTGCTGGTACAGAGTTCCACGGGGTTCGAATGCGTCGTACACCCGGTCGCCGAGTGCATGACGCAGCTCGAACTCGTGCATCCGGCGATGTAGGGCGAGGGCAGCAATGATGTGGACGTCATCAACTCCGGCTTCGGCCGCCATCGTGAGCACCTGCTCGATGATTCGCTGCCGAAGGTCGGGTCGACGCATCTTCGGCAAAGGCAAGCTCACGTCGTCGAACGCAATTGTCAGCTTCATCCCGGGGAACAGCAAGGAAGGAAGCGGATCCATCTCGATTGGATTCAGAAGAGCGTCGCGGATCGCGCCATCGATGTCATCGATCGCTTTGTGCGGTTCCGGTGCGTAGATGACACGGCTGCGATCGGCGGGGAGCTTTTCCAGACGGAATCCTTCACCGTGCCAGAACAGCGTTGGTGGAGTCGATCGGTCGACGTCGAGAACAAATCCAGGGCGGGGCATCAGGCTTCTCCAGGTCGCATATCGAAGGCGATCTTGACGGCGCCGCGACGGCCCGCTGTTGCAGCGTGGGCAATCGCGTCGACATGATCAATGAGGGGGTAGGTCGCTGACAGCAGACGTTCCGCCTCTACGGCGTTGACAGTTTCGATGGCGAGATCGAAGGTCGAGCAGATCCGCCCGTCAGCGAGTTGTTCGGTGCCGTACGTGTAGGCACCTTTGAGTTCGGTTTCGCGATGCCAGAGACCTGTCAGATCGAGGCTGACGTCGCTCGGCATACCGAGGAGAATGACCCGGCCGCGAGGGCGCGTGATTCGCAGCGAGTCGGCGACTGTGGCGCTCGTGCCTACTGCATCGATGGTCACGTGTGCGCCTGACGACAGGTAATCGCCGACGACATGACAACCGGCGGCCCGGCGAACCGCCCGGGCGAGCTTCTCGGGGCTGGCAACGACGTCGGCTCCCAGCGCAAGGGCGATCGCCTTCTGGTGCGGGTAGCGGGCGCCGACGATGATCTGGGCATCCGGTACATACCTGCGGAGGCCGGCGACAGCGGCGAGCCCCATCGTCCCGGCGCCGAGGACGGCGACGATCGGTGGAGCTGAGGTGTCTTGGCGGTCAGCGATAGTGGGTGCCGCGAGCAGAGCGGCGTGGATGCCGCCTGCGAACGGCTCTACGAGCACGGCGCGCTCGTCAGGCATGTCATCGTCGATCCGGTGCAGCTGCGATTCGTGGGCAACGAACTCTGGAGCCCATCCGCCGCCGGTGGAACAGCAGAAGCCGGTCTGGATCCCCGGTTCGAGTGCGCCAGTTGCGAGGTGGGCGTAATCGTCGCCGTCACCGGGCAGCGCGCCGTCGAATGGGGGAGCGAATCCGCGCGCTTCGTGACCGAGCACCGGCTCGAGGATTACGCGGGTTCCGTCTTTGAGCTCTCCGACGACTTCGTGGCCGGGTATGAACGGAAACGAGACCCAGTCTTCGAAGTAGAGCGATGCGTGGCCCTCGACCATTGAAAGATCAGACCCGCAGATACCAGCGAGTCGGGTACGTACCCGGTGCCAATCCGGCCCGGGAAGCTCGGGTTCATCGACAACCGCGTAGTCGAGAGGGCCGATCTTGGCCGCTGTGACTGGCGCGACA
>JADWMG010000363.1 GCA_015767405.1 Actinomycetota bacterium
CTCGGGGAAATGGCACGCGACGGGGTGGCCGGCACCGCGATCGATCAGCGCCGGTTCTTCCTGCGCGCACAGATCCTGCGCTTTCGGACAGCGAGTCCGAAAGCGGCAGCCACTCGGTGGATCAATCGGCGACGGTACGTCACCCTCGAGCATGATCCGCTGACGGGTCCGCTCACTGACCGGGTCCGCCTCTGGCACCGCTGACAGCAGTGCCAGCGTGTACGGATGCGACGGACGGTCGTAGAGATCATCCGAGTCAGCGACCTCGACGATCTTGCCGAGATACATCACGGCGACACGCTTGCTGATGTGACGAACCACAGCGAGGTCGTGAGCAATGAAGAGATAGCTCAGCCCGAGACGTTCCTGGAGGTCCTGCAACAGGTTGACGACGCCTGCCTGGATGCTCACGTCGAGCGCCGACACCGGCTCGTCGAGCACCACGAATTCGGGATCGAGAGCGAGGGCGCGGGCGATCCCGACGCGCTGGCGCTGCCCACCTGAGAATTCGTGCGGGAATCGGCCGGCGTGGTCCGGTGACAGCCCGACCAACTCCAACAACTCGGCGACCCTCTTGCGATGGTCACCTTCGACCTTCTGGATGCGCAGTGGTTCGGCAATCGCCGAACCAATGGTCAATCGGGGGTCGAGCGACGCTTGCGGATCCTGGAACACGATCTGCATCTGTCGCCGGACTGGTCGCATCTGCCTGCGGCTCAGGCTGGAGATGTCAATGCCCATGAACTCGACTGAGCCCGAAGTTGGCTCGACCAGACGAAGCAGGCAACGCCCCACGGTGGTCTTGCCACTTCCGCTCTCGCCGACAAGCCCGAACGTCTCCCCCGCATTGATGTCGAACGAGACGCTCGACACAGCCTGGACGGGCAGCTTGAGGGACCGGAGCCCCTTGGTCGTCTTGACCTCGAATGTTTTCGTGAGATCGGTGACCTGGAGCAAGGGGGCGTCCGCCGCCGTCACGTCAACACTCCCAACGTGAGTTCCTCGGCACGAATGCACGCCGACTGCACATCGCCGACTGCACGGAGTTCGGGCAGATCACCCGCACACGCGTCGAGCGCAAACAGACAGCGGGGGCGGAACGCGCAACCGCTCGGGGGACGCAACATGTTCGGGGGCGAACCCGGAATCGGGAGCAATCGTTGATGCCCGAGCAACGGAATCGAACGCAGTAGACCTTCAGTGTAGGGATGCGTGGGATGTGCGAAGAGTTCGTCCACGTTCGTCTTCTCTACGGCTCGCCCGGCGTACATCACCTGTACCCGGTCTGCAACACGGGCAATCACCCCGAGGTCGTGGGTGATCATCACCACAGCCATCCGCATCTCCTCACGGAGCCGGTCGATTACTTCGAGGATCTGGGCCTGCACGGTTACATCGAGAGCGGTCGTCGGCTCGTCGGCAATCAACACCTGCGGGTCGTTGGCAATTGCCATGGCGATCATCACGCGCTGACGCATGCCGCCGGAGAACTCGTGCGGATACTGGTTCGCGCGGTCCTTGGGCTGTGGGATACCGACCGTACCGAGCAGATCGACGGCCGTCGCTGCCGCCGACTTCTTCGACACATTCTGATGCGCGCGGATCATCTCGACGATCTGGTCGCCAACGCGATGGACTGGATTGAGCGCAGACAGCGGATCCTGGAAGATCATGGCGATCTGCTGACCGCGGACCGACCTCATGGTCGAGTTCGACGCCCCGACCAGTTCGGTCCCGTTCACGATCGCCGAACCGCTGATCCTGGCTGATTTCGGGAGGAGTCCGAGCATGCCGAGGAACGTGACCGATTTGCCAGACCCGGATTCCCCCACGACACCGAGGGTCTCGCCGGGCTCGAGGTCGAGATCGACCCCTCTGACTGCTTGCACCGGACCGTTCGGCGTACTGAATTCGACCTTCAGGTCGCGCAGCGACAAGATCGTGTCACGTTGACCGCTCACTTGCCGGCGTCCATCTTGGGATCGAAGGCGTCACGTAGTCCGTCGCCGATGAAGTTGATGCAGACCGCCAACAACACGAGTGCTCCACACGGGAACACCACCAGCCACCAGTTGCCCTGGGCGGCGCCACCACGCGACAGCAGTACGAGGTTTCCGAGTGAGGTGCCGCCGGCACCGGGCTGGGGACCGAAACCGAAGAACGCCAGGGTCGACTCGGCGACGATCGCACCGATGATCGTGATCGTCAGAGCAACAAGAATCGGGCCAATGGAGTTCGGAATGAGGTGCGACACGATGATCCGACGTTCGGATGCACCGACGGCCCGGGCCGCTTCGACGAACTCACGCTCCTTCATCGACAGCACCTGCCCG
>JADWMG010000111.1 GCA_015767405.1 Actinomycetota bacterium
GTGACCAATTGGTGCGTTCCACCCACATTCAGGTCGTGCACGAGGTGGCCGTCGCGAACAAACAGCGAGTATCCGCTCGTGGCATCGCCATGTGCCACAAGGACGCCGTCTGCCCCTCCGGACGCAACCGAGTCGGGAACTTCGACGTGGGCTTCGATCGTGTAGCTGCGGCTGCGGAGGTCTGGAGCAACGTCTGTCGGTATGTGTCCCATTCCCGACCAGAACGCGAAGTTGGTGCGCCCGGCATGGAACCGCTCGGCATTTTCTGCGAATCGCTCGCCGAAGCGGTCGTCGAGCGGAAGCACCTGGTTGGCTCTCGCCTCTGTCCACCAGCGATCTTGCAGGTCCCTCAGAAGTTCGGGTTGCGAACTGGCTAGATCGTGTACTTCGCTGAAGTCGTTATCGAGGTCATACAGCTCCCACGCGTCGTCTTCGAAGGCTGTGCCGGGCCAGTGGTAAGCGACTGCCTTGTGGCCGTTGTGCCAGATTCCACGATGCCCGAACATCTCGAAGTACTGCGTCTCCTTGCCGGTTGATGCCTCGCCGTCGGCGAGCGTGGAGGCGAAGCTCGTCCCTTCCATCTCTGGTGGCGCTTCGAGATCAAGCAGTTCCAGCAGTGTCGGCGCGAGATCTGACACGTGGCAGAACTGATGCCGGACCTCGTCAACAGCGGCCGTTGATTTCGGCGCGCGGATCACGAGCGGGTCGCGTATTCCGCCGCCATGAGTGTTCTGCTTGTATCGCTTGAGCGGCGTGTTCGACGCCATGGCCCAGCCGTGGGGGAAGTTGCAATGCGTGTCCGGACCACCAATATCGTCGAGCCGTGCGAGCTTGTCATCGAGTGACTCGCGAACCATGTTGAACGGCGCCATCGCGTTGACGAACCCGAGCGGGCCACCCTCCTGCGATGCGCCGTTGTCTGACAGCACGAGCACGATCGTGTCATCGAGCGTTTCGCTGGCTTCCAGAAAGTCGATCAATCGACCCAGGTTTTCGTCGAAGTGCTCGAGCATCGCTCCGTAGGCACCGGCGAGCCGCGTGAATAGGCGACGTTCGTCATCGGTGTGGTCGTCCCATGCGTCTACACCAAGGTTGCGCGGGGGTAGCTCCGTGCCGGCCGGCACCATTCCGGCAGCAATTTGTCGTCCCAGACGGTCATCGCGAGTGCGATCCCAGCCCTTCTCGAAGATCTGTTCGTATTTGTCGATCAGTTCGCGCGGGGCTTGGTGTGGGGCGTGGCATGCGCCGGGAGCGACCATCATGAACCACGGATCATCAGGCGTCGACGCGTGATGGCTGGCCACGTAGCCGATGGCCTCGTCGATGAGATCGGCGGTGAGGTGGTAGCCGGTGGCATGGGTGCCGGGCGCCGTCACGTGGGTGTTGTCGCGGACCAGTTCGGGGGAGTACTGGTCGGTCTCGGCGTCGAGAAATCCGTAGAACCGATCAAACCCACGCCCCAGTGGCCACCCGTCGAATGGACCTGTCGGCCCGGTTTCGGTGAGGCGCGTTACGTGCCATTTGCCAACGAGGTAGTTGCGGAACCCTCGCGGACGTAGAAGCTCGGCCAGGGTCGGAATGTCAGAGCCGATCTTGCCGCGGTAGCCGGGGAACCCGCTGTCGAAATTGGCGAGGCAGCCAACGCCGACAGAATGGTGGTTGCGCCCGGTCAGCAGGGAAGCTCGCGTTGTCGAGCACATCGCGGTGGTGTGAAACCCGCTGTACCGCAGACCCTCGGACGCAAGTCGGTCAATTGTCGGTGTGTCGATCTCCGACCCGTAACAACCAAAGTCCGAGAACCCGACATCGTCGAGCAGCACGAGCAGCACGTTCGTCCGCCCGACTGGCGGCTTTGGCGGCCACCAGGGTGTGGACTCGGCAACGGTCGTTCCGATGTGCCCTACGAATTCCGTCGATTCTTCCGTTCCAGCGGCCTCAGTTTCCATCGCTCAGAACCTAGTGCTGAGCCCAGCACCCCCCATCGGTCGCTGTGAGCGATGCTCGCGGTGGGTGCGTTCATCGCTCACAACCCCGGTGTGAGGTCTCGCCTCATGAGCAATGAACGCGGTAGGTGCGTTCATCGCTCACAACAGTGAGGGTTGGGGGTGCGCGATGTGGGATGCGGAACCCGGAATTCGGGCTAGCTGGGGCAGCAGGCGTTGTCGTCGGCGCGTCCGAGGGAGATGTTTTCGAGAGTTTCGGCGTCTCCTGTCTTGACGTACCACTCCCAACGAGCATCTTCGGGTGACTTCACCCAGGTTTCAGTCTTCTCGGCGAAGCAACACTGAGTGTCGTCGACGCCGGTGGTGTCGATTCCGGATTCGCTGAGGCGGGCCTCTGCTGCCACTACTTGGGCGGCCGACTCGGTTTCGACTCCGAGGTGGTTCAGGTGATGAAAGTCAGCTCCGGTTGCGGCTTCAGGGTGCGCACCGTCGACCTCGAACAGCACCAGCTTCAGCGGTGGATTCTCGATCGCGAAGTTGGCGTAGCCGGGCTTGATCTTTGCCGGCGCCGTACTGAACATCTTCGAATAGAAGTCGATAGCAGTGTCGAGGTCGTGGACGTTGAGTGCAAGCTGTAAACGCATGCGAGAAGTATACCCTTCATATCGATCAATATCAATATGAAGATTGAGAATGTCAGGAACGCCAAGACGTGAGAAGCTGGCCGGATGGATTATCCAGTTGCGCTGTATCTCCAAGATGCTCATGACATTCGTCAGGGCATCGATCTTGTTCGCCACGCCGAAGCCAGTGGTTTCGACGCGGTGTGGCAGGCCGACAGCAGATTGGTTCGCGACGCCGTCGTGCCGATGGCTGCATTCGGCGCATCGACCAACCGAATCAGAATTGGCTCCGGAGTCATCGATTGCTGGACCCGCAACCCCGCCCGGCTGGCGAGCACCTTTTCGACACTCGACGATCTGGCACCGGGGCGAATGATCTGCGGTCTCGGCGCCTGGTGGGATCCGCTGGCGGCCAAGGTCGGCGTTGATCGCAGTCGGCCACTGAAGGTGATGCGTGAAGTCGTCACCGCGGTCCGTGCGCTGCTCAACAATGAGACAGTCACAATGGACGGCTTCTACGTGCACCTTGATGGGGTAGAGCTCGACTACGTACACCAGGAGCGGCGACCGAAAGACGTCCCGATCTACATCGGCGCGACCGGTATGCAGATGATGGAGCTGACCGGCGAGATTGCCGATGGAGCAGTACTCAACTACCTCGTATCGCCCAGCTACAACGAGCGCGCGCTCGCCGCGCTCGAACTTGGAGCTGCCAAGGTCGGCAGAACGGTCGCTGACATCGATCGTCCGCAGCTCGTGGTCTGCTCGGTCGACAACGACCGCCAAGCTGCACTCGATGGCGCGCGCTTGCTTGTGACGCAGTACCTCGGGCAACAACCACACATCATGAAGGCATCGGGTGTTCCGCAAGAACTTCTCGACGATATTGGCGAGGTACTCACGTGGCCTGCCACCCATGACGAGGTTGTGGCAGCGAGCAAGAGGGTGCCTGACGACATCGTTCAGATGATCACTGCGTCCGGCACGCCCGACGAGGTTTGCGCCAAGGTCGACGAGTACGTGGCGGCCGGCGCCACCTGCCCGATTCTGTATCCGCTCGCGCCTGATGTTCGAGCGATGATCGACGTCTTCGCTCGGTAGAAACAACCGTGCCCGCGTAACGTCGCTGTTATGCGCATCACATTGCCCTCAGGAACCGAGGCCGAGATTGTCGAGCCGAGCACGACGCCGATGATGGGGCTCGTCATCACACCCGACATCTACGGGCTTCGCCCGCTCTTCGACGACATGGTCGCCCGCCTGTCGTTGGAGTGGTCGATGACCGTCTGTGCGGTCGAGCCATTCCCTGGTCTCGACCTGGGTGACGAAGTGGAGCCCCGATTCGCCGCTGTTTCCGGCCTCGACGATGATGCTCACCTCCGAGACCTGGTCGAAGCTGCGGACGCCACGAGGTGTGACACGGTGGGCCTACTCGGGTTCTGTATGGGCGGGATGTATTGCTTCAAGGCGGCGCGTAGCGATCGGTTCGCCAAGATCGCCGCGTTCTACGGCATGATCACTCTCCCTGAGGCATGGGCCGGCGACGGGCATCGTGGGCCACTTGAAACGCTGGCCGAGGGACACGCCGATCGGGTGCTGGCGATCATTGGCGACCTCGACACGTACACCCCGCCGGAGGATGTGGCCGCGCTCGAAGCAACGGCCGCCACTGTCGTCCGGTACCCGAATGCCGAACATGGCTTCGCGCACGCCCCCGATCGGCCTAGCCACCGTCCCGACGATGCCGCCGACGCATTCGCCCGAACCAGAGACTGGCTGACGTCCTAGCGGGATCTCCAGCTAGCGGGCGCGGAGTTCGAGGCGGTCGCGTTGGATGATGCGATAGGTGCGGTCGCGCTGTTCGAGCCAACCGAGCCGGATGAAACTGGCGATTGCCTTGTTCACGCGTTCGCGCGAGGCGCCGACCATGCCGGCAAGTTCCTCCTGAGTGACTGGAAGTGTGAACTCGTCGGTTCCGTTGGCCAGCTCGAGGAGCCGTTTCGCGGTACGGCCGGTCACATCGAGAAAGACCGAGTCGGCCAGCGCTTCGTCTGTGACCCGGATGCGCTGGGCAAGTAGGCGCGTGACATTCCACAGAAGCTTCGGGTTCTCTTCGAACATCTGGAGTATCTGTTCGTAGGGAATCGTCAGAACGGTTGTTGGCTCGAGGGCCCTGGCCATCGCGGAGCGAGGTCCGTCGTCAAGCATGCCCATTTCGCCGAAGAGGTCTCCCACCTCCATCAGGGCGACAACGCTTTCGCGGTGATCGATCGGATTGGCCAGAGCGATTGCTAGGCGACCACGCAGAACTACGTAGAGCGCCGAAGGTGGATCGCCCTCGTTGAACAGCACATCGCCGCGTATGAGATGTAATTCGTGTCCTGCGTCGGCGACTGCTCGGAGCGCGTCAGGGTGGGCATCTGCGAAGAAATCGGTCTGAGCAAGTATCTCCTCGTGAGCCATGACGTCGGTCACGGTACTACCCTCCGCCGTTGTGCCGCGCGTTGAGGAGATTTGGACCATTGTGGTCGGTGGCGGTACGGGCCAGAGGTTCGGCACCCCGAAGCAATACGAGCAGCTTGGCGACCGTCGAGTGATCGACATATCGAGAGCAGTAGCGGAACAGGTTTCCGATGGGGTTGTGGTTGTCGTCCCTGCCGATGATGCCGACAGCGAGCATGGCGTTCCGGGCGGGGCGACACGCAGTGACTCCGTGCGTGCCGGACTCGCGAAAGTGCCGGCCAGTGCCTCAATTATCTGTGTCCACGACGCCGCCCGGCCGCTTGCCTCAGAGACGTTGTACGAGAGAGTGGTCCAGGCCGTGATCGAGGGCGCCGATGGAGCCGTTCCGGGTGTCGCCGTGACTGACACCATCAAAGTTGTGGCCGGCGGCATTGTGACGAGCACGCCGGATCGCGACACGATGGTTGCCGTGCAGACTCCGCAGGCGTTCCGCGCCAGCGCATTACGAGAGGCCCACAGCGGTGGCGGTGGCTCCACAGATGATGCCGCTCTAGTCGAAGATCAAGGAGGCACCGTGATGGTTGTGCCCGGCGAAGAAGGAAACCGCAAGATCACCCGGCCCGATGATCTCGTGTGGGCCCGCCAGCAGATTTCCCCTGAAACCGGTGGTGAATTGTGATGACTGCATCCTTCCCGGAGTTTCGTGTGGGTCAGGGTTTCGACATCCATCGGTTCAGCGACGACCCACAGCGCCGGTTGGTGCTCGGTGGTTGTGAGTTCGACGGAGTTCCAGGGCTCGATGGCCACAGTGATGCTGACGCGATCGCTCACGCTTGTGCTGATGCGCTGCTCGGCGCGGCTGGGCTGGGGGACATCGGCATGCATTTTCCCGACACCGATCCGCGGTGGAAGGGCTCTGACTCGATCGTTCTTCTTCGTCACGTCGCAGCGATGCTCGCCGAGCAAGGCTGGCGTGTTTCGAATATCGATTGCGCCGTGGTTTGTGAGCGCCCCAAGCTGGCGCCCAAGCGCGATGAGATGGAGCGCAATCTGAGCGCCGCAGCGTCAGGGCCGGTCTCGGTGAAGGGCAATCGTGCCGAGCAACTAGGCGCTCTTGGTCGCGGTGAAGGTGTTGCCTGCCTCGCGTCAGCGCTCATCTCGCGCTCCGCCGGAGATGAATCATGAGGGGGCTCCTATGAGTCGGTCGTCGTCGCAAGGTCGTTCGGATCGTCGCGGTTCTTCATCTCGCTCGGGAAGCAAGGGGAAGGGTCAAAGTCGCTCGAATGATTCCGGGCGATCCAGCCGTTCCTCATCTGGCAAGTCGGGCAGTGGCAAGTCGGGCGGCGGCAGATCATCCGGTGGCAGATCATCTGGTGGCAGCCCCTCCGGTCGATCGTCGGGATCCTCCGGTGGCGCAAAGGGTCTCGGCGGGCGCCAGGTGGAGGGACGCCAAGCCGTGCGCGAGTTGCTGATGGGGGAACGGCGCAAGGTTCAGGAAGTATGGATCGGTGCTGAACTCGAGGGCGACCCTGGTGTTGCTGACATCGCTGAGATCGCAGCTGCGCGCCGGGTGCCTCTGTTTTACGTCGCGCGGGCAAAGCTCGATCACGAGGCGCGGAGTGAAGCTCCCCAAGGTGTTCTCGCCTATGCCGACGAATTGCCGGAGGCTGACCTCGGCACTCTGATTCGCGGCAATGGGCGCGTGCCTCCGTTTCTCGTTGCGGTCGACGGTGTCACCGACCCGGGCAATCTCGGGGCGATCATCCGTAGCTGCGATGGCGCGGGCGTGAGCGGCATTTTGCTTCCACGGCACCGGGCGGTTCATGTCACTCCGACCGTCGCGAAGGCATCCGCTGGGGCAGTGGAGTACGTACCGATGGCGCTGGTTCCCGGGCTGCCTGGAACGCTGAAGCAGCTGAAGGAACATGGGATCTGGATCGTCGGTTTGGACGATTCTGCTGATCTTGACCTCTTCGATCTCGGTTCCCTGGCGGCCGAACCGATCTGTCTGGTGCTCGGCGCGGAGGGCAGCGGGCTTTCGCGCCTCGTGCGTGATCGCTGCGACTCAATTGTGAGCATTCCGATGATCGGGAGGGTCAGTTCACTAAATGTTTCGTCGGCTGCAGCGCTTTCAACGTACGAAATAGCTCGCTTCCGCCGACAAAGCCCGTAATGTGTGACCTATGAATTTGCTGGCTCGGGGGTCTCAAGTCGATAGCGACCCCGCTGACGCGCTCGGGGCCTCCATCCCCGGTTCGCTCGGTCGCCGTGCCTTCATTGCCGGAAGTGCCGGTGCTGTTGTCGGTGCAACAGTGCTGTCGTCGACTGCGTCCGCGGTCGAGCCCGGAGCCAGCTACTTCGAATCCCTGACTCCAACCCGGCTCTGCGACACCCGTCCTCGGGGAGGCTTTCCTGTCGGCTTCGGCTATGACCGCGTCAACGCCACGACGATACGGGTCAAGGTGGCCGGCAACGGGGCAATTCCTACAGATGCCGTAGCTGCCGTTCTCACTGTGACGGGAGTGAAGCGGGACGGAAGCAATTGGATCAGCGCCTTCCCGGCTGGTGAGGGTTGGCCTGGAACATCGAGTGTGAACATTGGTGCAGCCGACTCAGCGGTAGCGAATCTCGTGACCGTGAAGCTCGGGGCGGGAGGATCCGTCGATGTGCTGTCCGAGAGTCCATGTGATTTGAT
>JADWMG010000364.1 GCA_015767405.1 Actinomycetota bacterium
GGGGTGGACGGGACTCTGACCTGGATGAAGGACAGCGGTGAGACCTGGCCGTTGGACGCGTGGAACGGTCGGATCCGCCTGACCATCTACGGAGCGTCCGGCCTCGAGTACTCTGCATTTGCCCAGTACTGGTCCTACGACGAGGGGCGCGCCGATCTCGACGACTTCGACGTGATGCGCTACGGCCTCGCCATCCACTGGAGATTCGAATGATTGCCCGGTCGATAATCGCCATGGCAGTGATCGCCATGATTTCTACGTTCGCCATGGCCGACGATGATCTCTTGACCATGGAAACCTGCGCCATGTGCCACGAGGATGAGTCCGCGGCATTCGCCGCGAGCCCACACGGGCGGGCGATGAGTCAAGTTGACTCCGCCGTGCTCGAGCGCTCCTGTGTGCAGTGCCATAGCGCCACCGCCGAGCACATCGACGAACCGACCCCCGACAACGTCCGGCGCGTCCCCGACAGCACGGCGTGCGTGAGCTGCCACCCCGCAAGTCTGGCCACCATGGAAGTCACGAATCCGGCCCACACCCGCTTTGGTGTTGCATGCGTCGACTGCCACGCGGCCGGCCACTCCGATTCCGGCACCCGGCATCTCCTCGCCGACGAACCCTTCGAACTCTGCGCGGGTTGCCACCAGTCGGTGGCCGGCGAGTTCAAGATGCCCTTCGCCCACCGCGACGGCACCAGGAACTTCGCCTGCACCAACTGCCACTCAATGCACGGTCAGAATCGGCAGGGGCGCCTCAACCTGCTCTCCAAGAGCGGCGCATGCGTCGACTGTCACACCGAGAAAACGGGGCCATTTGTCTTCCCGCACCCACCCCGGGAACTCGACGGATGCGTGGCCTGTCACCATCCTCACGGAACTACCAATCCCAGACAGCTGAGGCGACGCAGCGTCGCGCAGCTCTGTCTCGAGTGTCACGCCGGGGTACCGGCTTTTCACAACCTGTCTCAGCCCAGATACCAAACATGTCAGAACTGTCATGTTGCGGTCCACGGTTCCAACCGCGACCCGCGACTTTTTGAATAGGTTTAAGGAGGATTCGTTCCATGAGGAAATCGCTGCTCGTTCTTGTGATTCTGGGTCTCGCAGTGGTCCCGGTTCTCGCCTACGAGATGCCGGAGATGCATTCGACCCATCGTTCGGGCGCCGACGGGCGCGCCGTGTCCCACCCCGATGTGGACGCCGTAGTTGTCTGGCTCCAGCAGACCTACAGCACAAAACAACTGCAGGATGACCTGGTCGTCGTCGGCGACCCAACCTGCGTCGCCTGCCACAGCTGGGGCTCCATCACCTATGGCGTCAAGCACAAGCAGGCGCTCCGGTCGCCGTTCGGCGCCAATTCGCTCGTCGCCGGTAAGGGTGTTGTGGCCGACTACGATCAGAATGGAGTCGACGACTTCATGCAGGGTCTCGACTTCAACACGATCAGCACCCCCTTCGACCAATTCAAACCCAACGCACCTATCCTGTCGTACATCGCCGGCAATGACTCCTACTGGATCACCATCGGCGAGCTCACGGTCCGGGTGGTCATCACGCAGGGTGGAACCGGCGACTGGAAGCAGCGCTATCTGGTACGTGTCCCGGTCACCGGAACCGGCAACGGCTGGACTCGTGACAACTATGTCTCCCCGGTCCAGTACAACGAGAAGACCCACGAATACGTCATGTACCACCCCGAACACTGGTGGGACGGCGACGACGAACCGATCTTCGGCGCCAAACCGCCCGTTCAGGAGGTTGCAGATGTCGGCCGCAGCTACTCCAAACGCTGCATCGGCTGCCACACCACCAACTTCCGTCTGCCCATGAGCCAGGCATCTACCGGTGAGTGGATCTACCGGCCCTTCCCAACTTCCCTGGTGCCCCCCGGGTATGAAGAGCAGTATCCGGATTATGACCACGATGGTTTGCCGGACAACGTCAACGTCGGCTGTGAAGCCTGCCATGGTCCGGGTTCGGCCCACGTGATTTCGGGCGGCAATCCCGAGTACATCCTGGCGCCCAGCAGCCTCGACACACCCGAGTCCAACGAGATCTGTCAGCAGTGCCACATTCGGACGGCCTCGGTTCCCTCGGGGACCTACGGCTATCCTTACAACGACGCCACCGGCGAGAACTGGATCCCCGGCGTCACCGAAGAACCCCTCACCGACTACTACGAGGACCACTCCGGCCTGTGGCCGGACGGAATCACCTCGAAGCAGCACCACCAGCAATATGAAGACTTCTACCAGTCATCCAAACCTGAGTTCGAGTTCCATATGATCAAGTGCGTCGAGTGCCACAGCCCGCACAAGGGCGGCAAA
>JADWMG010000365.1 GCA_015767405.1 Actinomycetota bacterium
ATGCCATGTGGCCGGAACAGCAGGATGACCGCAAGCATAAAGAACGCGACCATGTTCTTGACCTCGGCGTCAATCAACAACGTCGACAAGTTGAGTGTGAGACCAACGATCAATGACCCGATGAGCGCTCCATACGCCGTACCGAGACCGCCGAGCGTCACAGCAGCGAACACGAGCAGCAGGATGCGGAAACCGAAGTCCCACTTGACCTGGTCGAGTCCGAAGAACACACCGCTGAGGGCAGCAAGCCCGCCTCCCATCACCCAGACGAGCATGATCACCCGCTCCACATCGATGCCAGTCGACTCAGCCAATTCCCGGTTGTCGGCAACTGCTCGCATCGCCTTACCCATTCGCGTCATCTGTAGGTAGCTCCCCACCCCGACAAGAATGACAACTGACAATGCCATTGCGACGAGATCCTTCGGAGTCAACTGAACCGGCCCAAGTTGAATCGCCCTCTGCGCTGCAAAGTCACCAAAGGAGCGCGGGCCTCCGCGGAAAAGGTAGAGCATCGAATAGCGCAGCAAGATCGACAGGCCGATCGTCATCACAAGCTGCGCGGTGAGGCTTACACCGGCATTTCGTGCGCCTTTGAATATGAACCTGTTCAACAGGTAGCCGAGCCCGGCGCCCGCGAGCATTCCGAGTACGCCCGCCAGCAAGAGGTTCACGCCACCTCCGAATGGCGGTGGCAGAGGTGCGAGGAAGCCGATGATCCCGGCAAGTCCATAAAAATTGAACATGTAGGTCGTCAACATGCCGAACGTGATGAGTTCTGCATGCGCGAAATTGACGAGACCTGTCGTACCGAAGATCAGCGACAACCCAATCGCTGCCATCGCGAGATACAGCCCGAGCTTCAACCCCTCAGCAGTTAGCTGAGATACGCGGCGCAGGCTCACGCCAGCCGAGCCGCCGGAACTTCCTCCTTCACCTTCGACAAGAGAAAATAGAACCCGACGATCCTCACCATCAGTGACCGAAGTTTCCAGCGGGTTGTTGTCGACGCTTCTGAGGTTCACCCCCTCCGGCAGGGTGTCTTCGTCAAGCGTGACTGTGTAACTCCCGTTAGAAGTCACGAGAACCCCGAATCGGCCATCCGCATCGGTAGTCGCAGTGCCGATGACACCACTCTCATTGCTGACTTCGATCTCGACCCCAGAGACGAAAACATCCTCTTCAGTTTCGGCGTCCTCATATCTGAGAGCACCAAAGATTTCGGCGTCGACCTCCTGAGCTTGGGCAGAAGAACCGAAGAACAGGGGAACAGCGACCGCAAGCGCGACGAGCACCATCGCCAGTTTTCGCCTGTGGGACTCCAGCATCGGCGTCACTCTACGCAGTCGGAGCCACCCGAGATGAAATCCGACGACTGCGAGACGTCAAACAGTCCCGGCCGCGAGATCCGACACCTGCATTTCACCCGCCTCGTCGATGGTGGGTTTGGCCCCGGTATGGGCGCTCGTGGCCAGCACCAACTGGACGGTCGCGACCCACAGTGCGGTCGCTCCGGCAATATGTGTGCCGACCAGCAGTTCGGGAATCTCGTTGAAGTACTGCAGGTAACCAATACCGCCCTGCAGGAGCGCGATGAACATCCATGTGGACAATGGAGATGACAGCCGGCGCCGAACCCCGGAACCACGACGTATCGACCAGATCAGTATCAGCGCCGCGCCAATGGTGACCAGAACTGACACGCTGTGAATCTTCGCCACATTCGATATGTCCAACCCCCAACGGCGAGCCTCTTCATCACCGGCGTGAGGACCCGTGCCAGTCACCACGGTGCCTGTCACGAGGGCCACGCCCGTCAGCACGCCAATCGCCCACACTTGGACACGAATACCGACTGGAGATGCAATTTCATCCTGTGAATTGTCGACCGCCGGGCGGGCGCGGTCTGCAGCAATCAGGGCGAACGTGATCGAGACCATCGCTAGCAAGAAATGGGACTGAACGAGTGCCGGGTGAAGGTCACCGCGCACCGCGATGCCGCCGACGACACCGTTGGCCAGAACTGAGAAGAGCACGATCAGGGACGGCGCTACGAGGCGGCGGCCCCGTGGGCGAACTCGGAAGGAGCCCACGGCCATGATCAGAGTCGGGATCCCGAGCAGGACACTGGCCAGGCGATTGATTTGCTCGATCGCCGTGTGTCCCGAGGAGACGTCAACGAATCGCTCGCTGTTGCAATTGGGCCAATCATCGCATCCCAGGCCACTTCCCGTGAGTCGCACGACGCCACCAGCTACGACCACAACGCAGAGGCCGACAACCGTGACAATGGCGGCCTGACGAAAGCGCTCGAGACTCATT
>JADWMG010000366.1 GCA_015767405.1 Actinomycetota bacterium
TCTCGCCTGGCCTCGATGACGACGTAGTAGTTGCGGTGGGGGAGTTGCCGACCGAGATTGGCGTCCTCATTGTGCGGGCTGGAGCACAGGCCGGGGCTCGCTTTTCGCTCGACGAAGATGTCACGCGGCTCGGGCGCCATCCCGAATCGGAGATCAGCCTTGACGACATCACGGTCTCGCGGCGTCACGTCGAGATCGAGCGCACCCCCGAGGGGTACGTTGTCAGTGACGCTGGGTCGCTGAATGGCACGTATGTCAACCAGGAGCGAATCGATCGCCTGCTTCTCCGCCATGGAGACGAGCTCCAAATCGGTAAGTTCCGACTCGTCTTCTTCGAACGGCACGATGCCTGATTCCTCACCGCCCACATCGACCGTCGACGCTGAGGCGACGACAGGTCACCTTTCTATTGGAGAAGTTCTGGCACTGCTGCTCGAAGAGTTTCCCGATGTGACTATCTCTAAGATCCGATTCTTGGAGAGCCAGGGTCTGATCAATCCTGAGCGCACGGCCTCCGGCTATCGCAAGTTCTATGCCGACGACGTCGATCTGCTGCGATGCATCCTGCGCGAGCAGCGTGAAAACTACCTCCCCCTGAGGGTCATCAAAGACCGTATCGACGCGGGGGAAATCGACCCGACAAACGAGAATCCGCGGCCGCGTGGAATCAAGAACGTCTCTGAACCACCGGCAGTTCCGGATCCGGCGCGGCACCCAAGTGCCGGTGCGAGTCGCCAGAACGAGACCAACGACTCGTCTGAGAACGACCTAGATGAAGCCTCTCCAACAGGTGCTGCGGCGCTGTTCATGCGCACTGACCAACCCTCGAGCTCCAACGGGCGGAAGGATGCCCCAGCCTTGCCGTCCGACGATGAAGTAGCTGTTGCCCCGTCAACCGAACAGTCGACCTCTACCTCAGGTCAACTGCGAGCGACGGATACTCCGGACGTACTTTCAGGAGCTCTTCGAACTGCCGACGAGGTTTGCGACCTCGCGGGCCTGACTCGCGATGAGCTCGCTGGTCTCGAATCGTACGGAGTGGTCGCGGCGGAATCTGTCGGCGGCGAAGACATGTACGACGAAGATGCGGTCCAGATTGCCATAATCTCGAAGAGGTTCCTCGATGCGGGAGTAGACGCCCGGCACCTCCGAGGTTGGCGCGTCGCCGCTGAGCGAGAGGCCGGGCTTCTCGAGCAACTGATCCAGCCCTTGCTGCGGCAGCGCAACCCGGAAGCACGAGCACGCGCCGTTGCCCAACTTGCCGAGCTGGAGGAAGACGGCGGGAAACTACGTACTGCGATGATGCACTCAGCATTGCGACACCACACCACCCGCTGAGCGAATGTACAATGGCGCTTGTGGTCCCATTGGAACTGGTTGGCGTTCGGGTCGAAGTACCCGCTAACACACCTATGGTCCTACTCCGCGAGCAAGACGACCGACACCGGCTTCTCCCCATCTACATTGGCAGTCCTGAGGCTTCAGCGATCCACTACGCGCTCGAAGGGGTCGTTCCGCCACGCCCGCTGACGCACGATCTGATGCTTGCCGCCATCACCGAACTCGGAGCCGAAATCACCAAGGTTGTCGTGACCGAGATCCGCGACCGCACCTACTATTCCGAAATCCACATGGCTACGTCGGGGGATGAAACGATTCTGTCCGCTCGGCCATCTGATGCGATCGCGCTGGCAGTGCGCGCTGGCGTGCCGATTTTCGCCAGTGACGAACTCATCGATGAAGTCGGCCAAGATCCTCCTGTCGAAGTCGAAGATGAAGCCGCCGAAATCATCGACGAATTCAAGGACTTCATCGAGAACGTAAGCCCCGAAGATTTCGAATAGCTGAAACTGTGCACAGAGGTGGTTGACGCCCGCGCGCCCGGCCCGTAGTGTTCACGACCTCACAATGCTGTAGTTACGGCGATGTGAGCAGGACATCGCTCGGAGACCGACACGATGTTCGTGAAATGTTGGGAAAAGCGAGCCGGAGGCAGAGCCGTGAACGAGATTGAAGACCAGATAAGCAGTAACGCCAGCAGGCAACAGCCGTTGGCGTTGGGGTACAGCGGGACCCGTACAGCGAAAGTCGTGGGCATTTCCTACCGCCAACTCGATTATTGGGCGCGGACCGATCTGATCCGCCCGTCGCTCAGCGATGCCAGTGGCAGCGGCAGTCGCCGCAAGTACTCGTACAACGACCTGCTCGAGCTCAAAGCAATCAAGAAGCTGCTTGACTCTGGCATCAAGCTCGAGCAAGTTCGTAAGGTCTTCAGCTACATGCGTGAACATGTCACGACCGACATTGCCTCCGCTCACATAGTGATCGACGGTGGGAGCGTGATGCTCTGCGATGGCGATGAACTCGTTGATGTATTACAGAACGGTCAGGGAGTACGGTTCGGGTCGACGGCACAGACGCATTCGAAACGTTGCAACGAGCATTCACCAACGATCTGGCCAAGATTGCTCCGGGGCGAGCGCAGTACACCCACCTGCTTGATGCTGACGACGCCTCGGTTCTCGACGACATCATCATCTGGTGGCATCCGGACGAATCAAACAGCATTTTCGACGTGATGCCCAATGCATCCAATACCGACGATGTTCGTGGGGCCATCGGCGGACTCGACACGACAAGAGAACGAGCTGTGATCGCCGTTCAGGGCCCAGATGCGAAGTCAATTGTTGCCACTGTCTTTCCAGAGGCTGGAGCTGTGGGCCGCTTTCGCGTGCTGGAGTGCGATTGGAACGGCGCGCCCTGCACAGTGGCTGGCACGGGGTATACCGGTGAGCCGGGTCTCGAGATCGCCGTCCCGGCTGAGGCCGCCGCAAGCCTCTGGCGTTCGCTCTTGAAGGCCGGCATCGCTCCAGCAGGCCTTGGCGCCCGCGACACGCTGCGGCTCGAAGCGGGCTTGCCCCTCCATGGCCACGAATTGGGGCCCGGAATCACCTCGCTGCA
>JADWMG010000367.1 GCA_015767405.1 Actinomycetota bacterium
TGGGTCAGCAGGAGCCACTGGGTGTGGAAGTTGCGAATCAGGTCCCGGGCCTTGTCGTCTTCGAGCATGCGCGCGGCTTGCGCGGCGATTTGCTCCTTGGTTTGGAGCTCATCGGCCTCGGCCGCCGCGAACAGCGTAGCATCAGGCATCGTGTTCCAAAGCATGTACGAGAGCTTGGTCGCCATCTCCCAGCTGGTGAACGGCACGACATCACCTTCGACAGGGGATTCGGCGCCTAGCTCCGGCCTATAGAGGAAAGAGGGGGACTGAAGCGCGGCTTCGATGACGACCTGAATACCGTCTTCGAAGCGCCCGAGGTCGGGATCGTTGACCGCCCAGTCGAACACAGCCTTCAGTCGGTCGATTTCGGCCTGCGACAGGGGACGGCGAAATGCGCGCCCGCCGAAATCTCGAATGAACGAGAGCGCACAAGCGTCGGCTCCATCGAGCCCGGGATCGCAATCCGGTAGCAGCGTATCCATATCGAGGACCGCGCGGGCGCCTACGGCTTCGGCGACCTTCATGTACTGCTCGATCAGCAGATCGCTGCTCGTCAGAGCGCCCGCCTGATTGTTGAACCCAGCGACTTCTTCTTCCGGCGGAAGCACGTCGGCCGGATTGCTCGCGTCGCCCAGCAGATCGCGAACGGTTCGGTTGTACTCGAACCGCGTGAGCCGCCGAATCGGCGTATCGACCACACAGAGGCTCTTGGCGACGCCATCATTGATCGCGCGTTCACCACTGCCACCGATTGCCCCGTTGCAGCCCGCGACGAAAACGGCAGCAAACAGCAGGCAGTATTTAATCCCTTGGGCTAGCAATCAAAAGGCTCCTTTGACCAGAGCCTTCCAGAGTACACCCTAAAGGGTTGACGCGCACGCTGCGATCTCGACCTCGTCGGTAAGCCATCTCACGGAAAAAGGGGACAGTCCCTGTTGGAACCGTCCCCTTCGGGTGTTGGGCAGCTATCCCCTACATGAACAGGTGCATCTGGAGGACGAACGAGTTGCCCTTTCGGTTTTCCACCTGTCCGCTCGCGTTGAAGATCGGGCGGTTCCTGTATTCCAAGGTGACCTTGGCGTTGTGACGCGTGATGAACATGTTTAGACCAACACCGACATGAGCCATGATGTCGCCGTGTTCGGCACCTGCCGCCAAAGCGGCGTGCTCGTAAGCCTGCCACTTGGAGAGCTGGGTGTTGACGTAGGGTTGGAACTGAATCGACTCACCCACCGTGCCTGGCAGCAAGAAGCCGAGCTCGCTGTAGAGGCTATTTCCCGTTCCCAGCATCGTGTAGGAGTTGCCCCCTGCGGGGCTGTCTGCGAGATTCATGATGCCGACGCCTCGGAGGTTGTCGGGTCCGAAATCCGTGTGGTAGTACGCACCGTACCAGGTGGCCGCTCCGCCGTGTTCGCCCGCGAACGGAATGTCGAGGAACAAGTCCGTCGAGGCGACCCAGAGGGCTCGCTTTCTCACAAAGGTCGGGTCTACCGTGTCGAGGTACGCAATGCCAATCGGCTGTGCATGGCCGCCAAATCCGAAGTTGAAGACCTTCTTGGCACCGATATAGGTTCCCACCATGTACGGAAGCACATTGGACTCGATATCCAGGAACTGAAACTGGAAGTAGCCCGAGTATCCAAAGGTGTTGGCGGTGTCGTTGTAGTCTCCGTTGCTGCTAACGGGGAGGCCGGTGACGGGGTCGAAACGGCTGGTTGTGAACGGCCGAACGACGGCCACCCGATAGTCGAACAATCCCGCCTTACCCTTGGCGTAGATCCCCAACTGACGTGCGAACTGGTCGGTCCGCTCGATCATCGGCCAGGTGAAGATCGGCGAGTCGAGGCTCATGAAGGTGATCGTGCTCGCGTTGGTCATTCGAGAAATGCCGTTCCAATAGAGAAGCCCGGCACCGATAGAGAAATGGCCTTTCTTGGAGGCCTCGAACTCGACCCAGGCATCGTGGAAGTAGAGCTGGGGCTTCCGAGCGTTTCGGAAGGTCTGGTTGTTGATGCCGATGTGCATCAGCATAAACGTGCGTGGGGCGATCTTGCCGAACATCAGGAAACGAGCGCGGCGAAGGCCAACGTCGCCGGACCAGGCCTGGTCGTTCCCTAGCACCGTGGTACCAGGGTTGTTCTGCATGGCGCGTGTCCACACCTGCAGCCACATCGCGAACCGAAGATAGAGGCTTCCGTCCTCGTTCAGGCTGACCTGGATCTTCTTGGCACGCCCGTCGGGTGCCAGAAGCCCGGGGCCGACCGGCTCCTTAGGTGGCTCCACGTCATACGGGAACCTGGCTTCGAATTCGAGTCGGGC
>JADWMG010000112.1 GCA_015767405.1 Actinomycetota bacterium
AGTGACGTCCGAGCAGCTCCATCTCCGTTGATGAGGAAGGTCACCGAAGGAAGCTGACGGGCGGCCGTGACGATCAGGTCGAGAGACTGTGAGAATCCGACATTGCCTGCGTATAGAACCACCGGACCATCGCCAAGCGCCAGTTCGGCGCGGTAGTCCGTCATTCGATCCCGGGGCCGGATGAGGTCTGTGTCGACAAAGTTCGGGATCACATGCACTTTGCCGGCCGATTCGGCTGGCAATTTGGTTCGTACGTTGTCGGCGAGATCGTCCGACAGAACTGTGACGGCATCGGCGGCGGTGTAGCTGATCCGTTCAAGCCTTTCTGCGGCACCAATCACCGCACGATTCGTGATTGCTCCGGTCTCAACGGCGGCGTCTGGGAATACATCCTGGATGTTGAAGATCAGCGGCGAGCGACGAAGACGACTGACAAGCCACCCCGTCAGGCCAAGCGTTAGTGGCGGCGACATGGCAATCACCGCCTGACTGCGCCGGAACCACCCACCGGCCCGCAACCCCTGGAAGCCCGCCAGGGCAGAATAGGCGACAAAGCCGAGAGCTCTACGCAGCAGGTTCGACTTGTCCTCGCCCGGGAAGGGATGAACACGTGTGATCGAGCCCCAGGCCGTGACTTCCCTGCGCACGAGGCGGCCGCCCCATCCGGCGTCAATCGTGTGGTTCCGATACCAGGGCAACGACGTCACCACGTGCACCTCATGTCCGAGTTCGACAAGTTCGGCCACGATCCGCGTCATCACCGTGCCGGTCGGCGCTGTGTCAGGCTCGAAATGCGGGCACAACACCACGAGCGGTCGCTGAGGATTCATTGCCCGCCGCCCAGTGCGGTTTCGTAGGCCGCTCGTAGACCAGCACCCGCTTTGGCTGTCGTGTATTGCTTCGCTCGCTGCCGCCCAACTAGGACCATTTCGTCAGACCGGCTATCGAGATGGTCCAGAGCATCGGCCCACGCGTCGCCGTCAGCAGGCAAAACGAGACCCGCCCCGCCCGTCACTTCGACGAGAGCCGGCAGACTCGTACAGATCACGGGAGTACCGAGCGCCATCGCCTCTACCACCGGCGCCCCAAATCCCTCATACTCACTCGGGAAGACGAGTGCGGAAGCAAGGGCGATCAGACCGTCCCGGTGATCGTCAGGCACCCTCCCGGTACGCACTACCCGACTACTGAGGCCGAGATTCACTATCTGCTCCTGCACTTCGGTTTCGACCTGTCCCACTCCGCCGAGCAGAACCAAGCGCAGGTCCGGGTCATCCCAGTGTTCCGCCATCACATCGAGCAAGAACCTGTGCCCTTTGTGCGGATGGGTAATTGCGGGAAAAACGAGCACCCGACCCTCGCCGAGGCCATAGCGACTGCGCAGTTCCGATTCACTCGGAGCATCGGCGCCAAGGAGAGGCTCAACCCCATGTGGAACAACGACAACACGTTCGGAGTCGATGTCGAATGTCTGCGCAACCGTCGCTTTCACGTACTCGGTCGGCACTGCCACGATGTCGGCCCGCCGAACGGCTCTCGGAACAGCGGCGCGTAGATAGGCGAGTTTGGCTCGTGAGACATAGTCGGGATATGTGAGGTACTGCAGGTCGTGGATCGTCAACACGATCGGCCGAGTGCCGATCATCGGTGTGGTCCCGCCGCCGTGATGGACCAGGGCCGAGTCTTTGGTCTGCCGCGCCAGCCACGTGTTCTCGTACGCGACGCGAGTCGACCGGGCGGCACCGTCTATGGCTGCGGTGACGATCGGATAGAGGTCTGCCAGCTCGGGGTGAGCTTCGACGAACGTGGGTCGGCAATAGAGCGTCACCGCGAAGCCTGAGCTCTGCTCCGCGAAGCCAAGTAGTTGGCGGACGAGATACTGCTCGGAGCCACCAACCTCGCCAGGTACACACCACAGCAGATTTACTGCAACGCTGCTGTCGTTCACGACGAGACCTCTCGATAGACGGCGAGCGTGCGCTCGGCTGCAGCGGTCCACGTCAGTTGGCCGGCTCGCTCTACACCGGGAGCGCGAAGGTCAGCTCGTCGATCAAATGCTTCGTCGATTCCACGAGCAATGTCGTCCTCATCGAACGGGTCAATCAAGACGGCGGCACCACCGGCCACTTCTTCGGTTGATGTGCCACGACTTGTCACCACGGCAGCACCCTGCGCCATCGCTTCTGCAACCGGAAGCCCAAACCCCTCGCGCTCGCTGGGGTAGGCAAACACCGCCGCGGCGGCGTAGAGCGGCGCAAGATCATCATCGGGGACAAATCCGAGGAACAGGGTGTCGCCGTGGTCAACGACTCCAACATCTCCCCAACCATCAGCGCCTACGACCACCAGGGTCTGACGAGTTGCGCGCTTGCTCATTGCCAGAGCCAGCCGTGCCAGATTCTTGCGCGGCTCACGAGTGCCCACGAACAACACGAACTCGTCCGGTAATCGATATCGCCGTCGAACGCGTTCAATGTCGGTACCCGACGCCGTCACCGCATCCACGCCGAGAGGAACATGTCGAAGCATCTCGGCATCGAACCCGGCGGCGACACAGTCGGCGATGGTCGCCTGGCTCGAGCAGATCACCCTGTCGGCCCGACGCCGAATCACATCAAGCGAGCGAGTCATGATCCTGGCGCCCTGACGGGAGAACTTGTCGGGATCGTGAAGGAAAGCAACGTCATGAACAGTGACCACCAACGGCATGCTGGACGCACATGGAATGAGGCCAGTTGCGTGAGCAACATCGATGCTCCCCGTTACCGACTCGACCTTCGGCCAGTTGAACCGCGTCCATGCCTCGTACAGCCACGGTCGCGTCAACGGCAGCATTGCCACAGCGCCGGAGGGCCGGAACTCAGGCGCCGGAGGAGAGGAATGTTTTCCGGAAACAAAAAGAAGCTCGACGTCGTCGGGACGGGTCTGCAACTCGCGCGCAATCCGCAATGCAGCAACCGCAGTACCACCTGGTGTCGGGTGCCAGCACTGTTCGAGGGTGTACGCAACTCGCACCTTTGGACTCACCAGTCCTATTCTGGCTCGCCAGGAGTCGACTCACTCGCAACCACTCCGGCAGCTACCGCTGGTTCGCGGTAGGCAATGGCCAGCGTCGCAGCCGTTTCGTGTGCATTCAGCCCGCTGGGGTTGGGTATCACCCAGAGTCGAGCACCCTCGAATCCATCCGTTTGCTCGCCCATGACGGCTTTGGGAAACCCAAAGGCCGTTCGATACGCGGTTATGCCAGCAATTGCGACTACCGGCGGGTGACGTTCGCGGACGAATCGGCGGAGCAGATCTCCACCCTCTCGAAGTTCGTGCTTCGTGAGTTCAGAAGCCTTTGCTGTCGCTCGATGAACAACGTTGGTGATGCCAATCCCGCGCTCGATGACGTATCGACGGTCGTCTTCAGTCATGCCGACGCCACGATCGATCGGCCGTTCGATGATCCCGGCCGCGAGCAACGCCGGATAGAACCGATTCCCTGGGTGAGCGAAGTGCGTCTGCGTCGCGGCCGTCCAGAGACCGGGATTTATCCCGACGAACAGCAGGCGGAGGCCGGGACCGACCAGATCCTCGACCGTCGTCCCCTCGAATGACTGCAACTCAGCCCGCGTGAATCCCACGCCCCGATATTCGCACGCCACCCACTTCCACCCCACGTTCTCGTGATCTTTTACCGACGTGTCGTCGGTAAAAGATCACGAGTTGGGGTTTCAGGATTTGAGTTCGGCTACGAGTTCAGTCAAGGGGGCGCGGAAGTCACGGAGCATCGGGAGTCCTGCATCTCGCCAGACCGCATTGTCGAGAACGCTGTTCGCTGGACGCGGAGCGGGGCGCGGCGGGTCGAGGTCTGAAGTCGAAATCGGACGAACCCGGCTCGGGTCGTATCCGGCCACTTCGAGGATTTCCCGGACAAACTCGTACCACGACACGGCACGCTGATTCGTCAAATGGTGGATGCCGGTTCGCCCGTCGAAAGCCAGGCGGCGCAAAGCGGGGGCCAGGTCGGCAGTAAACGTCGGGCATCCGCGCTGATCGTCGACAAAGGTCAAGTCTGTGGTCTCGTTCGCCAGTCGAAGCACCAGCTTCACCATGTTGTTGCCGTGCGCACCACATACCCAGGAGGTACGTGCAATCGCCGCGTCGGGACCGGCCGCCATCTCTCCGGCAAGCTTGGTCTTGCCGTACACCGATTGAGGATTCGTTGCATCGTCCTCTCGATACGGGCGAGCGAGAGTGCCGTCGAATACGTAGTCCGTGCTGACGTGCACCAGCCGAGCACCCACATCGGCGCAGGTTTCAGCGATCGAGCGCACCGCGATTGCGTTCACAGCTGTTGCCAGATCGACGTTCTTCTCGCAGGCATCCACTGCGGTGTAGGCCGCTGCGTTGACAACGACCTCTGGCCGAGCGCTCCCGATGACGTCCCTGACGGCACCATCATCAGTTATGTCGAGCATCGCTCGATCTACGGCAACGACTTCGTCACCAGCGGCTAGGCAGTGAGCGACAACATCGGCCCCCAACTGGCCGGCGGCACCGGTGACCAGAACCTTCATCGCGCTTCGCAAGAAAGCCGACAACGGTATTCGTTCACAGACCCGCCTTGCGCTTGAGCGGTTCCCACCAGTCACGATTATCGCGATACCAAGCAACGGTCGATTCGAGTGATTGCTCGAAGGAGCGATCAAGTGACCATCCGAGCGAACTGATCTTGTCGATGTTCACCGAGTAGCGACGATCATGGCCGAGCCGGTCGTCAACAGGTTCGATGAACGAATCGTCTCGACCTGTCAAAGCGAGCAAGTCCGAGGTCAACTCCAGGTTCGTCAACTCATTGCCGGCACCAATGTTGTAGATCTGCCCAGGTGTGCCCTTTTCGAGCACGAGTTGCGCGGCACGGTTGTGATCTTCGACGTGAATCCAATCTCGTACGTTCAAGCCATCGCCGTAGAGCGGGATCTTGCGACCATCGAGCAGGTTGGTCGTGAACAACGGGATGACTTTTTCGGGAAACTGATACGGCCCGTAGTTGTTGGTGCAACGCGTGACTACGACCGGCAGTCCGTACGTGGAGTGGTATGACAAAGCAATCAGGTCAGACCCCGCCTTCGCCGCCGAATAAGGCGACCGCGGAGCGAGCGGGTCGGTCTCCAGCGACGAGCCATGCTCGACCGATCCGTAGACCTCATCGGTCGAGATGTGGAGAAATGTACCGACGCCGACCGTGTTGGCGACATCACAAAGCACGTTGGTACCCATGCAATTCGTACGAACGAATTTGGAACCATCCTCGATCGATCGGTCGACATGGCTCTCGGCTGCAAAGTGAACCACGGCGTCGTGCCCGGCCATAGCACTGGTGACGTCGTCGGCATCGCAGATGTCGGCGTGCACAAATTCGCATCGCGTGTCGTCGAGGACATCGCGGATACTTTCGAGATTGCCCGCATAGGTGAGCGAGTCGTAGATCGTGACTGAGTGATCGGTTGTATCCAGCACGTGGCGGACGTAGTTCGACCCAATGAATCCTGCCGCGCCGGTAACAAAAAGCTTCACGTCATGTCCTCATCGGCCAGTAGGGGCGTCGGTTGCCCGGGAGATCAGAGCGCGAGGGGTTGGCCTGGTCGCGCTCGGAGAGGATCGGGTCGGCGACTCCCCAGTCCGCAGCGATCGTTGTGTCGTCCCATGCCACGCCGAGCTCGTCAGCCGGGTTGTAGTAGCCGTCCACGAGATACGTAATCACCATGTCGGTGACAGCCGCGAACCCGTGGGCGACACCGGGCGGGATGTACACGCCAATGTGGTTGTCACCTGACAGGTCGAGGCAGTGCGTCGCACCGTCGGTCGGGCCGCCTTCGCGGAGGTCATGCAGAACGACACGAGCTGTGCCGAACGGGACGTACCAGTAGTCGCTCTGGTGTAGGTGGTAGTGCAAGCCGACGAGGGCCCCGGCTTGGCGGTTCGCTCGATTCGACTGCAGCATCTCGCGGGCGCCCGGAATCCACTCACGCCGATACGTCTCGATGAACAGTCCTCGCTGGTCACCGTGAATCGTCGGTTCGACGATGTAAACCCCCGCAATCTGATCCGATTCGCTCACCTCAGGCACGGTTGCTCCCTCTCATCGTTCGACTTCATCGCTCAATTGTGTCAATCAACTGTGTCACTCAACATCGATCTGGCAGTGATCGCCGACCATCAAGCGCACCGCCCGCGGCTTGCGCTTCGTTCGCGACACAACGGCATCGCTCCCGATCAGGCTGTCTTCGAGCCTGGGGATGTCGAGTACCTTGCTGCGCTCCATCACGACCGAATGCTCGATCTCGGAGTGCTCCACTTCGCAGTCGTCGCCGACCGCGCTGTACGGCCCGATGAAACTGTCGACAATGCGGGTGCCGGAGCCGATCGCCACCGGACCACGGATCGTCGAGTTGATGATCTCCGCCCCCGCCTCCACGATGACTCGCCCGTCGATGATTGATGCTTCGTCGACTGCCCCGTCGATCTGTCGCTCGATCGTTTCCAAGATCAACCGGTTCGCTTCGAGCAGGGGCGTTAGCTTGCCGGTATCAATCCACCATCCGGTCAAGATCTCGGTACGCACGCGGCGCCCCTGATCGATCAGCCACTGGATGGCATCGGTGATCTCCAACTCACCGCGCTCTGAGGGCTCGATCGCCGCGACCGCATCGTGAATCTCCCGGTCGAACAGATAGACGCCGACAAGCGCCAGGTTTGACGGCGGGTCAGCTGGTTTCTCAACCAATTTGACCACATGGCCGTCGTCGTCAAGTGACGCGATGCCGAACCGCTGCGGGTCGGAAACCGGTTTCAGCAGGATCTGGGCAGCCGGGGGCTGATCACCGGCACGTGCCAATGAGAACGCCGCGACAAAGGCCTCGAGGTCCTGCTCGAGCAGGTTGTCGCCGAGATACATGACGAAGTCGTCGTCACCGAGAAAGTCCTTGGCAATCAGCACGCAGTGGGCCAGGCCCAACGGATCATCCTGTGCGATGTACGTAACCGATGCGCCAAATTTCGAGCCGTCGCCGAGATCGGCCATGACCTCATCGCGCGTGTCGCCAACAATCACACCTAGTTCGGTGATCCCCGCGGCGACCATTGAGTGGATGCCGTAGTGGAGAATCGGCGTGTTGGCGACGGGCACCAGTTGCTTCGCCCGTGTGTGTGTGATCGGCCGCAGCCGCGTCCCGGCACCGCCGGCAAGAATGAGAGCCTTCATAGCGTGAGTGAGCCTACGACTCGACCGGCGGCGGCGGACCGATGCCTCGGAAGTAGTCCAATATCACTTCCGCTCCGTCGCCGAGCACCAGCACCGCATTGCCGTTCTTCGTCACCCCGACCACCGGCAACTGGTACTTGTTCAGCCCAACCGAGAATGCTTTGCGGAGTGTTCCGGCAGCAGCGACCGGGTCGAGGCCGGGATCCATCCGTACCGATTCGCTCGCCGCCTCGATCAACTCGGAGGCAATGAAGGGATCGGACTTCAGGCGTTCACTCGTCGAATCGGCGATGCTCTCCATGAACGCCTGCTGACGTTCGATTCGCCCGAGGTCGGAGCGCGGATCTTCTCGCCAGGCACCGTCGCGAAACTCCTCGTAGTGGCGACTCCTCGCGTACTGCAAGGCTTGCAACCCATCGAGGCTGCGACAACCGGGCTGC
>JADWMG010000113.1 GCA_015767405.1 Actinomycetota bacterium
CTGCGAGCAACGGTCGTGAACCGCTCCGATTTGCCATTCACGCTCGAAAGGATCGGATTTACGACGGGCTCGGCGGATTCGGCAGTCGGCGCCGCACTTGGGAACAACGATCCTGTGTCGGTCGAGCGGACGCTGAATATTCCCAGCGACTTCGCCACATCCCAACCGTACTGGCTTCGGGCGGAACCTTCTCCAGGCGCATTCGCGACTCCCGATCAACAGATGGTCGGCCTTGCGGAAAATCCGCCGCCGGTCGAGGTCGTGTTCACGCTTCGCAGCGGTGGATTGCGACTGGAATACCAGGTGCCGGTTCTATACCGGTGGACCGACCGTGTCGATGGAGAGCTCTACCGCCAGCTTGAGATTCGGCCGCCGGTGACCCTGAACGTCGAGGAAAAAGTTGCTGTCTTTACCGGCAACACACCGCGCACTGTGACGGTGCACGTGAAGGGTCAATCCGCCGGAGTTTCCGGGCAGATCAGACTTGCCGGGCCCGCAGGGTGGGGCATATCACCCGCGTCAGTTCCGTTTACGCTGACGGACAAGTATGAGGAAACGCAAGCCGAGTTCCAGGTGTCTGCACCGGCGGACGGTGATGATGCTGTCGGTGAGGCGGAACTGAGGGCGGAAGCGACGGTGGCAGGCACGACATACAGTGGGGAGTTGGTAGAAATCACCTACCCCCACATTGGCACCGCCACCTATTTTCCCGAAGCCCGGATTGCGGCGGTGAAGATTCCGATGGACCGACCGGAAGGTTTGATCGGCTACGTGATGGGTGCGGGTGACAAAATTCCCGCTTTCCTTCGAAATATCGGCTACGATGTGGTCGAATTCGATGACGTCCTGTTGGAGAACGCCGATCTCTCTTCGTACGACGCCATCATCACCGGCGTGCGCGCCTACAATACACGCGAGCGGCTGCCGTACGCCCGGTCGCGGCTGATGGAGTACGTGCGTAACGGCGGCACGCTGGTCGTCCAGTACAACGTGACATCAGGCCTACTGACACCGGACATCGGCCCTTATCCATTTACGATCAGCCGCGACCGGATAACGGATGAGACCGCTCGTGTTTCATTCAGCGATCCCAATCATCAGCTGCGGCACTTCCCGAACGAGATCACGGAAAACGACTTCGATGGCTGGGTGCAGGAGCGAGGGCTGTATTTCGCCAACCAGTGGGACGACTCGTACGAGCCCGTTTTGTTTGGTCACGATCCGGGCGAGTCCGATGTTGCCGGCGGTTTGCTATTCACGCGCTATGGTGATGGCGTGTTCATCTACTCGGGCTACGCGTGGTTCCGCCAGTTGCCGGCGGGAGTCCCGGGCGCCTACCGCCTGTTCGTCAACATGCTATCGGCTGGGAAATACGATGGAAGTTGAACTGCAGGATCACGAAAAGGGGGCCGACGTCCCGGAAGAGCGACCGCCCCTGTTTTCGTCATGGAACACGTGGTACACGGTGGTGTTTCTGAATCTCGTGTTTCTCATTGTCCTGTTCTGGACCTTCACGCGCGTGTTCCGCTAGGCATGTTTTCAGCCGACACTTTGCAACACCGGCCCGCTTGACCACATGAGTGCGCTTGACTGGATTGTCCTGAGTTCTTTTCTCACGTTCGTCGTTGTGTACGGCATCTGGAAAACGCGCGGCAAGAAAGACATCGAGGACTATCTCCTCGCGAACAGATCAACGCCCTGGTACATGGTCACGCTCTCCATCATGGCCACCCAGGCCAGCGCCATCACCTTCCTCTCAACCCCCGGCCAGGCATACGTCGATGGCATGCGGTTCGTACAGTTTTATCTCGGGCTGCCCATCGCGATGATCATTCTGTCCGTCACCGCTGTGCCACTTTTCCACCGCCTGAAGGTGTATACGGCGTACGAGTATCTCGAGGGCCGGTTCGACCTCAAGAACCGAGTGCTCGGGGCCGCTCTATTCCTCATCCAACGTGGGCTGGCCGCGGGCTTCACCATTCTCGCGCCCGCCCTTATCCTCTCCGTCATCCTCGGCTGGAACATCCGTCTAACCATATTCGTCATTGGCGGATTGGTTACGCTCTACACGACGACCGGCGGGACCGAGGCGGTCAACAAGACCCACCTGCTGCAGATGCTCATCATCACGACCGGGATGGCCGCGGCGCTCTTCATGATCTTCCGCCTGCTGCCGTCCGATGTCTCCATGCTCGACGCCGCCCACGTGGCGGGCAAGATGGGCAAACTGAACGCCATCACATTCGAATTCGATTGGCGTGACCGCTACAACTTCTGGACGGGGCTCATTGGCGGCACGTTCCTCGCCCTCTCCTATTTCGGGACCGATCAGTCGCAAGTGCAGCGCTACCTGTCGGGAAGTTCTGTTGCGCAGAGCCGGCTGGGCCTGCTCACGAACGGCATCGTAAAGATTCCGATGCAGTTTTTCATCCTGTACATCGGCGCAATGATATTCGTCTTCTATCAGTTCGTTGCTCCGCCGCTGTTTTTCAATCCGGTCGAAGAGGCGGCCGTCAAGACAAGCGTCCATGCGGCCGAATACTCGAGGCTGGAAACCGAGTACGAGAGCATTCATCGGGAAAAGCAGCTTAGCATCCGGGAGATGCTGTCAGCGAACGACGCGGGAGATGAGGCGATGGTGCAGGAAGCCGCCCGCTCGGTGCAGCAGTCCAGAGCCGAAGAGCTTCAACTCAGGGAGGAGGCGCTGGCACTGATGCGGCAGGTGAATCCGGCCGCCGATACGAACGACACAAATTACATCTTCCTGAGTTTCGTGGTCACTTTTTTGCCGGTCGGGTTGATAGGTCTGGTGCTCGCCGCCATCCTGTCGGCGTCGATGTCGTCAACGTCTGCCGAGTTGAACGCCCTGGCGTCCACGACGGTGATCGACCTATACAAGCGAATGTTTCGGAAAGACGCCTCGAAGCGCCACTACCTCCTGGTGTCGAAGGCCGCAACGGTGTTCTGGGGCTGCTATGCCATTATGTTCGCCCTCTTCGCCAACCGACTGGGCTCGTTGATCGAGGCGGTCAACATCCTCGGCTCGCTCTTTTACGGTACGATCCTCGGGATCTTCCTGGTGGCATTCTATGTGAAGCGTGTGGGCGGCACGGCGACGTTCATTGCGGCGATAGCGGCGGAGTTGATGGTGATCGCCTGTTTTGTGTTCACGGATATTCCGTACCTGTGGTACAACGTGATCGGCTGCGTGGTGCTCGTGCTGTTAGCGATGGTGCTCGAAGCTTTCTTGCCCAGGAGTCGGGTCGGGTATCAGGCCTAACGGCTTATCAACTTCAGATGTGCAACGCCCGCCTGTCCACTGCGAGCGCGGCTTCCTTCAGAGACTCGGCCAGGGTTGGATGCGCGTGGCACGCCCGGGCCAGGTCTTCGCTGCTTGCGCCGAACTCAATTGCCACAGCAGCCTCCGCAATCAGGTCGCCCGCATGAGGGCCGATGATGTGTACTCCGAGCAAGCGGTCGGTCTCCTTGTGCGCTAGGATCTTGACCTGTCCTGTAGTGTCACCTAGCGCGTGGGCTCGACCGTTCGCGATGAAGGGGAAGGCTCCCTTTCGATATGGTACGCCGGCCTCTTTGAGTTCCTGCTCAGTCTTACCCACACTTGCCACCTCCGGCGAAGTGTAGACGATGTTAGGAATCGCGTCGTAATTGACGTGGCCGTAGCCGGTGACAATTCGCTCGACGCATGCGACACCTTCGTCCGACGCTTTGTGCGCGAGCATCGGGCCCTCAATGACGTCGCCGACTGCGTAGATACCATCGGCGGATGTGGCGAAACCATCGTTCACCGGAATCCGACCACGTTCGTCGATTGTTATGCCGACGGTGTCCAGGCCGAGTCCGTCGGTGTACGGTTTCCGCCCAACCGCGACCAGCACATGGCTGCATCTGAGTGGCGATCGACCGTCGGCCTTGACGGTGCATCCAGTCTTGGTCGTTTTGGCTCCGGTAACGCGCACGCCGAGTTCAATGGTCAGTCCCTGTGACTCGAGAGCTTTCTGAGCAGCCTTGGCGGTCGCCAAATCCATGCCCGGCAGAATCCGGTCGAGGTATTCGAGGACGGTGACCTTGGCGCCGAGGCGACTCCAGACAGACCCCAGTTCGAGGCCGATTGCACCAGCACCGATGACCACGAGGTGCTTCGGGACCTCGTCGTAGGCCAGCGCTTCGGTGCTGGTCCCGATGCGCTTGCCGTCGATCTCGATACCGGGCAGGGAAGCAGACTCGCTACCGGTGGCGATGATGATGTGTTTCGCGGTAAGCTCGAGTTCGTCTGTCGAAGAAACGTTTACCTTCCCAGGCCCCGCTAGTTTGGCGCGACCATTGTAGGTCTTCACCTTGCGTTTCCAGAGGAGGGCAGACACTCCCTTGGTAATGCGCGAAACAATCTCGTCTTTCCGTTTTTGCATCGCGCCGAGGTCGAGCTTGGCCTTGCCTGTAATCACTCCATGTTCCGCGAGGTCCAGGTCCACGCTGGCGAAACGGTGACTCGATTCGAGCAGGGCCTTGCTGGGTATGCATCCCACGTTGAGACATGTGCCGCCGAACCTCTCACGTTCGTCGATCACGGCTGTGTCCAAGCCCAACTGCGCTGCGCGCAGAGCAGCCACGTAGCCTGCGGGTCCGCCGCCGATCACCAGCAGGTCATGGGTAGTCTCGGTCATCAGATCACACCTCCAGCAGGATGCGGGCGGGCTCTTCGATGCCGGTCTTGACCCGCTTCAAAAAAGTCACAGCCTCGCGGCCGTCCACAATGCGGTGGTCGTATGTCAGAGCGATGTACATCATCGGGCGCACGACGATTTCGCCGTCTCGAACGACGGGCCGATCCTGGATGGTCTGCAGGCCGAGCACCCCGCTTTGGGGCGGGTTGATGATCGGGGTCGAAAGCAGGGCTCCGTAAACGCCGCCGTTACTGATCGTGAAGGTGCCTCCCTGAAGTTCAGCCAGCTCGATCCGGTTCTTCATGGCTCTGTCACCAAAGTCGGCGATAGTTGTCTCGATCTGAGCGAAACTGAGTCGCTCCGCGTTCCGTATGACCGGCACCACCAGCCCACGTCCACCGCCCACAGCAATGCCGATGTCGTAGTAGTTCCGGTATACGATCGATTGCTCGCGAATCTCGGCGTTCAGCTCCGGGGTCGTTTTGAGTGCCTCGATTGTAGCCTTCACGAAGAACGACAAGAAACCGAGCTTGATCCCGTAGGTTTTCTGGAAGAGTTCCTGGTGCTGTTTCCGAAGTCGGATCACCTCGCTCATGTCGATTTCGTTGAAGGTCGTCAACAGCGCGGCATTGTGTTGCGATTCAACGAGGCGCTCTGCCACGCGCTTACGCAGCGGTGTCATGGGGACCACCTCTTCGTGCCTCATATCCAGTGCTTGATTTGACAACTGGAGAGGCACTGCGGGTGGAGATTTTGGCATTGGTGACCCGGCAGTGCCCGGGGAAAGCTTATCCGGTTTAGTGGTTTCCGCTCCGACAACATGTCGCTGAACATCTTCCTTCAGCAATCGACCTCCGGGGCCGGTGGCCTTCACATCGGAAGCTGCGAGTCCGTGCTCCGCCAGTAGTCGAGCTGCTGCCGGCATTACTCGTGAGTCGCTTGCCGGCGGCGCATCCGCCGGCTGCTCGGCAGCTTGCGGTGCGGCAGGCGTCGTCGGTTTCGGGGCAGCCTGCGTCTCCGTGGTTGCTGTTGCCATTCCCTCGGCACCGACCGTGATGCGGGCCAGAATCGCGCCGATCTCGGCCGTTTCCCCCTCTGCGACCACGATTTCGGTGAGGGCGCCCGACTCCGGTGCGGGGAGGTCAATCGTCACTTTGTCCGTCTCGAGAGTGGCAACTGGCTCATCCTGCTTGACTGCTCCGCCTTCGGAGACAAGCCAGTTGCTCACCACGACCTCGGTGATGGACTCCCCCACCGTGGGAACAGTTACGTCTACGGTGCTCACTTTCTTTCTCCTTCCGCCGCTTCCTTGATAAACATCTCCGGTAATTGGTCGCTGCAAGCTGCAGTTACCAGATCCTTCTGTTCTGAGCGATGCATCGAGTGAGATCCTGTCGCAGGGCTCGCCGATGCCTCACGTGTAATGCCTGAGAATGTCATGCCACGTTCAAGTCGTGGGCCGAGTGTGCGGAGCAGGAAGCCCCAGGCTCCCATGTTGTCAGGCTCCTCCTGGACCCAGACTACGGGTGTTCCGTCAGGGTACCGCGCCAGGGCCGCGTTGACAGACTCGGGCGTGAGCGGGTACAGCTGTTCGATGCGTAGAATCGCCACATCCCGGAGACCTCTCTCCTCGCGGTGCGCGGCGAGATCGTAGTAGACCTTACCAGTGCAGAGCACGATACGCCTCACATCGTCGTCGGCGACGTCATCGGCGAGGATTCGCGCGAAGCCACCAGTTGTAAAATCCTCGAGCGGTGAAACGGCAACGGGGAGGCGCAGAAGGCTTTTCGGTGTCATCACGACAAGGGGCTTTCGCCATGGTCGCAGCGCCTGCCGGCGGAGTAAGTGGAAGTACTGTGCCGGCGTGCTTGGGACTACCACCTGCATGTTTTCTTCGGCGCAGAGCTGCAGGAATCGCTCGGGTCGGGCACTGCTGTGCTCCGGTCCCTGTCCCTCGAAGCCGTGCGGAAGCAGCATTACAACACCACTGTGCTGCTGCCATTTATCCTCACCGCTCGCTATGAACTGGTCGATAATGACTTGTGCGCAGTTTCCGAAATCTCCGAACTGAGCCTCCCAGATGACGAGTCCTTCGGGAGATTCGGTGCTGTAGCCGTACTCGAAACCGAGGACGCCGGCTTCCGAGAGCGGTGAGTTGTATATCTCTACTCGCGCCTGATCTTTCGACACGTGCTGCAGTCCACAGTAAGGCTTGCCATCACGTTGGTCGTGCAATACGGCGTGGCGGTGTGAAAAGGTGCCGCGCGGGGTGTCCTGACCGGTGAAACGCACAGGGTGTCCGGCTTCCGCCAGCGAGCCGAACGCCAGCGCCTCGGCGGCAGCCCAGTCGAGTGGCCTTTCGCCCGCGGCCATGGCGCGCCGAGCGTCGAGGAAACGGTTGAGTTTAGGATGTGGCTCAAACCCGTCAGGTACCTCGGCGAGGCCCTCCAGGAGCCTTCTCAGCCGCTCCGGTTCGAGTTTGGTTTCAACCTCGGCGACTTCAGCATCGTTGCCGAACTGGATGTGTCGCCATCGCGCTGTCAGGACATCGACGCGATGCACGTACTTCGGGCTACGCGCAAGAGTTAGTGCAGAGTCGAGACGGTCGCGTCGCTGCGTGCCGATCTCGTCGGCCTCCTCACGCGTCATGCCCTCCAGCGACAACAGATGGTCGAGGTAACCATCACGCACCGACTTACGTTGGCGTATAGACTCGTACATCTCCGGATGCGTGAACGCCGGTTCGTCGCCTTCGTTATGTCCGTACCGTCGGTAGGCATACATGTCGATGACGACATCGCGGTGGAAGGTCTTCCGGAAGTCCATGGCCAGCCGCACGACCTGAGCCACGGCCTCCGGGTCTTCACCGTTGACATGGAAAATCGGGATCTGGAGCATCTGAGCGATGCCAGTCGCATACAGACTCGATCGGCTCTCATCAGGAGATGTAGTGAATCCGATCTGATTGTTTACGACAACATGCAGCGTACCGCCGGTAGTGAAGCCCGGCAGTTGGCTCATGTTTAGCGTCTCTTGCACGATACCCTGACCGGCCATCGCGGCGTCGCCGATGTATGGACGACGTGGCCGGAGCGGGTTGTCCGTCGCGACGTGTGCCCGAGGTGGTACTTCACATCGCCTCCGCCGGCGGGAATCTCCCCCTCAACGTCCTCGAACTCACGGAAGATTGTGTGGGGGTTCTTACCGATGACGTTGGCGAGGACGTTCAGTCGGCCGCGATGGGCCATGCCGAGGACAAGTTCGTCGAGCTGTTGCTCACCCGCCTTCTCGATCACCAGCGTGAGCAGAGGGATGAGGCTTTCCGCGCCCTCGAGCGAGAAACGCTTGGCGCCAATGTATTTCTTCTGGATGAACTCTTCGAAGATGACGGCGTCCGTCAGGTCAGTGAAGATCTCGATCTGCTCGTCGCGTGAGAGCTCCAACCTGTTCCGTGTCCCTTCCATGCGCACCTGAAGCCAATTGCGTACAAATGGATCAGCGATGTGCATGAACTGAGCGCCGATCGACCGGCAGTAGGTTTCCTTGAGGCGCTCGACGATCGCGCCAAGCGTTTGTGATTGGTCGATGCCGGAAACGGTATTCTTGGCGAATCCCTGGTTCAGCTCCGACTCACTCAATCCGTGGTAGTCGAGGTCGAGTTCCGGCGGACGCCATCGCGGCCGTCCCAGCGGGTCTATCTGGGCGGCCCAGTGGCCCCGCACCCTGTAGGCATGGACCAGGCGCCCCACTCGTTCTTGCAAAGCGGAAATCTGCCAGACCGCGCACGCGCCACCCTTGCAGGTTGCGTTGGGCGGGTTGTAGATGCTCGATGGCCGAAAGGCTGGGCCGATTCCGATATTGCTCGGAACGCCTGCCTCGCGCGCCTCATCCGTGAAGTGGTCCCGCCATTCGGCGGAAACCGAGTTGGGATCTTTCAGAAAGTCGGCGTATAGAGCGTCGATATAGGCGATGCTTTCGGTGCCGGTTTCGTTCAGGCTCTCGTCCTGGGACATGGCTCCTTCTTCGGAATCGACTTCGCGCGGTGCTTCCTTCGGTCATGCTCCACAGATCGGTCGCAATCGAGTCACACCCCGAGCGACGATCCGCGTTTCCCATGCCAAGTATGTTAACCAAAACTGGGGCTGTCTAGCGCGGTGATAGTTTACGCCGTTCCGTCGTCCCGTCGAACCGAGGGTGCAGGTGGGC
>JADWMG010000114.1 GCA_015767405.1 Actinomycetota bacterium
ACGGAAAGTTCACGTTGTCGAACACGCCAGTCCGTTGAATGTGCTGCCCGGTGTAGATCGTCGAACGCGACGGAGTGCACACACACGACGTGATCTGATGATTCGTGAACGTAACCCCCAACTCCTGCAAACGGCGGCGCCCCGGAAGATCGAACCCCGCCGGCCACTCAGGGAAGTACCGTTCCTGATCGGTCAGAATGAACACGATGTTCGGACTCACGTCGGACATGCCCCGAGTCTCGCACACGTACCCCAGGCGACCGACAGCCCCTCGCTCTCACCGAAGGGTGCGTTCGACAACGTGTGAGGTTGCTCAGGTTCGGTTGCGGCCGAGGAAGCGGGCGACGCTCAGAAAGCCGGTATGGGCGACCATTCGGTGATCTGGTCGAACTGCTTGACCCTCGATGTGCCACCCACGATGGAGCACCTCGATCGTGCGCGCATCTATCCATTTCCCCTTCAGTGACTCGCGCACACGTGCAGCCTGAGTGATCGACGGCGTGTACGCAACGAGGATGCCGCCGGCGCGAAGTACCCCTTCGGCATGTGGAACCACCTGCCAGGGCTCTGGGAGATCGAGGACGACACGGTCGAACGGGCCAAGTTCTGAGTCGATGCCTTCATAACTGTCGCTGATATGGACGTGGTACCTATCGAGTGCCTCAGCGCCGAGGAAGCTCTGCACGTTCTTACGCGCCCTGTTGGCGAAGTCTTCGCGTATCTCGTAACCGACGATCTCAGCGCCGTAGCGCAACATCGTCATCGACAGCGCCCCAGAACCGATACCACTCTCGAAGACGCGGGCGCCCGGCCCGATATCCGCGAGCATGCAGATCGGCGCGAGGTCTTTCGGATATATCACCTGGGCGCCGCGTGGCATCTCAACCACGAAGTCCTCGAGAGTTGGGCGCAACGCGATGTACTCGGAGCCCTTGGTCGATCGCACGACAACACCTTCTGGCTGTCCGACTATGTCGCTGTGCGATACGAACCCGGCGTGGCTGTGGAACTCGCCATCTTCGGTCAGGTCGATCAGGTAGCGCCGTTTCTTGCTGTCCAGCAACAACGCCTTCTCGCCGACTGCCATTTCGCTTGTCATGAGTACGCCTTTCGGGCTCGTTTCGATAGCACCATTTCAACTGGCACCGGATCGTGCACAGCTGCTTTTTCGACGAGCCGACAAAATGCGCAGATGTCGCCCGTTGTCGGCTCCCCACAGCGTTCACAACTGTTCAGTTGACCCGCCGCCGCTGCCGAGTATCCAGCCAACAGAGGCGCCATACGGTCGAGAAAGCCCAGGTAGAACGCTGACTTGGCTCCGGGTGACCGTGCCTCGATGGCGTTCAACGACTCCTTGTACGCGAGGTGTTTGTTACCAGCGGCGATCGGACACTCCTCGACCACGTAGTCGATTCCTCGCACGAGACACCAGGCCGCCATCTCGCGTTCGGTGAGCCGGATCAGTGGCTTGACCTTCTTCGGGAAGCCATTTGCAGCTGGGAGCACTGGAAGTTGACGTGCCAGATATTCGATGTCCCAACGCAAGGTATTACCGAACAGCACAGCTGCTTCGTCGTCGAGGTTGTGGCCGGTGACGACAACGTCGTACCCGCCCTGGAGCGCGGCACGGTCAAAGAGTCGCCGTTTGGAAAGCCCACACGCTGAGCAGGGCACGCGTCCCGTAGCCCTCGACGCGGTAGGGATGTCGTACCCGTAGTCGTCGCGGAGATCAATGACCTGCAGCGTCAAACCACGCTGTTCGGCGAAACGCCGAACGTAGCCGCCGCTGTCGGTTGAGTACTCGCCGATCCCGAGCCCGATGTACAGACCGTCCGCGCGATAGCCGGCCTCAACCAGCATGTCCCAGATTGCGAGCGAATCCTTTCCCCCGCTGACCGCCACCAAAATCCGGTCCTCCATGGACAGCATGTCGAAATCATCAACAGCCTTCGCCATCTGTCGTCGGCACAGCTGCTGAAGATGTTCGGCACAGAAATGCGCGTTGTGGCGCGGCAGGTCGATCACCGCTGGTCCTTTACAGACACGGCATTTGCTGCCGACCGCTGTCATGCCGGATCTCGATACACGACGTTGTGGAGGTTCACTCGTAGCCACCAGAAATCACGGGTCGGACTTCGACGTCGTCATCATCTTCGAGGCGAGCGTCACCAGGAACAAGAGTCCCATTGCGGATCACGAGGTGGGATTCGCGGTTGAGTTCCAAATCGTCGAGCAGACGGTTAACCGTTCGCGTTCCCTGTACTTCGATCTCCCGCCGGGGGTTGCGGAGGAGAACTTTCACGAGGTGCGTTGGGCCGCCTGGAGGTCGGCTGTGGCTTCGTCGCGCAAAGAGGCGCGACTGATTCCTTGCCGCTTTCGTTCCTTGCGAGTCAACGGCTTGGAGACGGCGATAGCGATAATATGGCCCACGCCGATCGTTCGTATTCCGAGATCATCGGAAGTTTTCCCGAAGAATCTCTCGACCAATTTGGGAATGAAGATGGCCACCGCCACGTACTTCCAAACGGTGCTGGATCCTTGGATCCCGTACCGAATTGCATTGCGACGAATCGCTCGCGAAGGATGAAGAAAAAGCTCGATTCGGCTCGGCGCGATGAGGCCAGCTCGCTTCTCCGCGCGACGAATGTCAGCAACAGGGCGAAACAAGTAGCGGAGCAGCCACATCAGATGCGACGGATCTCCACGATCGCGCTGCTCTTCTTGCCTGCTCTCTTCCCGAGGAAAAAGAAGATGAGAAGCAACACCATGCCGCCACCGGCAGCGACGGATGCGATCGACACTTTCTTGTCGTCAACCTTGCCCTGTACGTCGCCCTGAAGGGCCTTGAACTTGGTCTCCAGATCCTCTGGGGTGATCTTGGTAGGCGTGTCAGCGCTCTTGGCCATTGCCACGGCTCCTTACTTCGGCTCGTTGTTGAGGGTGGACTTCTTGATACGCAGAATCGTAAGTGTCAACAAGATCACAGTGACAATGAACGTGACGAGGTACGCCAGCCACGACAGTGAGCCGGTGCCGGAACGATCCCATTCGGTCTGCAGGACGCGAAGTAGGCCGATCAGCAAGAACATCAACCCAAGGCCAAGCGTCAATGCGGCGGCAACGCCGTACCCCAGCCAACGACCGGCTCCCTTGAGGGGCCCGACCGTTTCCTGCAGGGCGTAGGCCTTTACGTAGTCGAAGACTTCACCCACTGATGCGTCTTCAGTTTTCTTCGGCCGGGGTTGCGGAGTGTCATTGGTGTCTGCCACGAATACCGTTTCTATCACGAAAGACGGAACTTCAGCATGGCCTCGACATCATCGAGGATCTCTTCGAGTAGGTCGAGCCTTGTCGAGGGCCCCGGCGATGACAGCAGACGCAGTCTGTCCGCCGGTCCGACCGGCGCGATTGCCGCCAGGTTGTACGTCGCAACGACCGGATCCTCTGAAATCGTCACACGGGACGAGTCGCCTCCAGGCGTACCCAGCCGTGCCGCGAGTTCCCGGCAGATTCGGACTCGGTCACTCATTGCGGCAATCCGTTCCGCAAGGCCGGCAAGATTTGGTTTCTCGTCCAGCCAGTCGACAACGTCAGCTACCGGGTACGGGTCGTCAGTCAGCCACTCCTCGACCTTGATCCGTCGCGCACCCACCGCGATGAGCGCGTATCTGCTCGCATCGATGGCCTCGACCTCGACCATCTTCGCCACTGTGCCAACCATTGCTCGTTGATCACCGCCCCCGGTTTCCTGGCCATGGGTGATGAGCGTCTGCCCGAACTCAGGCTCGCCATCTTGATCGAGGCAGTCGATGATCATCTGTCGATATCGCGGCTCGAAGACGTGTAGGGGCATCATCGACCCAGGCAGAAGAACAGCGCCGAGAGGAAACATGGGCATCACCGGCACCCAGCAAACAGTAGTCCTGCACCGGTGTGTAGTGAGAGATCGTCAGCGCGGGCCGAGTCCGTTTGTTCCCGGACCGTCGGGATAGGAATCGAGACGGTCACCAAGAGCCAGCCACAGTGCCTGGTATTTGCCGTCACTGGTGATGTCAGGCCCTGTCTGGATGATCACGAATTCGATGGTGCTGCCGTTTGTCGCACCGAGGTATCCCGCCAGGGCCTTGACTGCAGGGGGATCACTGTCGGCAGGCAGATTGTCCAGCGTCCCGGTCTTCGCGATGAGACGACCCTCCATCGGGGATTCGGTGAACTCGTCGTCCAGCGTTCCGGTTCGGCCCGCCACCGGTAGCGCCGCCCGAAGGGCCCCACCGCCGGAACGCTGAAGTACGGCGAGCAGCGCAGCGCAAGTCAGCCGATTGTCGGTACTCAGGCCGGATCCGTCGACGAGGCGGACACCTTCCATCGGAACGCCCCATGATCGCAGCGTTCGATCGACCACGTTCAGGCCAGCAGCAACAGTCCCCTCACCACTGTCAACGAACCCGACCTCTTTGAGCAGCATCTCCGCTGTGTTGTTGTCACTGGTGGTCAGCATCTCGGCAACGACGGCCGAAAGCGGTTCGGAGTCAATACTGCCGACAATCGGAACGCTCGGATCGGCCAATCCACTCGTCCAAGCATTACTCACGCTCACTCCCCTGTTCCCGAGCAGTCTTGCGAATTCGCGGGCGGCTGCTTCGTTCGGGTCGCTCTGCCTGCTCGAGCGTCCGAGCGTACGAGAATCGTTGACGAGCAGAGCGTCATATGGTCCCCCGTCGACGAAAACCACGTCATCGCCCCACGAGGCGATGAAGAACTCGTCGTCGTATCGCGAACCATCACCGACAACCGACCCGCGAATAGTCGTGATGCCAGATCCGACTATGGCGTCTGCCAGCCGATCGAGTGAGGTCGTGTTGAACGCCGGATGCGGGTCGTCTTCGATCGGGTAGTCATCACTGACCAGATTGGGGTCGCCCCCGCCGATCAGATAGATATCGCCCTCGACAACACCGTCAACAGGCGTTGGCGTGGCGACGATGGTGCTGAATCGGTAGTCATCGCCAAGGGTTTCGAGGGCGACGGCTGCGATGAGGAGTTTCTGCGTGCTGGCCGGGATTACTGGCTTGTCACCGTTTTGGGCGGTGACCGGTAGTCCGTCGACCGATACCGCAACACACGACTGATCGTTGATGTACCCATAGATCGGATCCACTGACTCGGCGAGACGGTCCCGATCGGTGAAGTCCGAAATTTCCTGTGAAGCTCGTCTGTAGCTGAATAGGCCCGTTGCTAGAACCGGTGCGGGCTCGCCAACGGCTGGTGGAGGCTGCGATGGGCTCTCTTCCGGCTCAGTGTCGGTCCGGGCTGCTTCGTGGATGTCAGCTTGTTCGTCGCTCCAGACGAGCAGAGCGGCCAGAGCGACGGTCGGAATCAGCGCAAGAATGAGCAGCAGTATCAACGGTGTTCGCGGGTATCTGCTCGGAGCCGCAACGAGGTCGACACGCATTCCCATCAGTGTTCCCTCACCGTGGACCGAGCTCAGCCGGCGTGGGTCCCGTCGGGTACGTGGCCAGCACATCCGCCAATGCACCCCAGACCGGGCGGTACTCGCTCTGATCGGAGATTGTCGGACCATTCAGAATGAGCACGTATTCGACGGCTCCCCCACCCTCGATTGCGACATATCCGGCGAGAGCCTTCACTGCAGGCGGATCAACATTGAAGGGGGCGTTGTTCAATGAGCCGGTCTTTCCGCTCAGCCGACCGGAGATTTCATGATCGACGAACACATCGGCAAGTGTGCCCGTCTCACCAGCAACTGGCAGCGCGGCCCCGATCGATACATCAGCACCCGAACGTTGGAGTATCGCAAGTAGCGTCGCACACGTCAGCCGGTTATCGAGGCTCAGCCCTGAGCCATCGGTGAGAACCACGGCCTCCGACGCCAGACCCCAATCGGCAAGTTGAGCCTCCATTGCCGCTAGCCCGGCCTCGCGAGTTCCATTACCACTTGCAGCAAGCCCCAGTTCTTTGACCACGAGTTCCGAAGTGTTGTTGTCGCTATTGCCGAGCATCTCGGCGACGACGTCGGACATCGGAGCCGATTGCACGGATGCGATTTCAATCGAGTCCGCCGGAGCCGTTCCCACCGATGGAGCCGCAGCGACCTGCACCCCTCGCTCCTGGAGCAGCCGCGTGAATTCTCGGGCTGCTGCTTCGTTCGGATCGTCGGCCCTGCGTGGGTCGTCGAGCACTCGCGAATCGTTGACCATCAAGGCGCTGTACGGGCCAGCCTCGAGGCCCGCATCGCCCAGGCCCCATCCCGGTGCGAAGAACTCGTCGTCGTAGCGAGATCCATCGCCGACAACTCCGCCTTCGACCGATTGGATGCCGGCGTCGACAACACCATCTGCAAGCGTCTCCAAACGGGTCGGCGACGTAACTGGGTGCCGCTCCAAGTTGGATGTCGGATACCAGTCAGAGGTCAGCAATGGATCTCCCCCACCCACGAGGTAGAGGTCGCCCGCCACCACACCGGAGACCGGCTCAGCGGCAACCTCGACCGTTGTCGTGTAGCGGAAGTCGTCGCCGAGTTGCTCGAGGGCGACAGAGGCGACGACCAGCTTCTGGTTGCTCGCCGGGATCACCGCGATATCAGCGTTGTTCTCGCCGATCGGTACCCCGTCGACCGACACAGCGACACATGATCGGTCGTTGAGTGTGGTGAGGAATGGCGCCAGTTCGTCCTTGAACGCTTCGACATTCAGGTCACGGGAAACAATGGTGGGCATCCGCCGCATCGCGAATAGCCCCGTCGAGAGGGCCTCTGGCGGAACGGGGATTTGAACCGGCGAATCGGGAATTGGGGCTGCCTCGTTGTCGTCGACTTGGCCGTCAGACCAGCGAAACATCCCGAAGAGAACCAGGGCCGGAACCAGTGCGACGACACCGAGCACGACCAGCGGTCCGGGCCCACGTTGGGGCCTCCGGCGCCGACGAGGCAGTTGTTGCGACGGCCCAGTCACCCTTTGCGCGCCTCGTGAAATCGTGAATGGCGCACCAGGTGACCGAGGGCAGTGACCGCTCGTTCTCCGCTGGGATAGCAGAGCCGACCTGTGCGTCGAACGGTCGCGGGTCCGGCGTTGTCAGGGTCGGCATGGGCGAGTTCGGTGGCGACGAGAATCGGCTTCCCAGTCTGAACGCTGAGTTCCTGAGCCGCTTCGGCGAACCGCGAGTCCTGGCGTTGGTGATATGCCACAATCCGTTCCAGACCGTGGTCGGGATAGAACTTCCCGTCACGCATCATCCGGGCCTGGTTCGATTGAATGCCCAGGCCCAGATAGACAATGGCATGCACATCTGGATGAGTGGCTACGAGCTCCATGACCTCCGGAATGGTGTCGCGGGTTTCGCCGCCGGCACAGTCAATTGGGTTGTTCCGGCTCCACCTCGGCGGCAACTTTTCGTCGATCACTGCCTGTAGGTCTGCTGGCAGGGCCATCAGCACGATGTCGTCATCTCTGGTGATCGCATCGGCGGTGACCACGCCCCAGCCCCCGGCGGTGGTCAACACGATTGTGTTCGGTCCAACGGGTATGGGCTGCGTGGCAAATGTGGCTGCTGCCTCGAACGCCTCCGTGACTGTTGCGGCGCGGGTGATGCCGACCGCACGACAGGCTCCGTCGAAAACCTTGTCGTTCGCAGCGAGCGCGCCGGTGTGGCTGGCTGCAGCCTGAGCGCCGCCGGCTGTCGCTCCTCCTTTTACGAGCACGAGCGGCTTGCGCGCCGCGGCAGCTCCGAGCAGCTCGACACGAAATTGCCACTCTGGCTGGCGACACCGATGGTTCCCACTGGTGGATACGGAGCAACTATTTGAGCGCATAGGTTCACCGGCGTGCTGACAACTCCCTGACCATTCGGCCCGGCGAGGAGGATCCCCAATTCATCAGCGAGCGCCACGAGTTCATCTTCGGCGAGTCGCCCGGCATCTCCCGCCTCGCCGTACCCGGCTGAAGTAAGGAAAGCCGCACGCACACCCTTTGCCGCACAAGCACGGAGTAGATCCGGATTTGCGGATGCGGGCGTGCACACGAAAACCAGATCGATCTTTCCATCTGGTAGATCTGCGATGTCGGCGACGGTCTGCACGCCGAGCACTTCTTCGCCTTTCAGATTGGTGCCATATACGCCGCCTGCATATCCGGCCGCGAGCAGGTTGTGCAGAGAGACGAACCCAAACTTTCCGGGATGGGTCGAAGCGCCCGCGACCAGGACACCCTTCGGCTCGAATAGTGCTCGGAACTGTTTGCCGCTGGGCCTCGGCCGTGGCTCGATGGCCGCTGCATCGCCGACTCCACCGAGTTCGACCAGGCCGTCTACCGCGACCAGCTCGCCCGACGGCTGCACAATGAGGGGGTTGATGTCGACGCTTGCCGCATCAGGTCGTTCGTCAGCGAGTCGTCCCAGACCCACCAGCAGTGCAACTAGCTGGCCACGATCGACGGCCCGCTCGCCGCGGAACTCACCCAGCAGCTTCTGAGTAGCGAGATTGTCAATCATTTCTCCGGCTGTGACCTCGTCGAGGAAAATCTGGTTTGAACTCTCTGAGTGCACGTAGAAAGACGAGATATGATGTCTTATTGACTCTGCAATTGATGTGGACATTATGCAGACGGATATCTCGTCTGTCTGCAGCTTGAACAATTTGTTCTGCAAATCTTTTAGCTGCCGCAGTCTTTCCAGTTCCTACAGGACCTTCGATAATGAACCTCTGACTAGTTCTTCCAGGTGCTGAAATCAGTGTCTTGAAATTCTGGGCAAGAGTTCGAAGTTCCGCTTGTCGATGCGGAAGATTTTCTGGTACATAATCAATTGATAGAAACTGCTCAGACTTGAAGACACTACGCCTACTCAGTTCATCTTCAATATAATCGTGAGCCATGGTAGTCCAAGATGTGTTGTGGCTGAGCGTCCTTAAAAGCATTTGCGGACTGTACGATTAAAAGTACATTCTGAGGGTAGGTTACCGAAAGTATTGGCGAGCTCCTAACTCAAGATCCATATCATCGTCAGATTGACTCATCGGGGTCATAGCAATCATTGCTCGCCATTATCAGGTTGTACTACAATACCGATAAACCTAACGAAATGAAAATATTAACTGAAATTTAGCGAACGATTTATACGAAGAGCCGTGTCAGCAGCCGCAGTTAGTATGTGCTTCAATCTTAATATACAATAGAGGCGACCATTGATGTCAAAAAATAGCAGTACCAGATTCGTCTTCATTACTGGTGGGGTTCTCTCCGGTATTGGAAAAGGTGTAACAACTGCGTCAATTGCCAAATTATTACAATTCAGAGGATATAGTATTCGAATAATCAAAATTGATCCATACTTGAACATCGATCCTGGCACTCTTAACCCAATAGAACATGGAGAAGTATTTGTTACAGATGATATTTGGACATTTAGTCCAGTAAAAGGTTTTGACTTCAAGATATCCGAGATTGATCTTGATTTTGGTACGTATGAACGTTTTACTGGTATGGAAGTCCATCCATCTCAGAATATCACATCCGGGCAAATCTACATGTCAGTCATTCTTGAAGAACGAAAGGGCGGTTTTCTCGGAAGAACGGTTCAGATAATCCCGCATATTACAGACAGGATTAAACAGAGGGTTTGGGATGTTATCAACAAGGACCCTATTCCTGATGTATTACTAGTCGAAATTGGTGGCACAGTTGGAGATATAGAAGCAATGCCATTTTTGGAAGCGGTTCGTCAGCTTGTTCAAGAAGTTGGAAGAAATCGAGTTGCAGTAGTTCACGTCACTTTAGTCCCTTACATGAAATCTGTTGGTGAATTTAAAACAAAACCTACACAGCACAGCGCGAGAACACTACAGAGTTTGGGTATTCAACCAGACATAATGATATGCAGATCCGAGATGCCATTATCCCACCCTGCTAAGGAGAAAATTGCCCTTTTCTGTAACGTTCCTGAGGAACAAGTTATTTCGAATCCAGATATCCCCCAGCCTTGCCCTTTTCACCATGCGAACGCCGAGCCTGATCGATCGTGGTGCAGATGGCCCCTGCATGGCTCTGCCTCTCCCCGACTAGCCGCGTACCATCGTCTCGCAGGCGATACGCGAGGTTTCCTGAAACCTGTGAACACGCTCGGTGATCGCCATGCGAAAACGAGCCAGACTGTGGAAATATCCAAGCGAAGACGTTCGAGTGGCGCGGGCGGTGAAGCCTGACGGGAGCCTGAAGGAGCAGGCGGCAGCAATATGCTCGATGCATCATGCGGGAGCGACCGCTTGTGACGACCGGCGAGCGCCAGGCTTCACCACCCACGCCACCGGGCACATCCTTCGGTTCCGTTTTTCCGCAGCCTGCGAGCAACCTGATTCTAGTCGCTCCTGTTGATGCGTCTGAAGGCCGATGAAGCGAAGATGGCCATGCCCCACAAACTCGCGACAGCGACGAAGACAACCGCGCCGTGGATCCAGCGCAGGGTCGTCGTTCTGCTCTTTTCCCTCTCGTCGATCGTGTTGTCGCTCGCTCTGCCCGTCCTGGGCGTGCATGCCGAGATTCGATTCTGGGTCGATGCGGCGGGTGTGACTCATTTCAGCAACGCAGAAGATTCAGTGCCGGAGAGTGCAAGCGCGGTCGACGCCGGGGGACTCGAGCCGATTCGAGGTGCCTGGAACGATGGAATCACAGGTCCTCCGCTGGGCGGCGACACGGGAGATTCGAGTTTCGGAGCCAATCGCGTTCGTCGATTGCTGCGCGGTGCACTCGGGGATCTCGAGCGTGGAGAGATTGCACGGGCCGACTCGACCCTGCGTGGGGTGCTGCGTCTCGATCCTCGTAGTCCAGAAGCCCATTGGTACCTTGCCGTGCTCGCACGGGCTCGTGGGCGCTTCAACAACGCGGAGCGGCACCTCGACAGCTTTCTCGAAGTCGCGGGACCGGAGTTCGCAAGTTGGCGTCGGATTGCTACGACTCGGCTTGCCGCGATTGCAGACGAGCGTGAACTTGCAGATCCCGACACACTCGAAGGTCCGCTTCAGCTCGAACTGGTCAAGGGCGAACATTTTCGCGTTCAGGTCGACGCTCGCCTCGGCGAGGTTTCGGGCGGTTACGCGACCGAGGTACTCGGCTTCTTGCGAGAGGCGAGATCGGAAGTGTCGAGGTCGATCGGCGTCGAACCCCTCGAACCTCTTGGCGTCGTCCTTTATGGGCGAGCGGCTTACGTGCGGGCGCACGCCCATCGCTTCTCATTCCAGACGATCGG
>JADWMG010000368.1 GCA_015767405.1 Actinomycetota bacterium
CCGGGTTCAACTCCCTCGACGGCAGGCATGTCACCAAATCCCCAGTGATGTTGAGTTGTTCCGGTGGCGATTGCAGACCTGAAGGAATCATCGCTGTGATGGCTCGGCTCGTAAACGATCGATAAGAGCGCCGGCCCGTCCGTCGTTCCACGAAGATCGCTTCCGTGACACGACGAACAGTTCTCGGTGTACAGCTCGCCTGAAGCTGGTAGTGCTTCGGGTGTGGTGGCGCCGCCACCACCACCACCACACGACGTTGCAATGAGCGCCAGTAAGGCCGTCAGCACTGTTCCGGCCATCACGATGGGCCGCGTGCCGCTCCGACTTTGTTCGACCGCGAGGCGGTCAACTCGCAACATCTGGCGCACCTTAATAGCTCTCCCGACTAGACGACCACGAGCCTGAGCGGCTCATGTTACGCCTTGCTACGACACATCGTAAGAGTCCCCCAGGTCCATTTCAAAGATGACATCCGAATTTCCATGCACGCTGGGCTGTGCGGAATCGAAACTCTCGATAAATGACCCTACTAGAACTGAATATACTTACGACACGCCGTAGTATCACGTCCCATGGACGACTCGACTGGAGGAATGCGGAGCCATCACGATTTCGATCCTGATGAGTCACCGATGCTGTCCCGGCGCAGTTTGTTGTTTGCTGGCGCAGCGATAGTTGGAACGCTCGGAATATGGTCGCGTTCCTCGGGGTCGTCATCCACGACAGCGCCAGCTGACTCGTCCACCTCTACCACAACCGGTGGTCAGCTGATTCAAACATCAACTGAACCGCCCTTGGTCCCTCCGTCAACGACTGTTGCCGGCGCTGCCATCGAGAGCGACCTTGTGCACGACATGGTCGGCCCGGAGGTGGAGCGGTTACAAACCCGATTGAGAGACCACGGGTTCGACCCGGGTCCGATCGATGGAGAATTCGGTGGATCTACCGAACGATCGGTATGGGCGTTCGAGAAGCTTGTACTGGGCACGCCACGCGAGGAAATGCAGGGGGTTGTCACTCCTGAGATCTGGGATCGCATGAACCAGCCGACCGGAGTCACGCCTCGGCGCACTCCCGGCGGGATGCACCTCGAAATCTATCTGCCCGAGCAAGTGGCGGTGCTCTTTGTTGAAGGCGCGGTCCGTCTGATCAGTCACGTTTCGAGCGGTAGCGAGATCCAATGGTGCGACGAGGTACTGATTGACAACGATGACGACACTCAGACAACGAAGGGGATCTGCGGCGATGCAGTCACCCCTGGCGGCGTATATCACTTCGAACGAAAAATTGATGGTTGGCGCAATGGCAAGCTTGGACGGCTCTACAAGCCCGTCTACTTCAACTACGGGATCGCCATTCACGGGGCCGGCAATGTCCCGTCGTATCCGGCCTCCCATGGCTGCGTCCGCTTCCCGATGCACATCGCGGAGTATCTCCAAGACCTCGTCTCGGTCGGCAATCCCGTTTACGTCTGGGACGGTGTCGAGGAGCCTGAGGTATATGGCGCTCAGCCGATGACGTTTGATTGGCCTGACCCAGATTGGGTCCCTCCGAGCACCACTACAACGAGTACAACAACGACATCTCCGTCAACGACCGTGCCCTCCACTTCGACCCCTCCGACTACGCATGCAACTCAGGTGCCCGACACCACAATATTGCCGAGCACGACCACGACTCTGCCCCCAGCGCCATCAACCACCACGACCACTTTGCCGTCCGTTTAAGGCCGCCCCGAAACCAACGGCCGGATGTCCCGCTGGAAAAGATCGGAGATCATGGCGACGGTTTCTGCTGGCCCGAGGCATCCGCGGACGGCCATTCCAGCAGGTCGTAGAGCAGCTCTGGATTGGTTAAGGCAATGTGATGTCCGCCTCCGGCCACGTCGATGAGATCGGCCTCGCCCACGAGTTCTTCGAGATAGCTGCGGTTACCGATTGGGTCGGTCGCGCCACGAAAGATGGTCACTTCCACCTCTCCTGGTAGAACGGTCGCCCAGTCGAACGTGAGAACCAAACTGTTCAACGATTGTTGATACGCGTCCCAGGTGTGGAGACTCGCTCTGGTGCTGATCGGGACAGGCCAACGCGGAGCCATGAGCGCCATTGCCCTGCCGCTCGCGGTCCGATGTCGACAGCTGACATGACAGGCTCGTTCGGCCCACCTCGTGTCAAGCAGGAACAACCTGGTCATCGCTCCGTGGCTGGCACCAATGTTGCGCGCATCAGATTCATTGTCGTACACCGGTGCCCCCCACAGCACGACGCGTACAACACGACCTGGATGGCGATTCGCCCAGGTCAGCGCCAGC
>JADWMG010000369.1 GCA_015767405.1 Actinomycetota bacterium
TTGCGCTGAAAATTGCGTCCGAGGTAGCGTCGGCGCCCGATGGGAGCCCGGGTCGCCCATCTCCCGTCGCCCAGATCGATACCTCTGAGATTGCGGTTCTTGCTGTCGATATCGGAGTCGATGGGATCGGGGTGGCAGTCGTGGCCCTCGATGGCACCGTGATTCGATCTGTCCGCCTCGTCCGAACGCAGGATCGGGTTCCCTTGGCGGAGACCGTGAACGACGTCGTCGTGCTTGCTCGTCGTCTCGGGGTCACCGGCACATCGGTTGCCGGTCGCCGACTCGTTGCTGTTGGCGTAGCTGTGCCCGGCCTTGTCCGCGAGCGAGACAATCTGGTTGCCTCCGCGCCCAACCTCGGATGGACCGATGCGGCGCTCGGGGAGTTGCTGGCCGAGGAACTTGGGTGCGAGGTGCCGCTACTCGTTGGCAATGAGTCGGACCTCGGCGCTCTAGCCGAGGCGCGGTTCGGAGCCGGTGTGGGCGCTGATCATATGGTCTTTGTGCATGGCGAGGTTGGTGTCGGCGGCGGCTTGATCGTTCATGGGCGTAGGATCGCCGGCCATTCCGGTTATGCCGGAGAGATCGGGCACTTTCCGGTCAATCCCGACGGAATAGCTTGTCGGTGCGGGTCGATTGGTTGTTGGGAGACCGAAGTCGGCGAAGCTGCGTTCTTGCGTCGAGCAGGCATGAGCATCGACGATGGAAGCGAGCAGGTCGAGAGATTGTTGGCTGGTGCTGATGCGTCTGCGCCCGATGCAGTTCGCGCTCTCGAGGAGGAGGGCCGATGGCTGGGGATCGGCGTATCCGGTCTTATCAACTTGCTTGATCCGGACATCGTCGTACTGGGGGGTATGTTCGGCCAGATCCTTCCCGAGGTGCGCTCCGCAATGGAAGCTGAGTTGGAGCGGCGCCGCTTTCGTGGTGTCGAACGTGTGGTGCCGATCGTCGCGGCGTTGCTCGGCCCTGATGTCAAGTTCATCGGAGCAGCCGAATTGGCCTATACCGCGCTTGCCGCGGACCCCGCCGGAGTAGCTGGGTCTTGACATCGACCGCCCATTCCAGGCAGACTGGTTAGGACGTTTGTTGTCGTTAACGACAAATGGGGAGACCCCAAACGTCCAAGAGCCGCGACTAGGCTCGCCAAATACCACAGCAAAACAACAGAACAAACTCCAAAGGGGGAGTACGAATATGAAGAAATCGACACGTACCGTTGTCGGGCTCGTAGCAGGACTCGCGTTAATCACCGCGGCTTGCGGCAGCGACGACGACGACAGCTCGAGCGACGACACAGCAGCTCCGGCCACTGAAGCCTCAGGTGATGACTCGGGCGGCGACGCTGCGGGCGATGGTGGGAGCATCTGGGTGCTCCTTCCCGACTCGGCCTCCTCTGACCGCTGGGAAACGGCCGACCGTAGGTTCTTCGGCGAGACGTTCGACGCAGCCGGTCTCGCCGAGGGCGCTGACTACACCATCGTCAACGCCGAGGGTGACGCCGCTACGCAGATCAGCCAGGCCGAGCAGGCCATCGGCGACGGCGCGTCAGTCATCGTGCTGACCAGCAACGACTCCGGTTCCGGCGCCACGATCATCGACCTCGCCACCGAGGCCGGTGTCGAGGTCGTCGAGTACGACCGCTTCAACACCGAGGGCAGCGCGGGTGGCGCGGCGTACGTCAGCTTCGACAACGTTGCGGTTGGCGCCGCGATGGCGTCGGTTCTCGAGGGTGCGATTGACGCGACGGGTGCTTCGCCGGCGCGGGTCGTGATGCAGAACGGAGGCGAGGAAGACAACAATGCCTTCCTGTTCCGTGATGGGTACAACGCGACCGTCGAGGCACGAGTCGCTGACGGGAGTTGGGAGCTGGTCGCAGATCAGTTCACGCCTGACTGGGACAACGCCGAGGCGCTGACGATCGCAGAACAGATCCTGGTCGGCGCCGAGAACAACGTGAACGGTTGGTTCGCGGCAAACGACGGCCTCGCCACCTCGGTGATCGCGGCAATTGAGAGCGCCGGGCTCGATCCGACGACGATTCCGGTCTCTGGTCAGGACGCGACAACGGCCGGTCTCCAGAACGTCATCCTCGGCAAGCAGGCGATGACCGTCTACAAGCCGATTGCGTCCGAGGCTACGGTTGGTGCCCAGATCGCACTGGCACTGCGCGCCGGCGAGGACATCACACAGGCGACCGGTGACTTCACGGTCATCGGCATCGATGCCGATGGCAAGCCCACCGCCGACGCTTCTGGCGGAGTGCCGTACATAGCGCTGGTTCCGATCGCTGTGACCGTCGACAACATC
>JADWMG010000115.1 GCA_015767405.1 Actinomycetota bacterium
GAACAGGACGATGCCTTGGCTCCCTCCCCTTCAGGGCGACGACGTGTCGTTCTGTCCACCGATATCGCCGAAACCTCACTGACCGTTGACGGGGTTCGAGTAGTGATCGACAGCGGCCTGGCTCGCGAGCCCCGCTTCGACCCCCGGACCGGGATGACCCGGCTCGTAACAGTCTCGACCAGCCGCGCCTCGGCTGAGCAGAGGGCAGGCCGAGCCGGGCGAACGGAGCCCGGTGCTGCTTATCGGCTGTGGAGCAAGATCGAGCACGGTACGCGGGCCAAACATCGGTCGCCGGAGATCGAACAGGCCGACCTGGCCAGTTTCGCGCTCGAACTGACAGCATGGGGAGGAGCCGCAGGACTGAACTTCATCGACGAGCCACCAACCGGAGCACTTGCCCAGGCGTACTCACTCCTCGAGGATCTATATGCCATCGATCCCGACGACCGGTCGATTACCCCGCTCGGCCAGAAGATGCTGGGCCTCCCGGTGCATCCACGACTGGCGCGAATGGTTGCTGTCGAGCAATCGACGTTGGCTTGTGTTGTCGCCAACCTGGTCGAGGAGCGTGACATCTTCCGTGGCCGGCCCAACGATCTCCCGGCTGACCTGGCACTTCGAGTCGACGTCATTGCCGGGCGTCATGGCCATGACGCGGCCGACCGCGGCGCCGTCCACCGCCTGCGTGATCGTGCTCGTGATCTCGCCCGACGAGCCCGTATCGATTTCAACCTCGACGACGTTGAATCCGACCAGTCGGGCGCGGCGTTGCTCCTCGGGTTTCCCGACCGTCTCGCCGCCCGGCGACGTGCCGGCCAGTATCAGCTCAGAAGCGGGAGCGGTGCCTGGCTTCCCGACGACGATTCTCTCGCCGACGAAGAGTTCCTAGTTGCAGTGGATCTCGATGGACGGCGCGATCGAGCTCGCATCCGGCTGGCCGCCGCCGTCGATGCCGACAGTGTCATCGCCATCTTCGGTCCGGACATCAACGAGCGCAGAACAGTCGCCTGGGATCCAGATCGAAATGACGTTGTGGAGTCTGTTGAGAGACGCCTCGGGGCGATCCGACTCGGCCAGCGGGTCACCGCAGCGGAACCGGGCGAGGAAACGACCAATGCGCTGATGGCGCGGTTGAAAGTCACGAATCTCGGCGAACTGCGCTGGTCCGCTGCCGCGATCCGTCTCCGCGAGCAAGTCGAATTCCTCCATCGCACGATTGGTGACCCCTGGCCAGACTGGTCGACCGCTCACTTGGTCAGCACTCTCGACGACTGGCTCGTCCCGTTTCTTCCCGGTGCGGCTGGGCGCGGCGATTTGGAACGTCTCGATATTTCCACCGTGCTGCGTTCGCAGCTGCCCTGGCCGCAAGGTGGGCAACTCGACGACCTCGCTCCGCAGTCGCTCGAACTGCCGAGCGGGCGCTCCGTACCGATCGACTACACAGGGGATCAGCCCGACGCGTCGGTGCGAGTCCAGGACCTGTTTGGCGTGACCGAGCACCCAATGGCGGGAAACACCCCGATCAGGTTGCACCTCCTTTCACCAGCCGACCGCCCAATTCAAGTCACCGCGGACCTCCCCGGATTCTGGGCAGGGTCTTGGAGCGAAGTGCGAAAAGACATGGCCGGCCGGTACCCCAAGCACCAATGGCCTACTGATCCAGCGAGGGCAGATCCGAAACGAATGAAAGACCGCTGATGCTCGGTCTCTCCGTCGCGGCAACGATCGCGTGCATTCTCGCCGTCTATATCGGTTCCACCGTGCAGGCCTCGATCGGCATCGGCGTCGGCATGATCGCCTCACCCGTGCTCGCCTTCGCCGACTCCGACTTCATCCCCGCGACGATCGTGATCTCGGTACTGCCGCTGACATTCGCAGTGGCCTGGATCGACCGATCTCACATAGAGCAGCGGGGCGTCGGCTTCGCCCTCATCGGCCGCTTTCCGGGAGTAATCCTCGGCGCACTCATCGTCGCCGCTCTGTCAGATCGAGCTGTTGCGGCGATGGTTGCGGTTTCTGTGCTCTTTGCGGTGTTCGTTTCTGTGACGACCAAACGGTTTCAGCCGACCGACGGCTCGTTGGTCGTTGCCGGCATGGCATCGGGATTCACTGGCACGACAACCGGGGTTGGAGGGCCTCCCATGGCACTCACCTATCAGCACAGCGATCCAGCAACGATGCGATCAACCATTTCGGCGTTCTTCTGCATCGGCTCGCTGATGTCGATTGGCGCGCTGGCTTTGGCAGGTGAGATCGGAGTGCGCCAATGGCAACTGGCGGGAATGCTGATACCAGGTGTGCTCCTCGGCGTCGTGACCGCTCGTCTCATCCAACATCGCCTCAACCCAGCGAGCATCCGCCCAGCCGTCCTGGCGGTCTGCACCGTCGCCTCGATCGCCCTCCTGATCGCATCCTTCTGACCAAATGACACGATTGGGGTCAGACCCCAAACGTGTCATCTATAGGCTCGAACTATGGCTGATGTCCCAGAATTCAACTACACCGAGATTCTCCCGCTTGGTCACGACGACACGAAGTACCGGCTCATCTCGACAGAGGGCGTGTCCACATTCGAGACGCCAGAAGGAACCTTCCTAAAGGTCGAACCAGAGGCGATCCGCACTTTGACGGCAACCGCCATGCGCGAAATCGCGCACTTCCTGCGCGCCGCACACCTGCAGCAGCTACGCAACATCCTCGATGACCCCGAAGCCTCCGAGAACGACCGCTTCGTCGCGCTCGATCTGCTCAAGAACTCTTCGATCGCGGCGGGTGGCGTGCTGCCCATGTGCCAGGACACGGGCACCGCGATTGTGAAGGGGAAGAAGGGACAGTTCGTGTTCACCGGGGGCGGCGACGAAGAAACGATCGCTCGCGGAATCTACGACACGTACCAAACCTCGAACCTGCGCTACAGCCAGATGGCCCCACTCGACATGTACACCGAGAAGAACACGGGCACGAACCTCCCTGCCGAGATCAAGATCTCGGCAACTGACGGCGACGCCTACAAATTCTTGTTCATGGCCAAAGGCGGCGGCTCGGCAAACAAGAGCTTCCTGTACCAAGAGACCAAGGCTCTGCTCAACGAGGCAACGCTGCTCCCGTGGCTCTTCGAGAAGATGCAGCTACTCGGTACATCGGCCTGTCCGCCGTACCACCTTGCAGTGGTCATCGGTGGAACCTCAGCCGAGTTCGCAGTCGAAACTGCGAAGCTGGCATCGACGCACTACCTCGACTCGATTCCGACAGAAGGCTCGGCGAGCGGCCAGGGCTTCCGCGATATCGAGCTGGAGCAGCAGGTATTGACACTCGCTCAAACCACCGGCATAGGCGCCCAGTTCGGCGGAAAGTATTTCTGCCACGACGTCCGCGTCATCCGGCTCCCACGTCACGGCGCGTCGTGTCCAGTGGCGATCGCCGTCTCCTGCTCAGCCGATCGCCAGGCCCTCGGTAAAATCACCAAGGACGGCATCTTCCTGGAGCAACTCGAACACGACCCGGCGCGCTTCCTTCCCAATGTTGACAATGAAGAGCTGACCGAAGAAGAGGTCGTTCACATCGACCTGAATCGCCCAATGAGCGACATCCTCGCCGAGCTGTCGGCGTACCCCGTCACCACACGCGTCATGCTCAGCGGCCCGATGGTTGTGGCTCGCGATATCGCTCACGCCAAGATCAAGGAGCGCCTCGACGCCGGCGAACCGATGCCGCAATACATGCAGGATCACGCGGTGTACTACGCCGGGCCCGCCAAGACTCCCGAGGGTTACGCGTCGGGTTCCTTCGGTCCGACCACGGCGGGTCGGATGGACAGTTACGTCGAACAATTCCAAGCTGCCGGAGGCTCCATGGTCATGCTGGCCAAAGGCAACCGCTCCAAGCAGGTCACCGACGCATGCGATACGAACGGTGGTTTCTATCTCGGCTCGATTGGCGGACCTGCGGCACGTCTCGCGCTCGACAACATCCGCAAGGTCGAAGTTCTCGAGTATCCCGAACTCGGAATGGAAGCAGTCTGGAAGATCGAAGTCGAGGACTTCCCGGCCTTCATCGTTGTGGACGACAAGGGCAACGACTTCTACGCCAAGGTTCGCGCCGAAGCCGTAATGCCCGTCAGCCTGGGCTGATCGATCTACAGTTCGCCGGCGAGGTCACCGAGGCGACGCTCGCCCTGTGCCGTCTGGCCACCCATGGAGAGAAAGCGCTCCATACGAGAGCGTGTCTCGGAATCCCTCAGAGTCGCGTTGAACGCTGCCGATTCGGCAAGGAGTTGCTCAGCGATTCCGACATCGGCTCGTATGACACATTCCTTGGCGGCGGCAACTGCGTGCGCCGGGTACGACGCGACTCTCCCGGCGAGCCGATCCACGAACGGATGGATCTCATCGACCGGCAATACGCGGTTAATCCACCCCCAACGGTCAGCGGTCGCTGCATCGATGTCATCACATCCGAGGACGACTTCCATTGCGCGGCCGCGCCCAACCAGACGCGGCAACCGGACCGTGCCTCCACCACCTGGCAATATCCCGATCGCTACTTCAGGTTGACTGAAGATCGCGTCGGGTGTCGCGAAGCGCATGTCACAACTCGAAACGAGTTCGCTCCCGCCTCCACCGACACGCCCCTCGACGACTGCGATGGTCGGCTTGGGCATTGTCCGGAAGGCCTCGCACATCTGGTGGAACACGTTCAGCTCAGTCGGATCCGGTTGATCTGACGGAAACTCGAGGATCGCCTCCACGTCAAAGTGAGAAATGAACCACTCCGGATTGGCGGACCGGAGAACGACCACTCGTGCATCGTCGTCGACGGCCAGACGCTCGGATACCTGAAAGAGCTCGACCAGCATCTCAACCGTCATCAGGTTGATCGGCGGGCTCTCGATAACGACCATTGCCACACCACGACCATCGATGCTGACGGCGCAATGGGTCATTCCATCGCGTCCTTGACAGCGGCCCTTGTGGCGGCTGCTTCGTCAGGATTGCCGGGGAATTCCACAGCGGCGAAGTCCGTCACACCGATGTCGGCCAGCGCCCTTATCCGATCGACTACTTCTGACTCGGAACCGGTGATGGCGATGTCTTCGGGCCCGGCCGCGCCCTCACGGTCGAGCATCGCCCGATAACTCGGTAGCGAGCCGTAGATCTCGAACACTTGGGCCGCGCGGCCCTTAGCGGCTTCCATATCGCTGGTGACACAAACCGGCAGTGCAGCAATTACCCGTGGTGCCGGCCGCTCGGCGGCTTCGGCAGCTGCGTTGATGGTCGGCACGATGTAGTCACCAAGGGTCTTCGGCCCGGTGCACCAGGTGAGTGTGCCGTCGGCAAGTTCGGCAGCTGCCTTCAGCATCTGCGGGCCGAGTGCCGCGACAACCGTGGAGAACGGCGGTGCGCCCTTCGCGTTGATCGCACCAAATGTCGTGTAAGCCTCACCGCTGTAGCTGACCGGCTCGTTCCGTGACAGAGGCCCGAGAATGCTGAGATAGTCACGAATGTGACGAATCGGCTTGTCATAGCTCATGCCCATCATGTTCTCGATGACGATCTTGTGGCTGAGACCGATCCCGAGCGTCAGGCGTCCTCCGCACGCCGCGTTCACGGTCAGGCATTGCTGAGCGATTGCCATCGGATGACGTGGATAGGTCGGAACAACAGAGGTCCCCAACTCGATTCGTGGTACCTCACGTCCGACGATGGCGAGAACGGTCAGCGCGTCGTGGCCGAAGATGTTCGGCGCCCAGTACGACGCGAACCCGTCCGCCTCCACCTGCCGAGCTTCATCGACAACGTCGTCTATTGTGCCGTCGTTAACCGTTCCACCAAAGATCCCAATGCGCATGCCGTGACCGTAGTACTCGAATCTCTATGGCTCGCCATTCGGACTCCCTATAGGTCTCAGCTCATCGAGACGAGTTCGAGCCAGGATTCCGAGAAATAGTCGACATCGCCGTCGGGCATCAACAAGACCTTGGTGGGCGCCAGTTCACGCACGAAGTCGGTGTCGTGACTTACGAGGATGATCGCGCCAGGCCAGTCGACGAGCGCGTTAGCGACCGCTTCGCGTGATGGTGGATCGAGGTTGTTCGTCGGCTCGTCGAGCAACAGCATGTTGTTGCGTCCCACCATCAACATTGCCAACGCCAGCTTCGTCTTTTCGCCGCCCGAGAGCGTGCCCGCGTCCTGGAATACCTTCTCTCCTGACAGACCGAACATGCCGAGCAAGCCGCGCAGCTTCGTCTCGCCAAGGTTCACACCCTGGGGGACAGCATCGCGAATGTTTGTGAGCAACGACTCGTGGGTCATCAGGTTGTCGTGCTCCTGGGCGTAGTAACCGGCGTGAACTTGATAGCCAAACTCGAAGTCGCCGATGTCGGCTTCGGTTTCACCAGCAAGAATGCGCAGGAGGCTCGTCTTGCCCGCACCGTTGAGCCCGAGCACGAGAAGCCGTTCACCCCGGCCGAGATCGAACCCAATATCTTCGAATACCGTCGGCCCTCCGTAGGCCTTGCAGAGACCCGACGCTCGAATCACGGTCTCACCACACTTGGGCGGGTCAGGGAATCGAACGGCCATGGTCTTCGTCGCTTGCGGGCCACGAACCCGTTGGTTCTCGAGGCGAGTAATGCGCTTCTCAACGCTGTGGGCCATCGCGGCCTTCGTTGCTTTTGCGCCGAACCGATCAACCACCGTCTGCAGCCGATCGATCTCCTTGGACTGCAGTACGGCCTTCTTGGCAAGACGTGCTTCATCATCGGCACGTGAACGTTGGTACTGGGAGTAGGTGCCGCGGTATTCGACAATCTCACCGACATCGGTTTCAGTTGCGCGATCGAGGTGCAGGACCCGCGTGATGGACTCGTCGAGCAATTCCAGGTCGTGGCTGATCACCAGCAGGGCACCCTTGTACTGGCGGAGAAATCCAAGCATCCAGGTCTTGGCATCGACGTCGAGGTGGTTGGTCGGTTCGTCGAGGCAGAGAACATCAGATCCCGCGAACAGGATGCGCGCCAGTTCGATCCGCCGCCGCTCGCCCCCCGACAGCGTTCCGATCGGTTGATCGAGCCGATCGTTCGGAATGCCCAGCCCAGCGGCCATCGCGCGAGCTTCGCTCTCGGCGCCGTATCCACCCGTGGTCCGAAACGCTTCCTCCGCATCGGAGTAGCGCCTGACATTTCGCTCGTTCGGGTTCTCCTCCATTGCGATTCGCAGCTTTTCGATACGCATCATCTCGTCGTCGATCCCGCGGCCCGATAAGACGTGAATCACGCAGGTGCGATCCTCGAGTGCCGAGTCGATCTTCGGGTCCTGCGAAAGGTAGCCGAAGCCACCCTTGCGGACCACCTTGCCGGCCTTGGGCTCGGCCTCGCCGCCCAACACCTTGAACAGGCTCGTCTTGCCTGCGCCATTTCGCCCGACGATGCCCACCTTGTCGCGGGGCATGACGGTGAAGCTGGCCGAGTCGATCAGGAGTCGACCACCAACTTCCACCGAGATTGCCTGCGCTTGGAGCATCTGACCAGGCTACGGCTGCGAAGTCATCACCCTCCGGCGGATGGAGAGCGAATCAGGGCGACGCAACCTCGGCCGGCGCAGCGGTGGTTGGCGCAGCAGTCGGGGGAGGACTGGTCTGAGGCG
>JADWMG010000116.1 GCA_015767405.1 Actinomycetota bacterium
GCGCGAGTTCAACAAGCCTCGCGGTCCGATAGTGACAAGTGATGGCATCGTCGCTGCTCTGTCGTTTCCGACAGCCCCCGGCGAGCCGTACGACTACCGCCGCGAGTACCCGACTGGTGATCTGCTGGCCGACGTAACCGGGTACTTCACGTTCGCCTTCGGCTCCACCCAGGTCGAGCGGCTCTACGGCGATGTGCTCTCCGGCACAACGGCCGAACAGCAGGTCCGCAGTCTGGGCGACCTGCTCAGCGGTGACGTGGACGCAGCCGGCTCGGTCGAACTCGCACTACGACACGATGCTCAGTCGGCAGCACAGTTCCTCCTCGGCGGGCGGGAGGGATCGGTCGTGGTCATCGAACCGAAGACCGGTGCGATACGAGCGATGTACAGCAACCCGACATACGACCCCAACAGGTTCGTCAACGCTGATTTCGAAATCGCACAACAGGTCATCACCGAACTCCAGAACGCTGAAGGGAACCCCCTACTGGCGCAGGCCTACCAAGAGCGATACATGCCGGGCTCGACGTTCAAAGTCGTCACGACCGGAATCGCACTCGAGGCCGGCGTTCTGTCCCTCGAAACAGTTTTCCCGAACGAAAGCCAGTGGGTACCGCCGCAAACCAACGACCCGATCCAGAACTACAACGGAACCACATGTGGCGGAGACCTCGCGACAGTCTTCGCACGTAGCTGCAACATCCCATTTGCCAAAACCGCCATCGAGCTCGGCCCAGAAGCAATGATCGCCGGTACCGAGGCTTGGGGCATCGGCGAGGAGATTCCGATCGATCTCCCCCGCGCGACTGCCAGCACGTTTGGTGATACCGACAACCTCGACCAGGAGCTTCCTCTGCTCGGCATCCGCGGATTCGGGCAGAGCGAAGTCCAGATGGTCCCGCTGCACATGGCCATGATCGCGGGCACGGTCGCCAACGGCGGCCAAATGATGAAGCCATACGCCGTAGAGGCAACCTACGACCAAGCCGGGCGAGTACTCGATCAAACGAGCCCCGAAGTATGGAAGACACCTCTGTCGCCGGCGAACGCCGCCCTCATGACCGATCTCATGGTCGGCGTCGCCGAGCGCGGAACGGCGAGCTGCTGTATCGCCCTCGAAGGCGGTATCCCGGTCGCCGCCAAGACAGGCACGGCAGAATTGGGAGATCCTGACAACCCCGACCTTTCACACGCTTGGATCATCGCGTTCGCACCTGCCGACGACCCTCAGTACGCGGTTGCCGTCGCACTCACGAATGTGCAGGCAACGCCGGACGTGGCCGTCACCGGTGGCCGGCTCGCCGGCCCGATCGCCAAGGGCATGCTCGACTTCCTCCTCACGGGACCTGGGGCTAGCCAGATCCCTCCCGCCCCGGACACAACCGTGGACGATGGAACGTGAGCCTGCAGAATATGGGACCTCCGCAATCAGTATCCTTGTCGATCGGCGCGACCACGGGTTTCGCCGAAGGATTTGAGCAGTGACGAACAACGGCGAGGCAACGGTCATCAACGACCGATATGAGATCCACAAACGGATCGGGCGCGGCGGCATGGCCGACGTGTTCTCCGCGCGCGACCTCTTGCTCGACCGTCAAGTCGCAGTGAAGGTTCTGTTCCCCGAATTTGCTATCGACACCAACTTCGTCGAGCGGTTCCGTCGCGAGGCTCAATCGGCGGCCAGCCTCTCGCACCCCAACATCGTCAACGTCTACGACTGGGGCAAGTACGAAGGCACGTACTTCATCGTCATGGAGGAGGTGCAGGGACGCACACTCGCTGAGATCCTCACGACGAGCAAACAGCTCACCTCCAAACAGGCAGCCGAGATCGCCAGCGAGGTTGCAGCCGCGCTCGGGTTCGCTCACGAGAACCACGTCGCGCACCGCGACATCAAGCCGGCAAACATCCTGATCGGATCGAACGGCCAAGTGAAGGTCGCCGACTTCGGTATCGCCCGCGCCCTCAACGCTCCGACCGAGTCCAACCTCACGCAAGCCGGCTCGGTTATGGGGACGGCGACCTACTTTTCGCCTGAGCAAGCCCAGGGTGCTCAGCCTGACCCGCGCAGCGACCTCTATTCGCTTGGCATCGTGATGTACGAGATGGTTGCCGGACGGCCGCCGTTCACTGGCGAGAATCCTGTCAGCATTGCCTACAAACAGGTCCACGACGCGCCACAGCCACTCGTCCAGATCGTGGCTGATGTACCACGTTCATTCGAGGCGATAGTCGCCAGGCTGCTGGCGAAGGACCCGAAGTTGCGTTATCCAAGTGCTGCCGCGCTTCGCGATGACCTCCGTCGATTCCGCAATGACGAACCCGTACTTGCGCTCGCGGCGGCCGCAAACGCTCAAGCCCGTGAGGGCCCAGGAGCCGCTGGCGCAGTTGGGGCGGCTGCAGCCGCTGGTGCCATTGCAGGTGCAGTCGCAGCCACCACGACGAATCCAACCATCGCTCCCACGGGACCCCTGTCGCCAGCACAGGCTGCCAGCGTTCCACCAAGCGGGATGGTGGAGGCGGGATACCCGACCGGTGCGTCGGCCGACGCCATGTACTACGACACCAACTCGTCGAAAACGGGTTGGTATGCGCTCGCTGCATTCGTTGCCTTGATTGTGTTGGTGATCGGTGGCGTGTTGCTCTTCCAGGCGCTCAGCGGGGAAGAAGAGGCCGCAGAGCCGACCCAGTTCGTGCTCGAGGACTACACCAATCGCCCGCTAGCGGAGGTAACTGCAGATCTCGATTCCAAGAACATTCGCTACACGACAATCGCCGAAGAGAATGCGCTCGTCGCTATCGGATTTGTCCACCGGACCGATCCAGTAGCCGGCACTCTGATCCTCCAAGATGAGACCATCGAGGTGTTCTTCAACCCTGACCCTCAGCTCGTGCCTATTCCGCAGGTTGTCGGTGTGTCTCTCGAAGAAGCACGAACCCGGCTCGCAGATGACGGTTTCGAGGTCGGCGAAGTGACCACCGAAGAACGCGACGATGTCGCTGAAAACACAGTGACTAGCAGCAACCCTCCTGCCGAAACTCCGGCACTCCAAGGGTCGGCAGTCGATCTGGTCGTGGCGGCGCCACCCCAGAGTGTGCAGGTCCCGGGTGAAGTCGTCGGCATGACTGAACTCGAAGCACGGTCGATCCTCGAGGCTCCCCCCTATGAGTTCGTTGTCACGACGAGCGTCACCTCGAGTGCAACGATCCCTGCCGGCATCGTGATCGAGATCCGGCCCGGCCCTGGTGAACTTGTTCCCCAGGGAGGCGACGTGTTGATCATCGTGTCGAGTGGACCTGAACCCGTAACCGTTCCGGCCGTGGTGGGGCGTACGGAGGCGCAGGCCCGAAATACCCTCACTGAAGAGGGTCTCATCGTCGACGTGGTCTATGTCGACGTTCCCGCAGGTAGCCCTGACGATGGACGGGTCACCGACCAGAGTCTCCCGGCGGGGTCTCAGACCGATCCGGGGACTCTCATCACGCTCACCGTGGGGCGTGCTCTCGAGCCGGCTACGACATTGCCACCGGCCACCACGACGTCAACCACCAGCACTACTACTACGCCGCCGCCCGCAACAGACGCTCCGACTACCGCTCCCACCACCTCAGCACCCGCTCCACCGGCACCGACGACGGTCCCCTGATATCTCCTGCCGGCACTTCGCCAGACAACCGACTTTCGATTGTCAGTCTCGAACGAGGAAGTTCTTCAGCAGTTCATGGCCCTGTCCGGTGAGAATGCTCTCAGGGTGGAACTGCACCCCCTCGAGGTCGAGTGTTCTGTGCCGAACCCCCATCACAACGCCGTCGGCACTCCACGCGGTGACCTCGAGTTCGTCGGGGATGCTGTCGGGAGCAAGCGTCAGCGAGTGGTAGCGCGTCGCCGTCAGAGGCGACGTGAGCCCGGCAAAAACGCCAACACCTTCGTGCACGATCGGTGATGTCTTGCCGTGCATCAACTCAGGGGCTGCGACTACCTCAGCTCCGTAGACCTGGCCGATTGCCTGGTGGCCGAGGCACACTCCGAGAACGGGTGTACCGATATTCGCGAACGCACCAACGGCGTCGCAGATGATCCCACTGGCCTCGGGACGACCTGGGCCCGGAGAGAGCAACACCCGGTCAGGTGAGAGCGCGATCGCCTCGTCGACGGTGACCTCATCGTTTCGAACAACAGTCGGATCCGCACCCAACTCTCCGAGATACTGAACCAGGTTGTAGACGAAACTGTCGTAGCTATCGATCACAAGCACGCTCATCACCGACTCAGTATGGCCGCGCTCGACATCTCAAACACCGTCGTTTTGAAGGGTGACGGGTCTAGATCCTCTATGCTCTTTTGCTGATGGCACCCCCGAAGCGAAAGACCGGAGGCGGACGAGTCACCCCAAAGGGGACGCGTCCCGAAGATCGTCACTCCTCCACGCACGACACTGAACCACACGCGGTTGCGGCGTCGTCGCGCTACACACCGAAGGCCACCAAGCGCCAACTTGTACCGCCCTCGTGGATCCCGGTAATCATGCTCGTGCTGCTGATCGGCGGCAGCCTGATGATCATGGCGCGTTATCTGGTCTTCACCGGCAGCAACTGGCCCACGTTCATCGGCTTGGCAATGATCCTCGGAGGGCTGTACGCCGCCACCAAGTGGCAATAGCTCCCGAAATGTGCCTCAGAACATGCGCTGAGTGAATACTTCCAGGCATTTTTCGGATTGAGTTGTCCACATCGTTGTGGATAACTGGTCACTCGAAGAGTGGCGCGACCTCGATCATGTCCTCCAAACAGTGTTTCGGGGGTGGCGGATCTTCATCCGGTGCGAGAGTCAGCTTCACCTCCACACCGCATACATCACAGCGATAACGGCGGTTCACCTTGCGCATTTCTCCCGGCGGCGGGGGTGCCGGTGGCATCGAAGTCATGCTGCGCAGCATGGCAATTCCACTTTTCCACAGGATGTAGCCAAACAGAACACCAAATGACACCCAGATGATCGTCGATGCAGCGGGCACGCGCTCACTGTACCGGCGCCTCTGACGTCGTTTTTCTCTCCCCCGCTAACTACGTGAAACAATGGTTTCATGAGCGAACTCAGTGCCCTGGCCAGAATTTCCGAAGTCGACTCCATCGTCGACGGCAAGACCGTGCCGATGCAATTCCTCGAACTGGTTGGTGCAAACCCTTCGTCGCCGGCGCTGCACTCGATCAAGGGTGAAAGCGACTGGAACGTCTGGACCCTGAGCGAACTCTCAGACCTGATAGCGCGAGCCGCCGCCGGCCTGACCCAGGCAGGTGCGCAACCCGGTCAACGCGTCTTGCTCATGATGCGCAATCGACCCGATTTCCATTGGTTTGACGCCGCCGCACAGTTCCTGCGGGCAACTCCGGTGAGCATTTACAACTCGTCATCTCCCGAGGAAATCCAATATCTCGCTAGTCATGCCGAAGCCGAGTTGGCGATCGTGGAAGACAGTTCCTTCCTCGACAAGCTTCTCCAGGTTCGCGATGAACTTCCGCTATTGAAGAAGATCTATGTCATCGAGCCGCCCGACGGTCCGCTTCCTGAAGGAGTTCGGCCCGCTTCTGAACTGCTCGACTCCGGCTCGGCCGACCTCGACGCGCTCGCGGCAGCGACCAAGCCCGAAGACATCGCAACACTCATCTACACGTCCGGCACAACCGGTCCGCCGAAGGGCGTGATGATCAGCCAGTACAACGTCGTCTATACGGTGGAGATTCTTCGTCAGTGCATCACTACGTTCCACGACTACGTCGGTAAACGAGTCGTGTCGTACCTTCCGATGGCCCACATCGCCGAGCGTGCCGTCAGCCATTACCAAGGTCTCATATTGGGCTATTCGATTTATTGCTGCCCCGACCCAGGACAGCTCACCGCGTACCTCAAAGAAGTCCGCCCTCAGTTGATCTTCGGTGTTCCTCGCGTCTGGGAGAAGATCCACAACGGTGTCAATGCCGCTCTCTCCGCAGACCCCGATCGCAAAGCCCAGTTTGACGACGGCGTAAACGCGGCCATCGAAATCAAGCGCACCTCCGTCGACGGCAACTTCACCGACGACCAGCGTCAGACACTCGACTTTCTCGACAGCGCCGCATTTGCCAACGTCCGCGCAATGGTCGGTCTAGACGGAGTGGAATTGGCAATAACCGGAGCCGCACCAATCCCGAACTCGGTGCTCGAGTGGTTCAACGGCATTGGGGTCCCACTGACGGAGATCTACGGCCTGTCGGAGACAACCGGCCCGATGACATGGTCGCCGAGTCGACCGAAAATCGGCACAGTGGGGCGTGGGTGCCCGGGAATGGAGGTTGTGATCGCAGATGACGGCGAAGTGATATGTCGCGGCGGCAACGTATTCCAGGGATACCTGAAGCAGCCAGAGAAGACCGCCGAAACGATTGTCGACGGGTGGTTTCATTCGGGCGACATCGGCGAGATGGACGACGAGGGCTATATCAGCATCGTTGATCGCAAGAAAGAACTGATCATCACATCGGGTGGCAAGAACATCAGCCCCGCCAATCTGGAAGCGGCGATGAAAACGATCCCGCTAATCGGGCAAGCCGCTGCCGTCGGAGACGGCCGCAAATTTGTGTCAGCCATTCTCGTCCTCGACCCTGAAGCTGCCCCAGTGTGGGCAAAGGCCCACGATAAGGACAGTTTGACCGCTTCCGAACTCACCGCTGATCCCGATGTGTTGGCAGAAGTTCAAGCTGGGATCGAGCGCATCAATGCTCAGTTCGCCCAAGTCGAACAGATCAAGAAGTTCACGCTCGTCGCAGAGGAATGGATGCCGGACAGCGACATGCTCACTCCGACCTCGAAGCTCAAGCGGCGTGGTGTGAACAGCAGGTACGCGGACGACATCGAAGCGATGTACGAGGGGCTGTCGTAGCCCGCTTGACGCTCACCCGTCAACGATGTCGACGTCCTGGCGTTCCTCGCTGGCCACGCTCAACACGTCGAGGACGCGTCGAAGATCTGCAATGTCCACGTCATCCAGATGCAGGGCAAACTGAGCCTGAAGGGCTCGGCGGTAGCTGATGTTCATCTCACGCCACAACCGTCGGCCCGTTCGCGTCAATTCAACTTCGACAGCTCGGTGGTCAGCATCGTCAACATGACGATGTCTGGCGATCCACCCCTCCTCTTCCAGGCGATCGAAGCGACGGCTGAGGCTCGACGGAGGAAGCCTTAGATCGATTGCGACGTCAAGCGGTCGCGCCTTCCCTCCGAGGCGCTGCAATGAGGCCAACACATCAAACCAGCCCAGTCTGATGTCCCAATCGGCTTGGAGTTCGTCATCAATCCCGCGACCGATCTGAGCGGCGATCGCCTGGAGGTCACGCCAGGCGCCCACTCGTGCAGAATCGAGACGGGCCAAAACTCACCTCAACTCGTCGCGCGGATTGCAGCTTCGAACGCGCTGACCGCTTCGTTGACTTCATCCGAAGTGACGACGAGCGGAGGCATCCAGCGAATCGTACGATTCCGAGTCCCAGCCGTCATGAGGATCACGTGACCCTTTGTGAGACAATGCTCGACGATCGCAGCCGCCCGGTCAGCAGAATCAAACTCAGTAGCCACCATCAGCCCACGACCACGTACGTGCAGCAACGA
>JADWMG010000370.1 GCA_015767405.1 Actinomycetota bacterium
CTGCTTGACTATCGCGATGGCTGCTCTCACCGAATCTGTCCGCCTCGAGACCGAGGGCGACACCGCTCTGATAATCGTCGACAACCCTCCCGTCAACGCGTTGAGTTGGCACGTACGGCAGGGTCTGTACGACGGCATGACCCAGGCTGTCGCCGACGGTGCGAAGGCAATCGTCGTCATCTGCGATGGTCGAACGTTCATCGCCGGCGCTGACATCAGCGAGTTCGGTGGCGGAGCACCAGAGGCAGTTGGCCTTCAAGAAGTCCAGGCCGCAATGGAGGACGCCCCCGTTCCCGTGATCGCAGCGATTCACGGCACCGCCCTGGGTGGCGGCCTCGAAATCGCGCTGTGTGCCCACTACCGGGTCGCTCTCTCATCGGCAAAGTTCGGGTTGCCCGAGGTGAACCTCGGGCTCCTGCCTGGTGCCGGCGGCACCCAGCGACTCCCACGCCTGACCGGCGTGCCAAAGGCATTGGAGATGATGACTTCGGGTCGCCACATCTCGAGTTCGGAAGCGTTGGAATGCGGATTGATCGACGAGGCAACCGATGGGGACCTCGTCGCCCTGCGGTCCGCCGCTGTGGCCTTCGCGGAGCGGGCGGTCGCCGAGAACATGGCTTTGGCACGTGTGCGCGACCGCAACGAGAAGGTTGAGGAAGCGAAGGGTGACACCGAACTGTTCGCCAACTTCCGCAAGTCGATCGCGCGTAAGACCCGCAACTTCCTCGCGCCGGAGTACAACATCCAGTGCCTCGAAGCAGCAGCCAACCTTCCTTTCGACGAGGGACTGCGGGTCGAGGGCAAGCTCTTCATGGAGCTGATGACTGGCCCCCAGTCCGCTGCTCAGCGCTACTACTTCTTCTCAGAGCGAGCGGCCAACAAGATCCCCGACATTCCTAGAGACACTCCGCTGCTGGACATCCAGACATGTGGAGTGCTCGGTGCCGGGACGATGGGTGGTGGCATCGCGATGAACTTCGTGAACGTCGGAATCCCCGTCACGATCGTCGAACGCAACCAGGAAGCACTCGACAAGGGTCTCGCTGTTGTCCGCAAGAACTACGAGCGGTCGGCATCGCGCGGCTCGATCCCACCCGAGGCAGTCGAGGAACGCATGGCGCTCATCACCGGGTCAACCGACAAAGCTGACTTTGCTACCTGCGACATGGTCATCGAAGCGGTCTTCGAAGACATGGACCTCAAGCAAACGATCTTCCGTGAACTCGATGCAATCTGTAAGCCGGGCGCCCTACTGGCTTCGAACACTTCGGCACTTGACGTCAACGAGATCGCTGCTGTCACGTCACGCCCCGAGAGCGTGATCGGAATGCACTTCTTCTCGCCCGCCAACGTGATGAAGCTGCTCGAAATCGTTCGGGGCGACAAGTCGTCCGACACCACGGTCGCCACAGCAATGGCGATTGCCAAGAGGGTCAACAAGATCGCTGCACTCGTCGGCGTGTGCAACGGCTTCGTCGGCAACCGCATGCTGTTCATGCGTGGAGCCGAAGCCGAGCGCATGATTCTCGAAGGAGCGACCCCGGCCCAGGTCGACCGTGTGCTCTTCGACTTCGGTTTCCCGATGGGCCCGTTCGCAATGAGCGATCTCGCCGGCCTCGATATTGGTTGGAAGGAAGGAACATCATCGAGCTCGACCGTGCGTGAAGTGCTCTGTGAGAACGGACGCCGAGGCCAGAAGAACGGCCGCGGTTACTACACCTACGACCCTGATACGCGGGCGTCCACGCCCGACCCCGAAGTCGAACAGTTGATCAAGGACTTCGCGATCGGAAAGGGCATCGAACAGCGGGAAGTCTCCGACCAAGAGGTTCTGGAACGCTGCCTCTACCCGATGATCAACGAGGGTGCGAAGATCCTCGACGAGGGCATCGCCATCCGCGGCAGCGACATCGACGTGGTCTGGGTCAACGGGTACGGCTGGCCTGTCTACAAGGGCGGGCCCATGTATTGGGCCGACTCTGTAGGCCTGACTGAGATCGTGGAGAAGATCAAGAGCTACAGCGAGTCGCTCGGCGGCCGTCACTGGGAAGTGTCTCCCCTACTCGAGCGGCTCGCCGCGGAGGGCGGCCAGCTTCAGACGTTCTCCATCTGACAGCAGCCCCACCCGTTCTCGTGAACTATTACCGACGTGTGGTCGGCCAAAGATCACGAGAACGGGTCTCTCCCGCCAGTTGCCTAGCCTGGCCCAATGAAGTGGACAGTTCACGGTGAACGCTCAATCTACGACAGCGAGTGGATGCGCCTGACGCTTGTCGATGTCGAGTTGCCGAGTGGACC
>JADWMG010000371.1 GCA_015767405.1 Actinomycetota bacterium
AGGCGTGTATGCCAAACACCTTGGGATCATGACCAACGTAGTCTCGGCGATTGCGACCCGACTAGCCGACTCGACCAAGCGATCACTCGCCCAACTCGGGCTGCTGCTGGTCGTGGCGCTTTTTGCTGGGATCGGCCAGCACGGTGTCGAGGCGCAGGAAACCGGGCATTGGGTCCTGTCGTCGACAGATATCAATCCGGGGGGGGACGAAGATCCACCCGGTTACGCCGTGTCGATGACAACGACGTCAATGAGCGTTACCCGATCGTTCGGACCCGATGACACGAGCGGTGCCGAAGCGCAGTTCGATGCGACGTGGAAAGAACCCCCGACGGAACTCGAGCCCGGCGTCGCCATGGAGATTCCGGTTGCGGTCAGCGGTCAGGTCACCGGCAGCCGGGACACGCAGTTCTTCTTCGGGCTGGACGTGATCATGATTGTCAACGGACGCTGGAACAACAGTGCCGTTGGTGCCGGCGCCAACTGTGTTCAGACGACGGTTATCAGTGGCGAATACGTGTGCAGTGATCCAGTCGCGAACACGGGCACCCTTCCGTACGGGGTGCCATCGTCCGGCGACACTTACACGATTGCGGTGGCCGCACTCAACTGTGGAGGGCCCTGCGCCGTCGAGTGGAGCTATGTCTGGGAGGAGAACGCGGCTGCGGATGATGCTGCGGCCGTAGACGAGGTCGAAGACTCGGGGGCGATAGGGGAGGATGCCGAAACACAATCGCAGGATCCGAGCGACCCGTTCGAGGTCGCGCCGGTTCCCAATACTGGCGTTGACCGGTTTCCCGGTGGAGTGATCGGCGTGGCAGCCGCCGCCGTTGCTGCTGCCGCCGCAGCCGCTGTTGCGATTCAACAAGGCAGAATCCGCGACTCGAGGCAGCCAGAAGATCAGCAAGACGAGGAAGAGGACGAGCCGGAGTCGGTGATCCTCGAGCTGACCTACCCGGTTGGACGAAGTCCAATGGTGTTGCAGTACGGCTGGTTGTTCGGGGCCAAATGCATCGTCGGTGCCGGCACGCCGAACGAGCGCGACGTCTCCGACAACGTGAAGTGGAGCGGACCGGCCACCTTCAGCCCGTCGGTCGGCCGACGCTCTCGGCCCGCTTTCAAGAACGCTGCCGGGTTTGACACGGAAATTGGCAGTGGAAATACCATCGTCACCCACATCACCTTGACCGTCGATGTCGATGGCAAGACAACCAGCAAGACGTTCCCCGTCAGCGTGATTTCCACCGTTGGTTATGCGCGTCTGTCGGACACGTCTGTTGTCCCGGCCGATGCCCACGGCTGCCCAGCCTGTCCCCATCCAGGCGTGGGTCCGATCATCAGTGCGAGTGGTACCAACGTCTTTCTCGCCGGCCACCCCGTGGCGACGGTCGGTGACAATGGGGTACATGCAGCTTGTTGCGGCCCCAATACGTTCGTGATCAAGACTGGCGACGCCAGGGTCCTGATCAACGGCAAGCCCGCAGCATGGCAGCACAGCGAGGTCACACACTGCGGAGGAGTCGGATACATGAAGTCGTGGCATCACGGTGGCAAATGAAGGTCCTGTTGGCAGAGTCTCCACAGCTGTTCCTCGAGGGAAACGGCCACACGCGTCAGGTGCAACTGCTCGGTCTCGGTTACATAGGTGCTGTTCTGCGAGCGGAGCACGACGTGCGTTTCTTGCTGCCCGACACACGTTGCTACAGGGGGGCCGACCCCTGGGGAGAGATCGAGCGGGCAATCGTTGCCGAGGCACCGGACGTGGTCGGCATCACCGCGGTCACTGCGAACTACCTGTCGGCGTCAGCGTTGGCCTCACTCGTCAAGAGAGTCGACGAGGGAATTTGTGTGGTTCTCGGGGGTGTTCACGCCTCGACCGAACCCGTCGCGGCGCTGACCGGTGCGCCGGATGTCGACTACGTCGTACAGGGCGAAGGCGAGCCGACCATGCTCGAACTCGTTCGACAGATCGAGGCCAGGGGTGTCGGGGGAGTTCGGCCCGACACCATTCCGGGGCTTTACTGGCGCGACCACAAACGCGAGATTCGGTCCTCCACACCTCGTCCCCCGATCGCCGATCTTGACTCGTTGCCGTTCCCAATGCGAGATGGCCTTGTCTGGAGTGACGACATCCATCCGGCCTTCCACCAGGGGATCGTGACCGTGCGTGGGTGTCCGTATCGCTGCATCTATTGCGCGGTGCCGTCGAGCAGCGAGCGCAGAACGCGATACCGGTCGGCCGCCAATGTGGTGGACGAGATCGAAATGCTCCGCCAGCGATACGAGGTGCCGGGTCT
>JADWMG010000372.1 GCA_015767405.1 Actinomycetota bacterium
ACCTTATGGTTATTGAGCCGGGTGCGAGGATCGAACTCGCCACCTCATGATTACAAATCAAGTGCTCTACCAACTGAGCTAACCCGGCGGGGCCCGCCACGATAGCGGCGGGTGGCGCTCTCAGATCAGCTCAGCCAAGATCAACCCATTCGACGAGTTTGAAAGTCGAAACGATTCGGTAGTCGAGATCGGTCGGAAGGCGATTTGTCCTCGAACACGCGACCAGGGAGAAGGTCTCGCCGCCGACCTGGCGCGTGGCGGCCAGGATCTGCGAGGAGTACTTGCTCGTGATGTACTCGGCGGTCATCTTGTACGTGTAACGCCGATTGTCAAACGTAAAGACGTGCAGGAGGTCACCGACAGCCAAGTAGTGCTGGTATCGGTATGGCCCACCGTGCTCGGTCCGATGGCCGAACACTGCTGTGTGGGCCCCCTGGCCGACAAGACCGGTACCGGTCCAGTACCACGTGTTCCCGCCATCGACGATCGCCTTGGACGCGCCTTCGTAGACGCCATTTGCCAGACCCATCTTGGGCACCTGCAATCTCCAGGGCAATGGTCCGGGAGGTGGCGGAGGGTCGACGGGGGCGCCAGTGGTTGCGGCGGCGGGAGATCCTGTGAACCAACCAGTGACGTCACAAACCACATGAGCCCCGCTGAGCGAATAGATCGATGCGCCCTTGCTGGAGACTGCCGTGATGGCATGGTTGGCGATGGTCTGGCCGGGCCCGGTTGCGTTGAGCGTCGACACGACGCGCCGCACAGTTTGAGCGGCGAACATCGTGAAGTATCCGCGATCGCGGGTCTGCGTGACCGTGAGGTTCGTCGCGATGGCCTTGGCCTTCGAGTTCAGCGGAGACGGCAGCGCGAACGAGCGAGTCCATCCCGGCCACAGCCGACGTTTCGCGATACGTGTATCGAGCATCCGCACGGGACGAATCGGAACAAAGAGCCCCTTGTCGGATGCCGAAGTATTTGCGCCTGTGATGTAGCCGGCGACATCGACGACCAGGTGCGCTCCGGACTTCACATAGATGTTGAACCCGCGAACTCCACCGGAAAATCCGAGTTTGGTCATGATGCCGACAGCGCGCGTCTGGCCAGCGGCGATATTCAGGTTCGACGTCTTCGGAATGGATCCGCCTAGCGGATACGCCGAGAGATAACCCTGGTTTGTGGCCGCAACGCCGGTCAGGTTGGCCACCACAGCCACCGCGTCTGATGGCACTGTTCCGTTGAGGTTGACCCTGACAACGGCGCCAGGGCCCGGCTTGCCGGGGGTCGTTCGAGTGTCGAGCACGCGTCTCACGGGATCGACCGCGACGAAGCGTCCGGCGCTGACCGCGGACGAGGTGGGCCGATAGACGCCCGCAACGTCGACAATGACCTCCGACGGGTGTTTGCTCTTGATGTCGACTGCTCCGCCGGCACCGAGCTTCACTGTCACGAGGTTGGCAACCCGCTCGTCGTAATAGGCGCAGTTGAGACTCGACGTTCCCGGCCATGCTTCACCGGCCGGAAATGCGCTGACCCAGTTGCCGCCACCGGTTCGATTGACGGCGGTCACCGTGAGCACCGCGGCAACGGCATCACCGGGGACGATGCCGTTACCTGCGATCTTGACCCGAATCGTGTTACTACCGACCGAGGTGTAGCCCCGCCGTTCGCGGGTATCGCAGAGCCGAGTTGGAGTCAGCGATTCGAAAAAGCTGGCGCCGGACTCGACAGCGGAGACCGCCGAAGACAGCACGGCCGCACCGACAACTGCACCCGTCGTGCCGGCAATGAATGCACGGCGACCGAGCGAACCGGGAACAGACGCCCCGAGCGCGGGGTCGCTGTCGACCTGGGGGACCCGATCCGGCAAATTCATGGGTGCCACATTACGGGGTCTTGCGGCGGAAGCGAGCGATTTCGTACGTTGAAAGTGCTGCAGCCGACGAAACATTTAGTGAACTGACCCTCCCAACCATCGGAATGCTCACTACTGAGTCGCAGCGCTCACGCACGAGGCGCGACAGCCCGCTGCCCTCCGCGCCGAGCACCAGACAGATCGGTTCGGCCGCCAAGGAACCGAGATCGAAGAGGTCAAGGTCAGCAGAATCGTCCAAACCGACAATCCAGATGCCATGTTCCTTCAGCTGCGTCAGCGTTCCGGGTAACCCGGGAACCAGCGCTATCGGGACGTACTCCACGGCCCCCGCGGACGCCTTCGCGACGGTCGGAGTGACATGAACCGCCCGGTGCCGTGGAAGCAAAATGCCGCTCACACCCGCGCCATCGCAGCTACG
>JADWMG010000373.1 GCA_015767405.1 Actinomycetota bacterium
GAGAGTGGCCAAGACCATCTCGCCATCCTTCTCTACAACGGCAACGAATATCTGGAGTCGATGCTCGGAGCACTCAAGGCCCGAGTCGCATCGCTCAACGTCAACTACCGGTACGTGGCGGAAGAGCTCCGCTATCTCCTCGCCGATTCACAATCGCGGGCAATTGTCGTCCACTCGCAGTTCGCTCCGACCCTGGCCGAGGTCTTGCCTGATCTACCCGATCTCACGGTCATCCTCCAGGTTCCCGACTCGTCTGAACATGGATTGTTGCCAGGTGCCATCTGGTACGAAGATGCTCTTGCGGCCGCATCGCCGGAGATGCCCAACATCGCCTGGAGCCCCGACGACCTCTACCTCCTGTACACCGGCGGCACCACCGGCATGCCAAAGGGTGTCATGTGGCGAAATGGTGACGCAATGGTCGAGTGTTTCGGCGGATCCAAAACCGCCACATCAATCGATGACTACGTCGCAGAAGCGAACACCGGGCTGAAGGCATTGCTTGCGCCTCCATTCATGCACGGCGCCGGCCACTGGATGAGCTTTCGCACATGGCTTGCCGGTGGCACCGTATTCGTGCAAACGGTGCCAGAGCATCTCGAACCATCCGACATCTGGTCACTCATTGATCGCGAGCAGGTCAGCTTCCTCCTCATTGTCGGTGACGGATTCGCCAGGCCGCTACTCGATGAACTCGAACATCCAACCGACGACAAGTCCTACGACCTGTCGTCGCTGACCGTCCTGCTCTCCGGCGGCGCGGCACTCTCCGCCAACATGAAAGACGAATTCCTCGCGCACCTACCGACGCTGATGATCGTTGACGGCCTTGGGTCCTCCGAGGCCGGCGGCCAGGTTTCGCACGTATCAACCGGTGGCGAATCCACCACCGGCACGTTCGAAATCACGCCTGGCAACGTTGTTCTCTCCGCCGATCTCCATCGCGTCCTAGATCCCGGCGACGACGAAGTCGGATGGCTAGCCAAGTCCGGACGTCTGGCCCTTGGGTACCTCGGCGATGCAAAGAAGACCGCTCACACCTACCCGATTGTCGACGCAGTGAGATATGCCATACCGGGTGACCGAGCTCGGCTACTCCACGGCGGAATCGTTGAACTACACGGCCGCGATGCCATGACGATCAATTCCGGTGGCGAAAAGATCTTCGCGGAGGAAGTCGAAGCGGCTCTCAAGTCGCATCCTGGCGTATACGACTGCATCGTTACGGGGCGCCCGAGCGAGACATGGGGAAACGAGGTCGTCGCCATCGTGCGCATCCGCGAAGGCCATACCGTGGACGACGCTGATCTCCTCGCGGCAGCCGGTAACCACATCGCGCGCTACAAGCTCCCCAAGTCCATCAAATATGTAGATGAGATAATCCGCTCCCCGAGCGGGAAGGCCGACTACAGGTGGGCGAGAAATCTCGCTGCCGCAACAGACGTCCTGGGCGCGTAGTCCCTATCCTCGTGCCGTGGCCGAATCTGACAAAGACCGAGCGTCATGGGATACCGAACAGCTTCCGGAGGGCGAGGAGAAGGTCGCCGCAGTCCAGAACATGTTCGATGCAATCGCGCCGAAGTACGACCGACTGAATCGGATCATCTCGTTCCGCCTCGACGTTCGATGGCGACGCCGAGCTGTTCGCGATCTTGCCCTACCGCGAGGGAGCGTCGTGTTGGATCTCGCCAGCGGAACAGGTGACCTCTGCATCGACCTGGCGAAAAATGGCATCCGACCGATATCGATTGATCTCAGCTTCGGAATGTTGACCGCCGACCAATCTGGTGAACCTCGAATTCAAGCCGACATCTTGAAGTTGCCCGTTCCGGACCAGTCGGTCGATGGAGTGACGTGCGGTTTTGCCTTGCGCAACCTGGTCGACCTTCCGAGTTTTTTCCAAGAACTCGGTCGCGTCGTTCGCTCGGGGGGCCGCATTGCCCTATTGGACGTGAGTGTGCCGAGCAACCCCGTTGTGCGGTGGGGAAACAACATCTACTTCGGCAAAGTTGTGCCCTGGATAGGGGCCGCGCTGTCAGACGGCGCGGCATATAGGTACCTGCCCAAGAGCGTTGCCTACCTTCCCGATGCTTCCGAGATGCTCGATGCACTTAGCGACGCCGGGTTCGAAGATGCCACGCACACGCAGTTGTCAGGCGGGTTGACGCAGCTGATGGTTGGCACACGAACATGAGTGCGCGCGGAGTCCGATGAGAGCAACTACACGGCCCCTCTCCGACTTTGTTGACGCGGCACCAGACCTGAAC
>JADWMG010000117.1 GCA_015767405.1 Actinomycetota bacterium
TTCGCTGATCGAGGCAGCCAAGGTCGATGGCGCCACCGACAGGCAGGTCTTCTACAGGGTCACGATTCCCTATATCCGTGCGGTGATCGTCACGGTCGCCACGATCACCACGATTGCCGGGTTGAAGGCATTCGACATCGTCGCCGCTACCACGGGTGGCCGATTCGGCACAAGCACAGTCGCCAACGAGTTCTACGTCACCAAATTCGTTCAGGGTCGGGACGGCCTCGGATCAGCGCTCGCGGTGCTCATCTTCGTTCTCGTGATCCCCGTTGTGTTCATGAACCGCAGAGCACAGGCCCGAGCCGAGGAGATGATGGGCGCATGAGCCTGGTCGAACCAGGGGTCACGCTCGCAGAGCCCCTCAAGGAGGCGTTCGAGGTTGCGGAGGTGGGACCGAAGCGGCGGCGCCGGCGCGGCGGGCCAATCGGCAGGTCGGCGAGCGCCACGCTCAGCAGCCGATGGGGCCGAATCCTCGTTTGGATGCTCGCAGTCCTCTGGACGCTGCCTACCTTCGGCATCCTCGTGTCGTCTTTCCGGCCCGAGGTCGAGGTCAAGACAACCGGCTGGTGGACATGGTTCACCGATCCGTCGCTCACGCTCAGCAACTACCGCAGCGTCCTGTCGTCAGCGCCAGGCGACGACAACATGGGCCAGTTCTTCTTGAATTCGGTGCGCATCACGATCCCGGCAGTTCTGCTGTCCGTTGGCCTGGGTCTCCTCGCCGCCTACGCATTTTCGTGGATGAAGTTCAGGGGACGCGACTGGTTGTTCGTTGGCGTTGTTGCGCTATTGATGGTGCCTCTACAGATGGCTCTGGTGCCTTTGCTCCAACTGTTCAGCGGTGGCGCCCACGTTGGCACGTTCACGATCTTTCCCGACCTCGACATCACCGGCACGGTGTTTGGCGTGTGGATCGCGCATATTTGTTTCGGCCTGCCGTTCATCATCTTCCTCCTGAAGAACTTTGTGTCGGCGCTGCCCCGCGACATCATCGAAGCAGCACGCGTGGACGGCGCTGGTCACGCTACGATCTTCATCCGTCTGATCGTGCCGCTGTCGGTGCCGGCAGTCGCGTCTGTGGCGATCTTCCAGTTCATGTGGATCTGGAACGACTACCTGATCGCATTGATATTCGCCGGCCGAGAGAACGCTCCGATCACCGCTCAGCTTGCCCAGGTCACTGGTACTCGCGGCAACGCATGGCACCTACTGACGGCCTCGGGGATGGTGTCGATGCTCTTGCCGATCACCGTGTTCTTCCTCCTCCAGCGCTACTTCGTGCGTGGGCTGCTGGCCGGAGCGGTCAAGGGCTGAGCGGCTCGGCACCGCAACCATCCTCAGCTCGTCCGATGGCTTGACCGGCAAGCCTCACCCTTTACACCAACGCATCACCCTCTACTCTGTCAGACAAGGAGAAATCGCATGGCAACGATCGAACTACAAGGCGTCGAGAAGGTATACGAGAACGGCTTTCACGCGATCCACGACCTCGATCTCGAGATCGCCGACAAGGAATTCCTCGTGCTCGTGGGCCCGTCGGGTTGCGGCAAGTCGACCGCACTCCGGATGGTTGCCGGGCTCGAGTCGATTACTGGCGGTGAACTGCGAATCGGTGATCGGGTTGTCAACGATGTCGAACCCAAAGACCGCGACATCGCGATGGTGTTCCAGAACTACGCGCTGTATCCGCACATGACCGTGTACGACAACATCGGGTTCGCGCTGAAGTTGGCCAAGGTTCCGAAGGCCGAGATCGACGAGCGGGTCCGCAAGGCGTCGCAGATTCTCGAACTCGATCCTTTCCTCGATCGCAAGCCGGGTCTGCTCTCGGGCGGACAGCGTCAGAGGGTCGCCATGGGCCGCGCGATCGTTCGCCAGCCGGCGGCGTTCCTGATGGACGAGCCGCTGTCGAACCTCGATGCCAAGCTGCGGGTGCAGATGCGCGCTGAGATCGCTGCCCTGCAGCATGACCTGGCCGTTACCACGCTGTATGTCACCCACGACCAGGTCGAAGCGATGACGATGGGCGACCGCGTTGCTGTGATCAAAGATGGCTACCTGCAGCAAATCGATGCACCGCAACGCCTGTACGACCGGCCGGTCAACGTGTTCGTTGGAGCATTCATCGGCTCGCCATCGATGAACCTGTATGAGGCGACCCTTGCGATCGAGGACGAAGGCGGCACCGTCCAACTCCGCGACCAGAAGCTGCACTTCGGTCAGGAGACCCTGGCGAGTAGGCCCGCCCTTCGCGATGCCGATGGCGGCCAGGTCATCCTGGGCATCCGTCCGGAGGACTTCGAAGATGCTGCGATGGTCGACTGGGACACCACCGGCAAGGAACTGACTTCACAGGTGACGCTCATCGAGGCACTCGGTTCGGAGATCATGGTGCACTTTGACATCGACGCACCCACAGTCGACTCGGGCGACCCCGATGCCGTCGAAGAAAAACAGGGAGCCGCCAACTCTGTCGGTCGCTTCAATCCCCGTTCCAGGGTGCAGATCGGCGAGACCATCACGATTGCCGTATCGACGGAGAACATGCACTTCTTCGACGCGAAGACGCGCCAAGCCATCTGGTCGTGATCGGTGGTCGGCGCCCCTGGTGGCTCCACGCTGCGGTATACCAGATCTACGTTCGGTCGTTCGCCGACGCAAACGGTGACGGCACCGGAGACGTCGCAGGCATACGAAGCAGGCTGCCGTATCTCGCCGACTTGGGAATCGATGCGATCTGGGTCAATCCCTGGTACCGCTCGCCGCTGCACGACGGCGGATACGACGTCGCCGACTATCGCAACCTCGACCCCCGCTTCGGCACGATCGAAGACGCCGAGGCGCTCATCGCCGATGCCCGCGAGCACGGCATCGGTGTCCTCGTCGACCTTGTGCCGAATCACTCGTCCTCAGAGCATCCGTGGTTTGTCGAGGCGCTCGCGTCAGCTCCCGGTTCGCCGGCTCGGGCTCGCTACCACTTCAAGGCCGGTCGAGGTGTCGAGGGCGAGTTGCCCCCGAACGATTGGTTGTCCAACTTCGGTGGGCCGGCGTGGACCCGGATCGACGACGGTGAGTGGTATCTCCATCTGTTCGATTCGAGCCAACCCGACTTCAACTGGGAGAACCCGGCGGTGATCGCGGAGTTCGACGACATCCTCAGATTCTGGTTGGATCGTGGTATCGCTGGAATGCGCGTCGACGTGGCTCCTGGATTGATGAAACATCCGGATTTCCCGGACATCGGTGACGTCTCCCAGGCCGATAGTGCCATGGCGATCAAGGACCACCCGTTCTGGGACCGCGACGACGTGCACCCCATTATCCGAAGATGGCGGAGCATCTTCGACGAGTACGACGGTGCGATGATGGTGGCCGAAGCATGGGTGCGAGCCGATCGGCTTCCCCTGTACCTGCGCCCCGACGAATACCATCAGGCCTTCGAGTTCGACCTCGTTCGCGCCCCGTGGGATGCCGCGACCTTCACGTCGGTGATCGGTGAAGCGTTCGCAGCTGCCAACGCTGTCGGTTCAACCCCCACATGGGTGCTGTCAAACCACGACGTGGTCCGGCATCCGACGCGCTACGGGCTGCCGGGCGACATCGACCCCGCGAAATGGCTGCTCGATGGACCACATGAGCTGCTGGACGAAGAAGCCGGCAGCCGTCGCGCTCGCGCCGCCGCGATGATTGTCATGGCGCTCCCTGGGTCGGTGTACCTGTATCAAGGTGACGAGTTGGGTTTACCAGAGGTCTGGGACCTTCCGGAGAGCGTGCTCGACGATCCTGTTTGGGAGAACTCCGGCAGGCGGCGCAAGGGGCGCGACGGTTGCCGAGTACCGATCCCGTGGGAGGCGACCGGGCCTTCGCTCGGTAACGGTGCGGTGGCGCCCTGGATGCCACAGCCGGAAGGCTTCGCAGCGCTAGCGGTGTCCGAACAACTGCGCGATGAGGATTCGATGCTCAACTTGTATCGGTCGGCACTCGCCATTCGACGCGAGCGATTGACCTCAGACGAAGACTTCGAACAGGCAGTCAGCCCCAATGTTGTCGAGTTCACTCGAGGTCGCGGCTTTCGCTGCATCGTGAACATGGGCACTTCACCAGTACCCATGCCTACTGGTGAAGTGCTGTTGGCGTCGGGTTCAATCGGCGACGAATTGCCATCTGACACCGCGGTCTGGCTAGTCGACTCTTCCGGCGAATAGCCGAGCAAATCTTCAGCGGACAGCGGCTGTTGTCGCGCGGCGAACAAGAGTAATCGGCATCGCCGGCTGGCTTGCAGTGCCGAGGTCGACTCCCTGATGATCGTCAGTGGACGCGCGCCGATCGGCATGCCCCCGGGCCATTTGGGCAAGGAGCAAGCGAGCCGCGGCGATGCCGTGTTCTGCCACGCCGTGGCTGATGGTGGTGAGATCAACGACGCGTGAAAACGCGTGGTCGTCGACACCCATTATCGACACATCCGTCCCAGGCTCGAGACCCCGTCGCTTCATCTCGATCAACGCGCCGAACGCCATTTCGTCCGAGAGAGAGAATACAGCGGTCGGAGGAATGCGGGCGACGAGCAGCGCGGCCATCGCCTCCTGGCCGGCGTCGATGCCGAAATCCCCTTCGACGAACATCGATGGGTCCAACTCGACGCCCAACTCGGACAGGCCCTCTACGTATCCGCGCCGCCGGTCAACTGCGACATCGGAATGCAACGGCTGCTTCTGTACCCCGATCAGAGCGACTCGATCGTGTCCCAACTCGACCAGGTGACGCGCGGCAATATGGCCGACCTCAATGTTGTCGATCCGTATCGCTGGATGTCCGGCTGCCGCGACCCCAACGGTGGCGAGCGAGATGCCTCGCGACGCGAGCGACTCTGCCTCATGCTCCGCGACGGGCACTTCTATCACGATGAGCCCGTCGGTTCGCCGTTCGAGCTGATAGCTCGCGCTCAACAGTCGCGAGAAGTCCGCGGAGCTTCCGATACCGACGATCAGTACGTCGTAGCCGGCGTCCGAGCAGAGCGCTTCTGCTCCGGCCACTACGTTCGAGATGTACCACCCATTGAGATGGGGCACGACCACAGTAACCGTTCGCGTGTGACCAGCGGCGAGCCGCGCCGCAGCTGGATCGGGTGAGTAGTTGAGTTGCTCGGCGACGTCCTTCACCCGCTGGCGGGTGGATGTCGCCACGTTCGGTAGGCCGCGCAGAGCACGGCTGACCGTCGCTACCGAGACCCCGGCAGCGGAGGCCACGTCTTCGATGGTCGCTCTGTCTCGTCGCTGAGTGGTCACGGGTCTCATGGTTACAGCAGCAGAGTGTAAACGCTTTCAGCTGGCTTGGATATGATCTGTTTCCTTGACCATCAAGCCTGATTCCATGAGCGTTGCCAGTGCGGACGATCAACCACCGTTCCCGACCGATTTCACGTGGGGCGCGGCCACCTCGTCATTCCAGATCGAAGGAGCGTCGACGGCCGACGGCAGGGGTCCCAGCATCTGGGATGACTTCTGCAAGAGAGAGGGGGCGATCGCTGATGGCACGAACGGAGACATCGCCTGCGACCACTATCACCGCTCCGGTGACGATGTTGACTTGCTCGCCCGCTTGGGGCTGGGCGCCTACCGCTTTTCCATCGCGTGGCCACGTGTGTATCCAACCGGGTCGGGTGCGCTGAACCCTTTGGGCCTCGATCACTACGACCGCCTGGTCGACGCGTTGCTCGCCGTCGATATTGACCCTTATGCAACACTTTACCACTGGGATCTGCCGCAAACTCTAGAGGATGCGGGCGGCTGGCGCTCACGGGAAACCGCCTACGCCTTCGCCGATTATGCCGAAGCGGTTGTCGACCGGCTTGGCGATCGGGTGTCCAGTTGGTCGACGCTCAACGAACCGTTTGTGTCGGCAAATCACGGCTACGTAACGGGAGAACACGCTCCGGGTCGTACCTCGATGCTCGAAGGCATGGCCGCAAGCCATCATCTCCTGCTCGGACATGGGCTCGCACTCGAGCGGATCCGCTCGATTGCCCCCGACGCTGAGGCGGGCATCGTCCTGAACTTCACTCCTGCCGAGCCGGACACCGACGGTGTTGCCGACGTGGCCGAAACCGAGCGGGTCAACGACCTCGAGAATCGGTGGTATATCGACCCGATCGCCGGTCGGGGGTATCCGGAGGCGACCGCCCAGCTCGAAGGGTGGAACCAGAATGAGGTCGAGGACGGCGACATGGCGCTTATTGCCGCGCCCATCGACGTGCTCGGGGTCAACTTCTACACCCGCCAGGTGGTCAGTGCGCTCGAGGGACACAAACCAGAACGGCCGACCCCGAAGACAGACATGGGATGGGATATCCATCCTCACTCATTCGGCAAGCTGCTCCACGATCTGCAGACGGGGTACGACTTCCCGAAGTACATCATCAGCGAGAACGGCTGTGCTATGCCCGACAACGCGCGTATGCCAGACGGTCGCGTCGACGACCTCGATCGGATCGACTACTTCCGGGCTCACCTCGCGCGAGTTCTGGACGCGATCGCCGCGGGAATGCCCATAGCGGCCTACTTCGCCTGGTCGCTGATGGACAACTTCGAGTGGGCGCATGGCTATGCAAAGCGGTTCGGGATCGTCGAGGTCGACTTCGACACGCTCGAACGGCGCCCCAAGCGAAGCGCCCTCTGGTACGCCGATGTCGCTGCCACAGGAATGCTCCCCGACCCACGGGCGACCTAGGCGGAGCGCGCCGCTCGAGCGGGCGACGGTCGTGTTCTGATTTCACCTCGTGCTCCAATCCGTGGCTGTTCTTGCGACGCGTTTGCTCCTCCACGCCGATTAGTGTCGATGGCATATATGACGACGGACGACCGACGACTCGCGGCCGGTTTGCTACTCGGCTCGTTCCGCGGGACCGATGCGCCGGGGTGGTTTCTTGACTTGATCGCCGAAGGTCTCGGTGGTGTGGTGCTGTTCGCCGACAACGTCGGCGACGATGACCAACTCCGAGCGCTGTGCGCCCGTTTGACCGACGCGCGCTCCGACGTCGTGATTGCCATGGACGAAGAGGCCGGTGACGTCACTCGGCTCGACGCACAAGCAGGCAGCCGGCTGCCAGGGCCAGCCGTGCTCGGCGTCATCGACGAGGACACCACGACGCGAAAGATCGCCACGTTGCTCGGGCGGCGGCTTGCTGACATCGGGGTGACGATGAACCTCGCTCCATGTGCCGATGTCAACCTTCGTCCCGACAACCCGATTGTCGGTGTGCGGGCCTTCTCCGCGGATATCGCGGTGGCTGAGCGACAGGCGCCGGCGTTCGTCGAGGGCATGCAACGTGCCGGTGTCGCCGCGTGTGTGAAGCACTTCCCCGGGCACGGTGGCACGTCGATCGACAGTCACGCAGCCGCCCCCGTGCTCGGTGAGTCGTTCGACGAGATGTTGGCTGGACCACTCCGTCCTTTCGTCGCAGCCATCCGAGCCGGTTCCCACTCACTCATGACCGGCCATCTGCTCGTACCTGCCGTCGACGACTTGCCCGCATCGATCAGCCGGCGCTGGACGGAGATCCTCCGCGACAGGCTGCATTTCGACGGCGTCATCGTGACCGACGCGCTCGACATGGGTGCGGTTGAGCCAATAGCAGCCACCATCGATGCGATCGTCGCTGCGCTGCAGGACCGCCAACTCGACCGAAGGCAACTGGAGACGAGTGTGCAGCGCATCACCAACATGCAGCGCACCCTCGCTACAGCGCGAGCAGAATCGGCCAAGGTCGACTGCGGAGCGATCGCTGCGTACGGACGATCCGTCGCCGCACGGGCACTCCGCATCGAGGGCAACGTGCGATCGTCGACCACTGGCCACGTGATCGAATGCCGACCGGAGCCGAACATCGCGGTCGGTGTCACTGCGTGGGGTCTCGTCGACGTCCTGGGAGAGACGGGCTGGTCCGGTGAGTATCTCCACCCGGGCCAGATGCCTGTTCTCGACCGTCATGACGCATCGGCCGGACCACTGGTCGTCGTGGTCAGAGACGCCGCCCGCGACCATTGGCAGCGCGACGTCATCGAACGCTGCGTTGCGAAACGCCGCGACCTCATCGTGGTCGAAATGGGGTGGCCAGGACCTATCAATGATTCGATCGCTGGCCGCATCTGCACGTTCGGCGCATCCCGCGCCAGCGGCGAAGCCGCCATGCAACGCCTCACCAACGAACCCGATCAGCAGGAACCCGAACGGGAGGTGGCCCTCCATGGCTGACACCCAAATCCGACAACTGGTCGAGGAGTACCCGAAAGGACATCGCGTCAATCACGATGTCGACCTCAATACCGCTCTGGCCGATACCAGCGGGTCTTCGCTCGGTGCCCTGGACTGAAGACACCGCATGTACG
>JADWMG010000374.1 GCA_015767405.1 Actinomycetota bacterium
TCGTGCTCATCGCGCTCGTGCTCGCGTTCATGCCCGGCATTCGAACTGGCTTCGAACTGACATTCGGATCGATAGCGGTCCTTGCCATTGTCTACGGGCTGCTCAACATCCTCGTCCGACCTGCGCTCGACCTTCTCCTCATGCCGTTCGTCGTGCAGACCTACGGCCTGGTTGTTGTGATTGTCGATGTTGTGATCTTTGGGTTGTTGGTGTTGTTCTCAGGATCACTCGATGCCAGTTCGGTCTGGCAGATTCTGCTCGGCGGCATACTGCTCGGAGTGCTGCGGTTCGTTGGGGTCGGAATCCTCGGTCTTACTCCTCCGGTTGTCCCAGGGCAGGGTGCGCTCCGTCGTCGACGGACCCAGCTCGGCTTGATGCGATTCAGTCCTCGGGCGGGGGAGCGGCTTCGCCTCCTCCGAGTTCGACAGATGCTGCAGATCCATGGGATCGACGCGTTGTTTGATGGCGACGGGTCGATGGGTCGCTTCAGACGTCGCCTCCAAAACTGGTTGTGGCAGCCGGATGTTCCACTTGTTCGCGTACCGCCCCCGGTTCGGTTTCGGTTCCTTCTCCAGGACCTCGGCCCGACGTATGTCAAGATCGGTCAGATCATCTCGAGCCGAGCTCGGACCCTGCCGGCTGAATGGCAGGTTGAACTTGAACTGCTCCAGAGCGACGTTGCAGTGTTCCCCTACGAACAGGCACGCGAACGAGTGATCGCCGAGCTGGGGGCACCACCCGAGGAGCTGTACGCCGAGTTCGATCAGACACCCTTGGCGGCGGCTTCACTTGCCCAGGTGCATCGCGCCGTGACGCACGACGGTCGCGATGTCGCTGTGAAGATTCAGCGACCGGGCATTCATGCCCAACTGCGTTCCGACGTTCGCATCCTGGCCCGCATGTCGCAAGCCGTGGAACGGCGGGCTCGCTGGGCCGAGGATATGGATTTGGCGGGGGTGGTGCTCGAGTTCGGAACCACCTTGCTGCGGGAACTCGACTACACGATTGAGGCTTACAACGCGCGGCGCCTGACGCGCGTTCTCGACCCGATCGAGGGCGTGCGGGTCCCCGAGGTCATATATGAGCTCTCATCTTCCGGCGTGCTCACCCTCGAGTTCATTCCCGGTGTCAAGTCAACTGACGCAGCTGCCATCGATGCCGCGGGTCTCGACCGAGAGGTGCTGGCAGAGCGAGTCGTGCAGGCTGCCGTGAAGATGATGATGATCGATGGGTTCTTCCACGGCGACCCTCATCCCGGCAACGTCTTCGTGGACCTCGACACTGGTGACATGGTGATGCTCGACACCGGCATGGTCGGCGAGCTGACATTTCAGCAGCGGATCAAACTGGGGAGTCTGCTTCTGACCGTTCGCAACGGGGACGTACGAGGACTTGCTCAGACACTGAAGTCGCTGTCGACGCCGTATCGAGAAACCAATGACGCCCGCTACTACCAGGACTTCGAGCGCACCTTGACTCCGTACCTCGATCCTCCCCCCGGCCAGAAGGTCGACGTCATGGGGAAGGTGTTGCCCCTCGGCCTCAGCATCCTGCAGCAGGGCGGCTACCGATTCGATTCACAACTCACGCTGGCAATGAAGGCAATGGCCCAGGCAGAAGCAATCACCGGGGCGCTCGTGCCGAGTTGGACCGGCACCGAGTTCATGGAGCGCTCGTTCGATGCGCTCAAGGAACAAGTGCCGGACGCCATTACCTCAGATGTGATCAAGGACGCCGTGGTGCGACAAGCCAGCTTCGCCGTTCGGGAAGCAATGGAGCAGATGCCGTCGCTACAGGACGGGGTGCTCAAATGGTTGACGAACCTCAAAAAGGGTGGGTTCAAGGTCGAGCTCGATACCAGTGATCTCGACCGGCACGTCGTCGCCCTGCGCGGGATCGCGATTATGCTCACCCTCGGCATTCTCGTCGTCGGCCTGATTGTCGGTTCAGCCCTGGCCGCCGGGATCGGTGGACTCGAAGGCAGCGCCCTTGCACCGGTCACAGATTTCGCCGCGACCATATTCGCCATCTCAGCCGTTGTCGGTGTGATCGCCGTCATGGCCATGTCGTGGCAGCTCTTCCGAATCAGCCACCCGCGCCGACGCGATCCGCTCGATCGCATCTGAGGCCACGACTCAGCCGACATCACCGAGACGCCTACATGAAGGACGGCTTACTCAAATACTGCTACAACCTTGTCGGTGTGCATCGGTACTACGCCGAGCCATCTGGCCCCGTAGCGTCAGGCGAACACCAGAT
>JADWMG010000118.1 GCA_015767405.1 Actinomycetota bacterium
CGGATTCTCACAGTCTCTCGACCTGATCGTCACGGCCGCCCGTCAGCTTCCTTCGGTGACCTTCCTCATCAACGGAGATGGAGCTGCTCGGACGTCACTGGAGGAGCTGGCCGATGGCGTAGCCAACATACGCTTTGCCGGTTACATCGAGCCGGGGAGGCTCGGTGAGCTGTTGGCGACAGGCGATGTCCACGTCGTCCCGCTCAAGGCGGGCCTGGGTCGTGTAAGCGTGCCTTCGAAGACGTACTCGATCATGGCGGCCGGCCGCCCGGTCGTCGCGGCGATCGATGCGGACACTGCCGTGCCACGGATTCTCGACGAGTCGGGCGGTGGGGTCGCGGTTAGCCCCGATAATCCCGATGCGTTCACCGCCGCCATCCAGTCGATGGTCGATGACCCCGAAGCTGCACGGCAAATGGGCGACCACGGCCGCGAATGGGTCGTTCGTGAGGCGTCGCCACGAGCGGTGGGTACCGCATACGACAAACTCATAACATCAGGGGTCTGACCCCTGACGTTACGCCTGACCCCAACTGTTGCGCCGGGCGATCCCTCTTCGAGTTGCTCCGCCGATAACCTCTGATACTCGTGGCTACCTCCTCATCCTCCACCAAAAAGGCCGCAAGGCTGGCAAACAAGGGTCAAGGCAAGAAGATCCGATTTCAGGGCGGAACGTTGTTCCCCATGGTCGTCGCGATCGTCATCGTGCTCGGACTTTCGCTTGTTTACTACTCCCGCGCGAGCCGGCCTGCCGCTGATGCCTCGGCGCCCCAGATCGACGATCACTGGCACCACGCTTACGGCTTCTATCTCTGTGACACCTGGTTCCAGCTCGAGGGTGACGCCGAAGAGCGAGACTCGACCGGGTTCACGAACACCGACTTCACGCGCACGGGCGTTCACAGCCATGGCGATGGTCTCATCCATTGGCACCCGTTCTCGTCGGCAGCGGTCGGCCGCAACGCCATTCTCGGTGTCTTCCTCGACACCTACAACGTCGAACTGGGCAACGACAAGCTCGTGTTCCCCGAGGAACAATGGGCCGGTCTGCCGTATGAGAATGAAACGGGCGTGTTCGAAGATGATGAGACCTCCTGCATCATTGACGGCAACGAAGAAGACGCGGAGCTGAAGGTCGTCGTGTGGGACAACTTCTCCGACACCGACAACGGCACCACATTTATCGCCGACTACAACAACATTCGTCTCGACAAAGACGCCAAGGTCATCGCGATCGCCTTTGTTCCAGACGACACCGATGTCAGCATGCCTCCATGGGCCCCCGACCTGCCAGAACTGGGTGCTATTGACGGCAACCAACTGAGCCCTGAGGAGCTGCCGGGTGCCACTACGGTCCCGGGACATGACGGCTGATGCGAGCGGTTGTCCTGGTCGGCGGGTTCGGCACGAGGCTGCGCCCGCTCACCAATAGCGTTCCCAAGCCGATGCTTCCCGTCGGCCATCAACCCATGATCGCGCGTCTGGTCGAGCGACTGGGTGGCGGTGGGGTCACAGAAGTGGTGCTCGCCCTCGGGTTCAGGCCCGAACCGTTTATGGAGGCATTCCCCGACGGACGCTGCGGCGATGTTGCGCTCACTTACGCGGTCGAACCAGAGCCGCTCGACACCGCCGGAGCCATCCGGTTCGCGGCGGAGTCGGCCGGGATCGACGACACCTTCGTCGTTGCCAATGGCGACGTGATGACCGACCTCGACGTGGCAGCACTGGTGGCCGAACATCGCAGGTTCGGAGCCGAGGCCACGATTCACCTCATCGGAGTGGACGACCCGTCGAGCTTCGGCGTTGTCGACATGGCCGACAATGGCTCTGTGAAGGCTTTCGTGGAGAAGCCTGCACCGGGGGAGGAGCCGAGCAACCTGATCAACGCCGGTACATACGTATTCGAGCCAAGCGTGCTTGCGCGTATCCCAGACGGTCGAGTGTCGATCGAACGAGCAACGTTCCCGATGATCGCTGATGACGGGGGTATGTACGGATATGCAACCGATGACTACTGGATCGATGCGGGCAGGCCTGAGTTCTACCGTGCGGCAAATCTCGACCTCTTGAGCGGAGTTCGCCGCGATCAGGGCTGCGAGGCGATTTCACCGTTGGCGCGTGTTCACCCAGAGGCGATGATTCGTAACAGTGTTGTTGGCGATCGTGTTGACGTCGCCGCCGGCGCGTCCGTTGTTGACTCTGTACTGCTACCCGACGCCAGAGTCGAAGCCCACGCATCGGTCGAGGCTTCACTCGTCATGGGGGTCGTCAGACCGCATGCCGTTGTCCGAGACAGCATGGTCGGCGCAACGGGCGTGGTGGCCGAGCACGCAACACTGGAATGCTCGGCAACACCCCTGCCAGAAGCGTAAGTGACCCATCAGGTGTACGCGTCGAATAGCGTCGGCACATGAACATTGTCGTGGTCGGTGGAGCAGGATTTATCGGTTCGCATCTAGTTGATCGCTTGTTGGCCGAGGGCCACAGTGTCGACGTCATCGACGACCTTTCGGTCGGGTCGCTCGCCAATCTTGCCGACGCAAGAGCATCCGGTGGAGCGCTGAAGATTCATCACCTCGATGCAGCGTCAGCCGAAGCCGACTCGTTGATCGGTATGAGGCGGCCGGAAGTCATCTATCAACTCGGGCTGCTCCCGCGCCATGAGCGCTCGGCGCGGGCGCAGGGCCGCGTCTTCTCCTTGGCACTGGGAACCCTCGAAGCGGCCCGCAAGCACGGTGTTGGGAAGGTTGTCGTTGCATTGCCGGCATCGGCGCTCTATGGGCAGCCGACGGTGCAGTCGCTCCCAGTGAAGGAGGGCGACCTAACGCCGCGCGGCGTACGCGGTGTGGTCGCGCGGTCGATTGTCGACCTGCTCAGCACCTACAGGGAGCAGTATTCAGTCGAGTTCACTGCGCTCGCATTGGCGACGGTTTATGGACCGCGCCAGATCCCGGGATCTGGAGTTGTCGCAACGTTTCACGAAGCAGCGTTGACATCGACACCGCCGGTTTTCGACGGTGACGGTCGCCAGACCCGAGACCTGCTGTACATCGATGATGCGGTTGACGCCCTGGTTCGGGCGAGCGAGCGTGGCAGCGGGTTGGTCATCAACATCGGCACAGGCGAGCAGACGTCGATCCGTGACCTCTGGGAGCACTTGGATCCGGGCGGAACCGTCGAGCCGACACTCCGGCCGGAGCGCCCAGACGAGATTGCCCGCTTCGCAGTCTCCCCGGTTCGTGCCCGAATCCACCTGGCGTGGTCACCCTGGACAGATCTCGAAACCGGATTGACCCGCCTTCGAAACCGCCCCTGACCATTTCGGATCGCGACTGGTGTCGCAAATCTGCGTAGATGTGCTACGAGGGTCGCGCAGCGGAGAGTGTGGCGAGAGCGAGTGATCGGGCGATAGACGGAGTCGACATGATCGACGGCGTTACCACGCATCGCATTCCGGCTGCTTCGATCTGAGGGGCGAGGTGTTCATCGACCGGATCGATTACGAGAGCAGACGCAATCGGGGCATACAGCTTGGCGACGCCAACCGCGGACGCCTCGTGTCCGAGATCGGTCATCATGCGGTCGGCGGGGCCCTTGAGGGCGGCGCCGCCAACAATTGGGGAAACTGCCACAACACTGTCGCGTCTGGACGCCAATAGTTCGTCGACACCTGGGAGCGAACGGATCGGACCTATCGACACGATCGGGTTGGAGGGCGCGATGACGACCGTCTCGGCCTCAGTGAGCGACGTTCTGGCGGATCGTGACAACTCTGCGTTGCCCTCGAACCGGACAGCTTTGACACCGACGTCGTGATGAAGGCGGACAAAGTAGTCCTGGAAGGAGACCTCGCGTTGAACGGTCTCGCTGCCGCCAATCGAGTCGTCGAGGATGGTCACGATCGTTGCGAGGGTTTGGTCGGACATCGGAATGAGACTGACCGGGACCTTCCATGCACGGCGGATTTCGTCGGACACTTCGGTGAGCGAGGCGCCCTCGTCCAGCCGCGCGGTCCGGTAGAAGTGTGTCGCGAGATCCTGATCGCCCAGGTTGAACCACCGTGGCGCGGCGGCTGAGCCTTCCGGCCTGACTGGCTCGTAGCGGCCAAGGGCCTCCATGGATCGCCAGCTCTCGTCAACGAGGCCCCACCCGCGTTCTGGGTCTATCGCTCCGGCGAGTGTGTAGGTGATCGTGTCGAGGTCTGGCGAGATCGAGAGTCCGTGGAGCGTGCAATCGTCTCCCGTGTTGACAATCGCTGCGATCATCGCCGGGTCGCTGACAGCGTCGATCAATCCACGTAGAAAGCGTGCCGCGCCAACCCCGCCCGATACAACACTGATCCGCTCGGTCATAGCTCAGCCAACTCTCTGTACGTGGCGGCAAGTTGCTCGGCTGTGGTTGCCCACGAGAATCGGAGCAGGTTTGAACGTCCGAGACGGATCAGCTTCGCGTGCATGTCGTCGTTTGTCAGTACCCAGAAGAGGTTTGCGGCAAGTGCCTCTGAGTCGAGTGGCGGGCTCAAGAGCGCCGCAGATCCGGCAACTTCTGGAATGGACCCTGCTGTACTAGCAACCACCGGCGTACCAATCTGTTGCGCCTCGAGGATCGGGAAGCCGAACCCCTCGTCAAGCGACGGGTAAGCGAGGGTTCTCGCATTCGCGAGCAGCCAAGACTTCGTCTGCTGGTCGACAGGTCCCGTTCGCAAGACTCGTTCGGCGACGGCGGGGTCGAGCTTCGCAATTGCTCGCGTGATCGGTTCCAAGTCGTTGCCGACCGCGCCGGCGATGACCAGCCTCACGGATCCGTGCTCGCGGGCCAGCCTTGCGAAGGCTGCGATCAGAGTCGGTACGTTCTTGCGACGTTCCAGCGTTCCCAGCGACAGAACAAACGGTTTGGTGCCGAGGTCGGGCAGGGAGCTCGGACGGCTCCACGTGGGCGCGAGCGGTGCGGGCGGACCGAGGTGGATGGTGCGCACCCGATCGGTCGAGAGCAATTCGCGTGCGCGCTCTGTCGTGGCATCGGAACTCGTGACGACATGGGCACCGCCATCGACGGCGTGACGGAGCACAGCGCCGGCTCGTTGTACATCAGCTGCCGCATCGCCCGGGCGGTCGAGAAACCAGCAGTCGTAGACGGAGACCAACTGTGGGCATGCGGTCGGAGGAACGACGTAGTTCGTGCCGTGCACCAGGTCAGGCGATCCGATGATCCGGTCGATTGGGGGGGATCGGTGCGACCACATCCTGAGTGCCATTGCCGCCGGAATGGGGATGCGCCGCTGCGTTTTCAGGCGGCGCGCGCGCATGCTCGTCAGGTACTGGTACAGCTCGATATCAGTAACGCCCGAGTCTTTGTCGCTAAAGGCTTCGATGGTCCACGCGACGGCGTTGCCGATCCCGGTGCGATGGCCATGCAGGGGCCCAACGTCGATCGCCACCTTCACCATGCAGCATCGGATCGTATCGGCAGGGGACGGGTCGCCTCGCCGTAGACTCGCTTGTTCTATGCCTAGAGCGTTTATTACCGGTATCACTGGCCAGGATGGTCAGCATTTGGCTGAGTTCCTGCATGGGCGGGGTTATGACGTGTATGGGATGGTGAAGGGGCAGAACAACCCGAAAGCGACGAAGCTTCAAGAGGAGATGCCGTTTGTGGAGTTGGTGCCTGGGGATTTGGCTGATTTGCCGTCGTTGGTGGCGGCGTTGCAGTATGCGCAGCCTGATGAGGTGTACAACTTGGGTGCGATCAGTTTTGTGGCGTTGTCGTTCTCTCAGGCGGAGTTGACTGCGAACATCACCGGGTTGGGTGTGTTGCGTATGTTGGAAGCGATCCGCATGGTCGGTGGTGGTGAGAACAATCCGATCCGTTTTTATCAGGCGTCGTCGTCGGAGATGTTCGGCAAGGTTCGTGAGACCCCGCAGACCGAGTTGACGCCGTTCCATCCTCGTTCGCCGTATGGGTGTGCGAAGGTGTTTGGCCATGACATCGTGGTGAACTACCGCGAGTCGTATGGGATGCACGCGTCGTCTGGAATTTTGTTCAATCATGAGGGTCCGCGGCGGGGGATGGAGTTCGTGACTCGTAAAGTGACGAACGCGGCGGCGCGAATCAAGTTGGGGTTGCAGCATGAGTTGGTGATGGGCACGCTCGACGCGAAACGTGATTGGGGGTATGCGGGCGATTACGTCAAGGCGATGTGGTTGATGTTGCAGCAGGATGAGCCTGGTGATTATGTGATCGCTACTGGTCAGACCCACTCGATCGAAGATTTGGTGGAGCGGGCGTTTGCCGAGGTCGAGATCGAGAACTGGCGTGACTATGTGCGTCAGGATCCGAAGTTCTATCGACCCGCTGAGGTCGATTTGCTGATTGGCGATCCTTCCAAGGCCAAAGAGAAACTTGGTTGGGAACGCGAAGTCGATTTCCCAGAGTTGATCAAAATGATGGTCGACCACGACCTGAAGCGTGAAGCCCGCCGCGCCAACATCGAGTTGTAGACGCCTGACCCGCGCCCGTTGCGAACGTTCTAGTCAGGTCTCGAACGGCATGTCGGTGATGGCATCCATCATCGAACCCGGGTCGGCCTTGGCACCAGCGTTCAGCTTGTAGCGCAGGGACACAGCGAAGCTGGTCAATGCCGCGAGCGAGGAGACGAGCAGCCCGATCTCGATCCGGCGGAAGATCTCGCCCGCCGTCAGCCAGGTCGTGAGCAGGAAGGCGACGACGCCGATGCCCCACCCGAGCGCGACGAGAGCGTGCCCGCGAAGGGCGATAACAGCCTGTGCGGTCCCCAAGGCGAGCATGTAGCAAGCACTGCTCAGGGCGAGCAGCGCCAGTGTGCGACCCGTCAGTTGGGCGTCATAGACCACGTCGATGGCCCAGGACCCGAGTAGGTAAGCGCCCGCCGTGCCGAGAAAGCCAACCACGAGGACAACCAGCATGAGTCGCTTGAGTCCCGCCCGGAATTCGGTGAACTCGCCCTTGGCCGCTTGGCGACTGAGCCGCGGCAGCAGGGCCGCTTGCACTGCTTGGAAGAGGAACAGTGGAATTCGAGCGATGAGGACTCCGTAGGAGAACTGGGTGACGAGCGCGGCTTGGTCATCGTCCGCGAGGATGCTTGCCGCAATCGGACCGGCATTGAGCAAGGTCGCCGCGAAGACCGAGCCCAGCAACAGCCAACCGAGATTCGGGGTGACCTCGCTCCACTCCGCAGGTGGGCCCGGGTCGGTCTTGAGGCCGCCGCGCCGATAGACGTATGCCACCGCAAACAGCGGGGAGACGGCGATGGCCATGCCGTATGCTCCGGCTGCCGTGATCCCGATGATTGCCAGGATGACGCACAGAATGATCCGCACGACGCCGTCAGACCCCATGATTACTGCGTATTCGGTAAATCGTCCGCTACCGGAACAGACTCCACGAGCGAGGTGCGCCGGGGCGTAGCCGGCAATGGCGGCGATCAGCGCGATGACCATGAACCAGTCGCCGCCGAAGTAGGAAGTGGCGATTAGGGGGCCCAGCAAGATGATGACC
>JADWMG010000119.1 GCA_015767405.1 Actinomycetota bacterium
AGCACAACCCGCGAGACCGGCGGACACTACGTGAGTTCGGCCGCGATTTCGGCGCCAGCGAACGCACCCTGCAACGCCTGTTCACCGCGGAGACCGGAAGCACCTTCGGCCACTGGCGAACCCAACTCCGCCTCCAAAACGGGGTCATCGCGCTCGGTCAAGGCCACAGCGTCTCAACCGCCGCAATCACCAGCGGCTACAACGAGCCAAGCGCCTTCATCGCCGCGTTCCGTTCCGCCTTCGGCACCACTCCCGGCCGCTACTTCGCCGACTCCAATCTGGGCCACACCACCCCGGACTAGACAACCCCACCCGAACTCGACTGCGTGAACAAGTTGCGCACTATGTGCGCAATACGTTCACGCGTTCGGCAAGACACCATGATACACATCAAGGTGTATTGTGGTGTCATGAGCCGCACCAACATCAACATCGATGACGAACTCGTGGAGCGCGCGATGCGGACCTTCGGGCTCAACACAAAACGTCAGGCGGTCCAGCTCGCGTTGGAGCGTCTCCTCGGAGGAGGACCAATGAGCGTCGATGAGCAACTGGAGATGGAGGGCATCGGCTGGGATGGCGATCTCCACGCGATGCGCACAAACCGGTTCGCCGATTGGGACAGCGATGCTGATAGCTGACACGTCAGTCTGGATCGACTTCCTGAAAGGGTCGAGATCACCCCAGGCAACGCGAATGCGCCAGGCCATATCAAACCGAGAGGTCATTGTTGTCGACCCAATCCTCTTGGAGGTCATGTCCGGAGCACGAAGTAGCGCAGTCGCCCAGACACAACGGCTGCTGGAAGCGCAGCACCTTGAAGCGCTATTCCCCAAGCTCGACTGGCTTGATGCAGCAACGATCTACCGAGAACTCAGGTGGCGAGGGGTGACAATCCGCTCGCAGATTGATGCACTGATTGCCGCTGTCGCCATCCGGCTCGACGTACCGGTCCTCCACCACGACCGCGACTACGAACACATCACCAGACATACCTCCCTCCGAACCGTCAAAACCTGAACCACGCACCCTGACCGCGTGCAAGGCGGCGAGCCCTAACGCTGGTACTGGCAACTCAACTTCGTGACGGGCCTCGCATATGGTCTGGTGTAGCTAGCGAGTTGGGTGGGTCACACATGGTCAAACAGGTCACAAACGAACCATCACGGATGGTCAACTCTCAGTTAAAGATCGGCCAGGCCAATTGGGACGATCCGGATCATTTGGGGGTCTCTCAGCTATCGATGAATCGGTTGTTCAGAACTGTCGCCCTGGAGACTTCTGGACCACCAGAGCCGCTGCCGGTCAGCAACCGACCGATCGATATTCTTTCACTCGAATTTGATGACCCGCTTATGGCCGGACGCACAATTGACGGCGACACCTTCCTCAACCGGCGGCTGTACAACGATGCGTTGCTGGTCATCCACAACGGCCTGACGGTGCATGAGTCATATCGCAACGGCATGAACGACACCGATCATCACGTCATCCACTCGTGCACGAAATCGCTTCTCTCAATGGTCCTGGCCATCGCTATCGAGGAAGGCATGCTAGATCCGGCCAATGAGGTGACTGACTACATCGAAGAGTTCCGTTCAGTTGACGCGTGGCGAGGAGTGACGCTGCAACACGCCTGGGATATGCAAGCCGGAATCTCGTTCAGTGAGGACTACGACGATCCTGAGGCCGACTATTGGCGATATGCCCGCGCGGCTGGCTACTACCCAACGCTTGAGGGCGAGGAAGGTATTGGCGTTGAGGCCTGGGTGCTGGCCAACCTCACGACGCGGGATCATCTGCCGGGCACCGTCTTTGCCTACAACTCATCTTTGACCATCGTGCTGGGAATCATCCTCGAGAGGGCCTACGGAATGGGCCTGGCTGAGATCTTGGAGACGAAGCTGTACGGCCGAGTTGGGCCCGAGAGTGACGGACTTCTCAATACAGACGCTCAAGGCTTCCCGATCGTCGAAGGCCAACTCAGTCTTACGCTGCGCGACTTTGCCCGCGTCGCTCAGCTGATGGTCAACGACGGCAGAAGCCGTAGTGGAGACCAGATCGTGCCATCAGGTTTCTTTGCCGAGCTGTTGGCCGCTGATCCGAGCGGGACGAGCGCTTACCACCGGAAACACCGCGACGAAGTCTTCCCGTCCGGCCTCTACAAGAACCATTTCTGGATCGTCGAACCGGAGCAGCAACAGATCGCAATGCTCGGGATTCACGGCCAGTTCGCGTGGTGTGATCTCACCAAAGATCTTCTGATCGTTGGGCTCGGCTCGTATCCGAAGCAAGACTCCGACCTGATGATGAGCGTGCTCAAAGCACTGTGGAATCGGGTGTCGGAGGCATGAGCACATCAGAGCCGCCAGGAGCGGCACGAGTACCGGATGGATCCGCTTGCCGTCTTGTGGTGTACGGCTCGCTCGCGCCAGGCCGACGCAATCACCACAGCTGCGCGACTTAGCGGGCTCCTGGATCAAGGAAACCGTTCGTGGAGGGCGCTGCCCCCCGACTAGGTGGTGGCAACGTAAACGGTGCAGGCCGACTCGCCGCCGGTGTAGAAGTTCGGGAAATGGACGACGTGCGCGGCGACGCCATCGAAGACCTCGTCCAGCAATTTCATGAACTCGACATCAGGAGGGTCGTCCGACCAAAGCGCGAACACGCCGCCCGGTACGAGTTGCTCCCGAACACGAGCGAGCCCTGTTGGCCGGTAGAAATTCGCATGACTAGAGCTGAGCAGATGGCTCGGCGTGTGGTCGATGTCAACGAGGATCGCATCAAACTGTTTAGGCCCCTCGTCGCCCTGCTCGATCCCGTCGGCCACCATGGCGAAGAAATCTCCTTGTACGAAACTGCAACGCTCGTCAGCGGAGAGATCGGCCCCGAGTGGAACGAGATGGTCGCGATGCCACCCGATGACCTGCGGCAGCGCCTCGATCACCTGCAGACGGGTCACCCGCACGTCGTCGAGCACGACCTTGGCGGTGTAACCGAGCCCAAGTCCACCGACAACGACATCGAGGTGCTCGCCAGAAAGTTCTTCAAGGCCGAGTTGGGCGACGGCTTCCTCGCTCGCTGTGAACAGACTCGACATCAAGAATTCGTCGTCCAGTTTGACCTCGTAGACATCGACCTTCAGAGTCGGTTCGAGCCGTCGTCGCAGACTGATCTCCCCCATCGGCGTGGTCTGGTGGTCGATCTCCTCAAATGCCCGGCTCATCGCCCACACACTCTCACGAACATGGGAGTCGAACCGAAAGCTCCTGCCTCACATGTGGGGCAGGATGACCAACCAGGATGACCAACCCGGATGACAATACGATGTTGCCATGAAGATCCCCAAGGACGACCCGCGAGCCGCCTACATGTCAAGCAACACAATGGTGAATCTGGACAACATGCGAAGATTCGTTGCCGACAAACATCATTGGGTCATGTCAACGACGAGGGCCGACGGTCGACCGCAGATGAGCCTTGTCACAGGTGGAATGACACCTTCAGGCCAGCTCGCGGTGTCGACATATCCCGAGCGGGTCAAGGCAAAGAATGCCCGCCGCAATCCGAACGTTTCAATTGGGGTAATGGGAGCAGATTTCGGTAGTGAGTGGATTCAGATCGACGGCACCGCTCAGGTACTCGACATGCCCGAAGCAACCGAAGCCTTCATCGAGTACTACAGGTGCATCTCCGGCGAGCACCCGAACTGGGATGACTACGTTCAAGCTATGCATGACCAGGGTAAATGCATGATCGTGATCGAGCCCACACGCTGGAGTCCGGTGAGCAAGGGCGGTTTCCCCCCGTCCCTGTTCGAGGACTAGCAATCCTGGCGGTTCAGCGCCATTTTGGTCGCGGATAGAATTCGCTCGGTCGCGATGCGGTCCATGACCGTTCTGGATGGAGAGAACATGACTGAACCGCAATCCGGATTTGTGTCAGCACACACGTGAACATCATCGGTATGTGCTGACACAAATTCCGAGGGAAGACACACCCCGTTGCCCACACCGGGCCAGGTCTCCGTGGATCGGCCTCGCAGCGGCGTGCCGCTTCTCGCCCGGGGTCATCGTGGCGTGACGACCGCGACTCCGTTCGCCATCGCAGCCTCGGCAAGGCGGTCGTCATAGGTCACCAATCCCTCGAGGTCATCGCCCAGATCAAGAGCGGCGGCAACGTGAATAGCGTCGGGTGATCGCAGCGTCGAAGGGCTCAGACGGCCAGCCGCCTCGAAGACCTCAGTCGTGACCTCGACAAGGGTGACTGAGTCCAACACCTCATGCGCCTGCAGCGCCCGTTCCGGAATGACCCGGCGAACGGCTCGCATCAGTTCGGTCCGAGCGAGACCACACGCGACAAGATCTCGGTCTGCACCTTGCAACCAGGACCGAAGTGCCATGGTCTCCGATTCTGCGACCACCAGCTTCACCAATGCCGAGGTGTCGAGGTAGAACGCCACCTCAGTATCGCTCGTCGTCTCGCATCTCCGACAGCACCCGAGACAACTCTGGCCCAGGCTCAGGGAGCGCCAGATCAGCGAGTTCATTCCGTGCCGGCCGTGCCCGACCCGCATCGATCAGTGCTTGAAGAGGTGATTTCGGGATCGCTGTCATCCGGTCGACGTACGCCCTGGGTGAGACGAGACACAATGGAGCACAAGCCAAAGTCTCTGTCCACGGATCCGTTCAGCCGGGCGTGGAAGCTGACTTTACCAACGGACCCATCACGCGTTCGCCAGGCACATCGGACGGACACAACCAGCTCGGGCTACTGGGGACTGCCCCTGTGTTTGCATCACTCTTCTGCGGGCATCATCACGACGTTTCGAACACCGATCGCAAGCTCGAGAAATTCTTTTCAGGATTTCGGTAAGTGAACCGCCGTTGTGGAACTCATAACGACTGAACACACCCAATCAACCACCGAAAGGAAACTCCAATGTCCACTTCACTCAACTCCATCCCATTCAACCGCACACTCCGCGCAGTTGGCCTAGCCGTGACGATCGCTTCACTGGCAACTGCCTGCGGCGGCACCACAAGCTCTCCGGCCACCCAGGCCGGCGTAGCGTTACCCAACCCGACCAACGTGACAAACTCGTCACTCGCCCCAACCGAAACGGCCACATCTACTTCTGACTTCGAGGTCGAGGCACCGAGAACTGACAATGCTTCTCTTGCCCCGGTCGAGCAGTCGCCGCAGTCAGACCCGCCACCTCAACCAGACCAGGCGCCACAGCAGGACTCGGCACCGACGCCACAGCCCGAACAGGATCCAGCACCTAAGTCAGATCCAGCACCGGCGCCTGAGCTCGCACCAGAACCATCTCTGGCGCCCGTTCTCGATGTCGTGCGAGTCACTCGCCGAGGCGTGCACGTCAAGGTCGGCATCAACGCCTCCGATCCCGATGGCGACAGCCTTTCGCTCTCCGTCGTCGGAGTCCTCGACTCGAGTGGCGAGACATTCGAACACACGGCCGACTCTGACTCGGGCATCTTCGAAATGCCGTTCGGCGCCGACTCTCGAGGCACTGTCACTGTGACAACAAGCGTCACCGATGGGGTTGAGACGACGCAAAAGATCGACCAGATCGAGATCGCACCACTCCAGCAGGTGACTGTTGGTTCTGGCGAGATCGTTGCGTCGAAGGGTTGCTTCATCGAGAACGACAAGCTCACGTTCCAGGCAACTTCTTCCCTCTCGCTGCTCGATACACGGGGCGTATCTTCCAACCTGCACACGAACGACCTGGCAAGCCCAATCACGCTCGACCTGCACAACACAGGGTCGCAGCTGTTCCTCACCGGAATTACGGCTGAGTACGAGGAGAGCGAAGGATTCGTTTCCATCCTCGGGCTGCGAGGCACCCTCGGAGATATTGATGTGCACTACAACTCCGACAAAGTCCAGCCCGGCCGATATCAGGCGCCCACATTCGTCAGCCCCAGCGACGCACGGTGCTGGGTCGACGTCGGCTACGTGATCACGGTTCAGCCAGCGGGATGACCCAATCTCCGCAGCGCATCGCCCGGGCGGCCCCCCTCTTTCTGGGGGCCACCCGGGCAAGCGGCGCTCTGGAGAAGGCATCAAGGCAAACAGGATCAAGGAGCGCTCTCGTGCAAAACGCGTTTGATCATCTCGCATACCATGTCGTTTCATGGAGGATGCCGAACTCGTCGCCTCGGCTCTCGAGGAGTCGACAGACGCTTTCGCAGACATCTACGACCGGTACGTCGATCGCATATACGACTATGCGCGGTCGATACTGCGCAGCGACGCCGACGCAGCAGACGTTACGCAAGACACCTTCCTCGCCGCATCCCAACGGCTCGATCAGCTACGAGACCCGTCAAGACTCAGACCGTGGCTTTACGCAATCGCCAGAAGCCATTCGCTCCGGATCGTTCGTGACCGCCAACGGACCCAGGTCAGCGACGACGTCGACGAGGTGGTCGAGATGACTGCACCCGACGGTGAGATCGATGCTCGTGATCTCGTTTGGGCGGCAGCTGCCGGATTGGCAGCAAGCGACCGCTCCGTGCTCGATCTCCACCTGCGACAGGGACTCGACGGGCAAGAGCTAGCCGACGCCCTCGGGGTATCAGCCAACGTCGCCAATGTTGCGCTGCATCGTGTTCGAACTCGCCTGGAACAGTCGGTCGGAGCCGTGCTTCTTGCCAAGACATCCAAGAAGGAGTGTCCGGAGCTGGACGAATTGATGGTCGACGGGCTGAACCCGCTCGCCCGCAAGAGGATCACCCGTCACCTCGACAAATGTGCCGTCTGCGAGGATCGCCGCAGGGCGATGACCAGCCCGAGCATGCTCTTCTCCGCCATGCCTTTGGCAGTGGCTCCGCTCGTATTGCGGGACCAACTACTCGAATCCATCGGAAGTGCCCGCGCCGCGGAAGCATCAGATGCGTTGGAGTGGAGAGCCGATGGATTCCCAGCTCCGGAGCCGATCGCGAAGACAGCCGGATTCAGAGCCGCCAGCAACGCCACCGCGAGGGGTCGGGTGGTTGCGCTCGCCTCGACGGCCGCCGTGGCCCTGTTCGCTCTTACCGGCTTGTTCCTACTGATGCGAAGCGACGGACCCAATTCCATCGAGAGCGCTGATGCTCCTCTTGCAACGAACACTGCCCGATCGGCGCAGTCGGCAAACGACCTCGATGAACCAAGCACATCGACCGAACCGGTGAGCACGAAAGCCTCATTGGGTGCGGCCCGCTCCGAGGGCTCATCGAGCACGCTCGAATCTCTCCCGAGTACAACGATTTCGCCAACTACGAGCATCTCCTCGTCTCAGGCTGGTGCGCCATCGGCTGCCCCGGCGGCCGCACCCCCGCCGACCGCGGCGCCAGCACCGCCGTTTGAGTCAACTCAAGGTGAACCGGCCCCGCCCGACACGGTCGCAAGTGAGCCCGTCGTGCCTGACCCTGTCGCAACTGGCCCAGCTGAAACTGTTCCAGCCACGACGACGACCACGATCACGACCACGACGATTCCTGAGACCGTACCGCCGTTGCCTCCCAGCATCTCACTCGTCAGTTTCGTGTGTGCCTCGACGATGCAGGTAACGGTCAACATCGATCCATCGATGCAGCTTCAAGACGTCGGCCGGTCAATCCTCACCGCTGGTAGCTCACGGGGGCATCGCCGGACGCTTTCTCGGAGAACTTGTCATTGGCGAGGGGAGCGTCACGCCGCGAGTGGTTGCCACGGGCCCCGGAGGCACGACCACTCTGAATCTTGCCAGCTGCATTGTCATCGACTGATCTCAACAGCTCTCCAACGGCACTGCACCCGCCTTCCAGCCGGCATTAGTCGGCATTGGTCGGAGTGAACCGATCCTGCATCTCGCGAGAGAAGTAGCAATATCCGATCCCACGTCGTCCAGCGAACACCAGCACTTCCGCCCTTGTCTCTATTCTGAGATATCGAGAATGAGTCCGAGCAACTCGCGGACCTGCGCCAGAACTGCAGTGCCTACGTTTCCCCGATTGCGTTCGACACGGCTGGCGGCAATCGCACGGATGTGCTGACACTGAGCGGCCGACCTGTACTCAAGACCGTTCGCGGAGTCAGCGTCGAACTCGACTTCGGACGCGAACCCACGCAGAGTCGATGTGAGCGGGACCACCTGAACAACACTTGGCTCCGCGTCCAGCACTCGCTGAGCAGTCACCACCATCGCCGGATGACGGAACCCCGCTTCTCTGCCTGTCGGCACGCCAAGATCCAAGTCAAAGACATCACCCGAGGTCAGCATCGAGCCAATCAACCTCTGCAGCATTGAGATCGTCGCGAAGATCGGCTCCGATCCGGTCCTGGCGCAGGCGCCGCACGGCAAGCGCGACCGTATCTCCCACACTGACACCGAGAGAAGCTGCCAGCATCTTCAATTCCCGATGTGTCCTGACATCGATGCGCACACTCGTACTTTGCATGCACTAACGTTAACACAATCGCATGCATATCGGCCTCTACTGTAATCTTGAAGCCCGCGCCGTCAGTCTCGTTGAGCAGTCGCTCAGCCCGTTGATGTGACTGATAGTCATCGCGCCGTCAACGCATCGTGGCCAGCGGTGTTGATCGTGTCGAGAAGCGCATCGACGTCAGATGGTTGCAGCGTTGGGCTCATGCAGATCATGCGAAAGGTGTTGAGACCATGCACCGGTTGGAAGCCGATCATTCCGCTACCGGCTACCTGCATACTGGCCTTGATGACGGGAGGGTAGCCGTGCAGTTCGGCTCGAATGTCTGCGTCGAGCACTGACACATCGAGGACCGGAAGCTCGAGGTCGTGAGCCGGCGTCAGCGCGAGCGGGCGCAAGTGCGGAGGAATCCAGGCGAAGACCACATTCGTGAACGTGCCGGATACAACCGGAACGAATGCCCCATCGCTGGCAGCGACGCGACCGCGTGTGTGGTCCGCCATCGCCACGGCGTGGTCGATGCGCGCGGCAAATCCGTCATCGCCACGGACCTTCCACGTGAGCCACAGTTTGAGGACGTCGATGCGGCGGGCACACTGAAAAGTGCGGTCGCCTGAATCGTATTCGCCGTGAAGCTTGTCGGTCTGAAATAGGTAGTCAGCTCGGGACGCGAAGCAGGCGGCAAGCTGTTCCGGGTTCTTGACCAGCAGTACGGTGCACTGCTGGGTCATGCCCATCATTTTGTGCAAGTTCCACACGCACGAGTCCGAGCGTTCGACCCCACGCAGGCGCCAAGCGTGTGCCGGTGAGAACATGGCCGAGCCGCCGTAGCAACCGTCCACATGGAGCCACAGCCCGCGGGACTCGCAGATGTCGGCGATTGCATCGAGATCATCGAACGCAGAAGTGACGGTTGTTCCTGCGGTGCCGATCACAGCGAACGGCGTGTAGCCGGCAGCCAGCGCTTCGCCGATCGCACCGTCAAGAGCGTCGGGCACCATGGCGCCCTCGTGGTCGGTCTTGACCTTGACCACACCATCGGTCCCGATACCGAGCAACGCAGCCGACTTCAACGCTGCGTAGTGACCGCTCTCGGAGACGAACAGGACCAGGCGGTCGCCGTTGGCACCCTTGGTCGTCACATCGGGTTGGCGCCGATGCCGCGCCAGTTGAAGCGCCAACAGCGTTCCCATCGACCCGCCTGAACAGAAGAGTCCCGGTGGCACGGGCGGCAGCTCGCCGCTTAACGACGTCACATATCCGGCAAGGTGACCGAGCTTGTCGAGCACGGCACTTTCCATCAATGTGAACACCGGTGCCACCTCGAAGGTCGCCCCAGTGGTGTTCAGTGCCGCGCCGAGCCAGTCACCAACCACAGAGATCGGGTCTGGTCCGGCGAAGTTCTGGTTGACGAACCGGGGATGGCTGGTCTGCATCGAGTAGTCGATGACCTGCTCGACGGCGGCAAGAACATCGGCCTCGTTGTGGACGGCCGCGCGGTCGCCCAACGCCAACCCGACGGTAGTCGCGAACGCTTGTGCCAGCGCCGACGGCGACGCGTACGAGATCACCGGGTCCGATCCTCTCGGGGGATCGGTCAGATAGTCCGAGACTCGTTGGATGACGCCCTCGACGATGGCCTGCTCATCCACCGACGCACGCGCACCAGGGCTCATGTCGCGACGACGCGGAGCAATGTGTTGTCAGGGTGGAAGGAGCACAACGCTGAGACGACGGGTTCGAGACCGGCTTCGTAGCGGTTGAAGTCGGCCTTCCAGTAGCCGTAGCCCTTCTCCATTCGCATGGAGTCGCCAGCGTACATGCCTAAGTGGGTCAGGCCGAACGTATCACCGTGCGCCTGGCTGGGCTGGACGGCGCAGGCGAACAATGCAAGGCGGCGCGCACCTTCACCAGCACCTCGCCGTTGCTAGCTGCCGGCTTGTCGACCTCCGCGAGCTTCAACACATCGCGGGGTGATCCGAACTTGGTGTGGATGATCGCCCTCAAGGCTTGGTACTGCCGCCGTAGTTCGTTCGAATACTGGCGAGGTGGTGTAGTTCGTGTCCGGCAATGTGAAACGCAGCGGCGCGAACACTCATCGGATTGCCATTCGCGATGCCGGTTCGCGTCAACGCCTCTTCGGGCAGGCCATCGAAGAGAGAAAGCGTCGATTTCCGGACCGTGACGTATTCGTCAAGCAGACTGGTAAGGGATCTCTCGTTCGCCAGCGAATGAGCGGCGACGATCTCCTGGTCGAACGGCGGGAGTTCGGTCGGGTCGTTTCGAGCGAACCTGAGCGTCCGGTAAGCATAGATGCGCTCGTCATCAGTGATGTGCTGGAGAATCTCCTTCACCGTCCACTCACCCGACTGGTGCGGGTCCGACAGGATCTCTTTCGGCAACGCCAAGAAGAACTCGGGCGTTGTCCGAAGACACATTTCCATGTGCTGGAGAACGTCGTCACCGGGTACGAGCTGGAAGTACTCGACGGTGTACGGGGCGTACTCACCGGGCTCGGGTCTTGTAATGAGTCTCACGATTCTCTTCCTGAGATGCCCGGCGCGGGTGCCCCGAGACGTTCGAGAGCATAGGTGGCTCTCGGTCACGTCTCCACACGGGACAATGGCATCCGGGCCTAGGGGAATGAGGGCTCATCCAACCTTGGAGATGCTGGTGGCGGAGACGCGAATCGCTCTATTCCGTACCAAGCAATGGCAGCACAGGTCCGTTGAGAACACTGGTGTCGGAGGACCGAGGCACACGTTCCCGTACCTCGCATTGGCGGCTCGCCGGCTAGCTGAAACCCAGCTCTATCGGAGAACCGATGCCACTGGTCTCAACTGACACTCGGTTGGGAGAATGGATGGACCTAGAGCGTGATTACACGGCGTCTGCGGTAGCAGAATAGTGTCCCCTACAGGAGGTACACAATGACTCGACGAGTGCTTTTCATCACGGATGACATGCAGCGGTGGGACACGATCGGCGCGTGGAACGGACCGGCGGCGCAATACGCCCAGACCCCGGTCATCGATGGGCTGGCGCGTGATGGGATCCAGTATTGGCGCGGCTACAACCAGAATCCGTTGTGCATGCCGTCGCGGTCGACGATGCTGACTGGTCAGTACACCCGTTCACATGGTTCGTGGAACAACGGGATCGCACTGCCGCACGACTCCCCGTCGGTCGCCGAGTACCTGAAGAAGAACACGTCGATGCGCACGTCGCTGATCGGCAAACCACACTTCGAGCCGTTCTCGTCGCAGTACTCGATGGAGTCGTCGCTCGGCATCCAGAACAGCTATGCCCCGGTGCGAGGGTTCGACACGATGATCGTCGCGTCACACGACCTTGTTCCCGAGACCGGGCACTACACCCAGTGGATCAAGCGCAACTACCCCGAGCACGCCGCCGATTACTACAAGCTGCTCAACCTGCCCAAGAAGCCCGGCGACCAGGTGACGATGAACGTCGAAACCGGGGGCGACACCGGCGCGTTGTTCGTGAAGGAGAACCCGATCCCCAAGGACCTCTACCACACGGACTGGGTCGCTGATCACACGGAGAAGTGGATCGACTCGATGGACGAAGAGGACGACTGGTTCTGCTGGATGTCGTTCCCCGACCCGCATCACCCCTACGACCCGCCGTCGTCGGAGAACCACCGCGTCGACTGGCGCGACATCGACGTGGACGAGCTGTATGGCACCTCGGAGGCCGAGCGCGTCGGTTGGCTGGAGCAGAAGCCGAAGCACTGGAAGTGGTGGTGGGACGGCACGAAGTTCGTGTCGTTCGAGGCACTCCAGGGCCACTCGTACCAGGCCGAGCTGGATACGCCCGACAAGATCGCCGAGATCAACGCAAAGATTCACATCTCCAACGCGCTGATCGACGACGCGATCGGTCGTGTGATCGCCCATCTCGATGCCAAGGGCTGGCTCGAGGACACCGACATCATCTTCACTCCCGACCACGGCGGACTGGACGGCGACAGCGGCCTGTTGCTGATCGGGCCGGCGATGATCGACAGCATCACGCGGTGCACGATGATCTGGAAGCCGGCGGCCAGCCGCGCGGTCCCGGCTGCCGACGTCCACGCTCCGGTCGGCATCATGGACATCCCGGCAACGATCTGCGACATCGCCGGCGTCGACGTGCCCGACTGGATGGAAGGCCGCCCGCTCCCCAAGGACGAGGCCGAGGCCTCTGCCCAGGGCCGCGAGCACGTCTTCACCCAGTACGAGAGCTACACCACCGATTGCGACATCCGGATGAACACCGTCTT
>JADWMG010000375.1 GCA_015767405.1 Actinomycetota bacterium
AGGACGCCGGGCATGAACGCTGAACGGTCCGAGGTGTCGTGGATGATCGACAGACGCTCCCCTTCCCCGCCGAACATCACGGATTGGTGGGCAACCGCACCAGGCAAGCGAATCGCATGAACACGAACGTTGTCGATATCGGCCACTCACAGCTGCTGGTCATGCTGACCTCGACCGGTATCTGGTCATCCTTGAGGGTGTCGAGAATCGCTTCCTCGATATCTCCACTGCTGGACTCTGTCGGGATAACGCTTCCACCCGCTGCCGCTGCAAGTGCATCCAGTTCGAAGCCAGCGCCCAGCGCCTTCAACCCGATGACCACGATATCTCCCGCAACAAGTGCGGCAGCGGAATGTCTCGGATGCGGGAACGGTCCTCCGAGGTAGCCGGCATTGTGGAAAGGAGCGTCCGTCGTCATTGCGGTGTTCAATCGGTGCCGGAAAGTATTGCCGGACCTCCATGAACGTGACCGAAATCCGTAGTTCAAGATTGTCCTTCTTCTCTCCAAAGGATGTTGACAAGGAGCTCGTTGTGACCTACATTCAGCCGAGCGTCTGGGGATGACGCTATCGGGATGGACTTCTGATCTGGAGGGGCAAAGAAGTGGGAAGAGCCGGTTCGAGGACCGAATCAAGAGCGCAATGGCGCTTTTCTCGCGCCCTGAGCGTGGCACTTTCCTTCTTCATGCTTGTATCAGTTATCGCTCAACAGCCCACCTCGCAGGCGCTTCTCCCCGATATCGACTCCCCTGAATCCCTCATTGCGACCGGCGCTACTCCCGACGCCCCAGCAGAAGTGTCAGCCACCAACTCCCAGGTGAATGCTGCGCTCTCCCAAGCAGTTTCCGATTGGCAGGCTGTTGCACCAGATGCTGATCTCTCCGGCATCACGGCAGCAGTGTCCGACCTCGGTGGACTCGAGCTTGGACGAAATTCCGGCTCGAACATCACCATCGACGGCAATGCTGCTGGCTGGGGATGGTCTGCCAGCTATCCGGGCGAGTCCGGCCGCATGGACCTCGTGACCGTTGTTCGCCACGAGGTCGGCCATGTGCTTGGCCTCGGCCACTCTGGTGGCATCATGACTTCGTCGCTCTCCCCAGATGCGAGCCGTGGTGTCACGTCCAGTGATGCCGCAACGCTCGTCGTTTCCGAACCAGTTGAAGTCATCGTCGAAGAGGAAGCGACCGAGCCAGATGCTTCCGCCGAGTCGACCGAGGCTGGTCCAGCCGCCGAGTCTGAGCCGGCGTCCACAGAGATGGCAGAGTCGGTCGAGACTGATCCTGTTGCCGAGCCGGCCGAGTCCGATCCTGAGGCCGAGTCAGCTGAGCCGGAACCAGTAGTTGAGTCGAGCGAGAGCGATCCCGCCGCTGAAGCGACGGAGGACGATCCTGAGGGCGAGTCCACCGAACCGGAACCTGTAGTCGAGCCGACTGAACCAGCCGTTGCAGTTGAAGCTGATCCTCTCGCTGATGAGACCGAGCCTGTACCTACTCCGGTCCTCGCCGTTTCGGTGACCGAGGCAGACGCCGGTGTGACAAGCATCGGCAATGTCACAACTCTCGAAGTCATCGTTTCGAACATCGGCGACGCAGATCTCAACCTCGCTGAACTCGTCATCTCGGGATCAGGATCTTTCTCTACCGATTCAGCGGCGACCGTGATCGCTCCCGACTCAAGCTTCACGGCCACCATCAGTTTCGCACCGACAGCTGTCGGGTCTGCCGCCGCAACGCTCATCATCACATCTGACGCAGGAGAAGCGACGGTCGCTCTCTCAGGTCGCGGGACCGCTTGGAGCGTCGAAGGCGGAACGGCGACGGCATCTCTTGCCGGCGGTGCCTTTGATCACGTGCTCTCGTTCTCGGGTGGCACTGCTGCACTCACCGGCGCATCCGGCCTGGTGGACTCCATCGATCTCGCCGGCGTGACGCAGGTCGTCATCGCTGGTGGCGGCGGAAACGACTCCTTGACTCTCGGCAACGGTTCGGCGCCCGTCGCAACAGCATTCAACGGCGGCGGAGGTAACGACTCCCTTCTCGGCCCTGCAAGCAACACCACCTGGTCGATCTCGGGTTCGGGATCAGGTGCCGCGGCCGGAGCATCGTTCTCAGGCATCGAGTACCTCATCGGTGCGAGCGGTAACGAGGACACGTTCGTGTGGAGCACATCGGCAAGCCTCGCTGGCTACGTCGACGGTGGAGCAGGTGGGTTCGACACCTTGGATATCGATGGCGGCGACTATGCGTC
>JADWMG010000002.1 GCA_015767405.1 Actinomycetota bacterium
CCGCAACTGGAGCCACGTTCGTGCATCCATTCGAGGATCGAGATGTGATGATCGGGCAAGGAACTGCTGCACTCGAACTCCACCGGCAGATTGCCGCTCAACATCAACCGGAACTGGACGTCTTGGTCGTGCCGATGTCCGGAGGTGGCCTGATGGCAGGCTGCGGCTCGGCGATGAGTGCTCTGGTTCCCGATTGTGAGCTGATCGGTGTCGAACCGGCAAACGCCGACGACACGGCTCGCTCGTTCGCCGCCGGCCACCCGGTTCCCATAGAGCAACCATCGACAATCGCAGATGGTTTGGCTATCACTTGCCCGGGCACCAACACGTTTGCCCTCAACCAACAATTGGTCGACGAGGTGCTCACCGTGACCGAAGAGTCGATAGTCGGTGCCATGCGAGTCATCCAAGACACCCTCGGCCTGCAAGTTGAACCAAGCGGTGCAACCGCCCTTGCTGCAGTTCTCGACCGGCGCGGTCCGCGAGCCCGATGGGCTGGGCTCACCGTTGGAGTGATCATCTCCGGCGGCAACGTCGACTCGGATCGCTACGACAAACTGCTCGCCAAGCGTTGAATCACCCCGAACGCGTGTAGATCTTGCGCACATAGTGCGCAACTTGTTCACGCGTTCGTTGTTTAGGGGGTTGAACCACTAGACCCGGGGCGGGTCGACTTCGACCCGAACCCGCGAACCTGGCGGGCGTTCGGCTGCATTCAGCGCGACCCCAAGGGTCGTCCAGTCGGCCGCACGAATCAAGAAGCGGCCTGTTCCGTCTCCGCCTACGTCGACTTCGACATCGGGTTTGGATAGTTCTGCGGCGACCTCAGCCGAGCCGGTTCCCGAGACCAAGGCCAGCGCTCCATACGGCGGAAGTGAGAGCGGACGGCGGCGTTCTCGCTCCCCCGGCAAGATCGCTGCCGGATCTCCAGCCACGGCCGCGCGCAAAACTTCGTGGTCGGGCGAAAACGTCTGAACAAGAACTTCCGGTGCGATCCTCCCCGCTCTTATCAGCAACGCGAGAGCTTGCTCAGCTGCTCTGAACCTGGGTGCCAGCATCTCCGAGTCGAACTCCAGAAACGCCACGACGTCGGCGCGGTGCACTCGGTGAAGTACCGCTTCGGTCCCCACATAAACACCTGCTCGCGTGGGCGGTTGATCGTCTGCACCGGTGACCGAGACAACAGGGCGCGCCGCTGCTGCCTCGAGTTCTTCGCGTAATCGAGTCACTCCCGGGCGAAGGTTCGCAAACCTCGACGCCCCACATTCCTGACAGACCGGAGGACGCACAGCACCACAGCGACGGCACGAAAGCATTCCATCATCCGCAAGGCCAACCGCAGCATCACACTGCTCACATCGGATCAACGCTCGACATGCCCGACACGCGAGCACCCGCGCTCGGCCCGTGATGTTGCTAACGCAGACCACCGTCAAGTCGGGGTTTCGAATCCGCTCGATCAGTGGCGACGTGACAAGTGACTTCTTCCACGGATCTTCATCTCTGCGGTCGACAAGCACCACACCCGGCCACCCTGCCCGCTCGCGGGCGGCCGGGGGATGCACCACACCAGAGCTGCCTGCGTACTCCTCCACGGCGACCAGCGTTGGTGCTGGTGACACCAGCACGTAGGGCACTCCAGCTCTCCGACATCGCTCGACGATCACATCACGCGCGTGCCACGTTGGGGCTCGCTCTTCCTGAAGCGCCTCATCCTGTTCGTCGATCACCACGGCAACGCTGAGACCCCGGCACGGTGCCCACGCAGCGGATCGGCTGCCGATGACAACATCAACGCCAGCCGCGGCAGCCGCCCATCCATCAGGCATCAGAGCAGTCGATATCCCAGCACGTCTCAGACGCGCATCGAGCAGCTTCGCCTCATCGTGCTGAGGCACAACAACAAGGCATGGCCCAAGCCTGACGGCGGCCAGAATCGCCGGCATCACGTCGACCCGCGGAGGCAGCCTGAGTGCACCCCCACCGGCAGCGAGCAACTCGACGGTTGCAGGAGAGGTTGGTTCCGCTGACGGTGACGTACGGCGCTCCGCCGGCAAGGCCCTGACCGCGCGCAGGGGTGTTGCAGTTACCAACATGGGGCGTAGCCGGCGAGCTGCCCATCGGACGAGCGCCCATTCCGCCAGCTCGATCAGTTCCCTGTCAGGTCCGAAACCGGTGACTTTGGCGATCGGCTTCAGCGAGTCAAACGCCAGGCCGGGCGCAGCAGAAGCCAGGATCTCGGTTACCCATCCGCCAACGCGACGACCATGCAGCTCGACTCTGACCACAGTGCCGACGCGAACGGAGGCCGCCAGTTCGTCAGGGATCAGGTAGTCGAAACTCTTGTCGAGCCCGGTGATATTGGGTAGGACCCGTGCAATCTGCGACGTCACGAGTCAGCCGACGTCAGACCCCGACGGCCACCTTGAACTCGGCCAAACGATCGACTTCCTCCCACGGGAAACCGGCGCGGCCAAAGTGGCCGTAGGCGGCAGTCTTGCGATAGATCGGGCGCTTCAGATCGAGGTCCCGAACGATCGCTCCGGGCCGAAGATCGAACGTCGAGCGCACTGCGGCTTCGATGGCCATCGGGTCGACGTGCGCCGTACCGAAGGTGTCGACCAAGATGCTCATTGGCTGGGCCATCCCGATTGCGTACGAAAGTTGAACTTCGCAACGATCGGCAGCACCACTCGCTACGACGTGCTTGGCAACCCAGCGGCCGGCATAGGCCGCCGAGCGATCGACTTTGCTCGGGTCTTTGCCGGAGAACGCACCGCCACCGTGGCGGCCCATTCCGCCATAGGTGTCGACAATGATCTTTCGCCCGGTCAGGCCGGCATCGGCAAAAGGGCCGCCGCGCACAAAGTGGCCGGTCGGGTTGATGTAGATCTCGTAGTCGTCATCGGCGAACCGCTCGGGAACGACCTTCCGAATTACCTGATCGATCAGATCGGGCCGGATCACCGTGTCACGGTCGACACCATCTTGGTGCTGTGTGCTTAGCAGGACCGCCTTGAGTGCTACTGGCCAACCATCGTGGTATTCGTAGGTCACCTGGGTCTTGCCGTCGGGGCGAAGATACGGAACCTGGCCTGACTTGCGGACATCGGCCAGACGCTCGGCCAGCCGGTGTGCGGTCCAGATCGGCAGCGGGAGAAGGTCTTCAGTTTCGTTACATGCGTACCCGAACATCATCCCCTGGTCGCCTGCGCCCTGCAGGTTCAGGAGATCCTCGTCGGAGTGACCGCTGCGAACTTCTTCGCTGGCGTCGACGCCTTGGGCGATGTCAGGGCTTTGCTCGTCGATCGAAACGATCACCCCACACGTGTTTCCGTCGAATCCGTACAGCGCGTTGTCGTAGCCGATGGCGTTGATCGTTTCGCGGGCGATCCTCGGAATGTCGACATACGCCGAAGTCGTGATCTCTCCGGCAACGACACATAGGCCGGTTGTCAGAAGAGTTTCACACGCGACGCGACCATCCGGATCTTCCGTGAGAATGGCGTCGAGTACGGCGTCTGAAACCTGATCAGCCATCTTGTCGGGATGGCCTTCGGTAACGCTTTCAGAGGTGAAGAGGTACGAGCTCATGAGGTGGGGTCCGATGTCCTGTCAGTGTCGGTTGCGAATAGTAACGATTACGTCAATTACCGCCCGGGCGACATCTCGCTTGCTCGCGAGGTCGATCTCGACAGGCTCCGCGTCGGGCCGCACCAGCGTAACGGCATTCGTGTCGTGACCGAACCCAACTCGTGAAGCGCTCACGTCATTGGCAATGATCAGATCGAGTTTCTTGGCCGACAACTTCTTCGATGCATTGGACAGAAGGTCGTCGGTCTCGGCGGCAAATCCGACAATGATCTGCCCTTCACGCTTCGCCGAGCCGAGCTCAGCAAGAATGTCAGGAGTCGGTTCGAGGGTGATCTCGGGCGGGCCGGCGTGTTTCTTCAATTTGCCCCCTGCAGGCTTGACCGGCCTGAAATCGGCGACCGCGGCCGCCATCACAATGATGTCGTGATCGGCCGCAGTGCGCTCCATCTGGACCTTCATCTCGGCCGCAGTCTCCACTTGGAGAACCTTGACGCCATACGGAGCTGGGAGTGACGCCGTGGAGACAAGCGTCACTGAGGCACCCCTCGACGCGGCCTCCGCCGCGATCGCATAGCCCTGCTTGCCGGAACTTCGATTGGCAATGACGCGCACGGCATCGATCGGCTCGCGGGTACCGCCGGCTGACACGACGATGGATGTGCCTTCCATGTCGTTGGGGCCTAGAACTCTCGCCGCAGCTTCAACAATTGATGCCGGGTCTGCCAGCCGCCCCTTTCCGATGTCGCCTCCGGCCAGGCGACCCTCAGTCGGCTCGACGATGTGCACACCACGCTCACGAAGAACGGCGATGTTCTCGACAACACTCGGGTGCTCCCACATCTCGGCATGCATCGCTGGGCACACGACGACAGGGGCACGTGTGGCAAGAAGCGTGTTGGTGAGAAGATCGGTGGACAGACCCATGCGGTAGGCGGCGATCAGCCGCGCTGTTGCGGGAGCAACGACGATCAAGTCAGCGTTCTGGCCGATCTTGGTGTGGGGAATGGGCGTCGTGGCGTTGTTCCACAACTCCGTCTGAACAGGCTCGGACGCCAGCGCGCTCAAAGTAGCCGTGCCTAGAAACTTCTGCGCCCCGGCCGTCATGATCGGGACCACATGGGCGCCAGCGTCGATCAGTCGACGACTGACTTCCACCGCCTTGTAAGCGGCGATGCCGCCCGTCACTCCTAGAACGATGCGTTTCCCCTCGAGCATCGTCGGCTGGAGTCAGGTATCGAGGCTCACGCCTGCGGCGTCGGCTTCTGCCTGGGCCTCGGCTTTAGCATCAACTTCGAGTTCGAGTTCAATCTCGGCCTCGACCTCTTCGGGAGCTTCGGTCCAGATGATCTTGCCTTCGGAGATTTCTTCGAACCCGATCGAAAGAGGCTTGCGCGCAACCGACGAAACTTGCGGCGGGATCATGTGGCCGAGGCCATCACCCAACTGGTTGAAGTAGGAGTTGATATTTCGGGCGCGTCGCGCAGCCAGGGTGCACAGAGAAAACTTGGAATCGACGGTATCGAGGAGCCCCTCGATAGGTGGATTGATCATCGTGTCGTGGTCTAGCGCCATAGTCAGACCAGTCTACCGTACGAAGCGCTCACGAGCGCCGACGATGATCGCCAACATCTCTTCGAGGGTCTGTTCAAGTTCGTCGTTGACGACAATGTGGTCGGCCAACTCGCGGCCTACCGGCTCCTCGACCTCGGCCTTCTTCAGCCGGGCTAGCACCTTGTCGCTAGGGTCGCCGCGACCTCGAAGCCGACGTTCTTGCTCCTCCCGCGAAGGCGGCAGCACGAAGAGCAGTAGAGCATCAGGATGGACCTTTTTCACCTGCTGAGCGCCATCGACTTCGATTTCCAGGACGATGTCTCGCTCGCCGTCCGGCTCGGGGCCGGGGCTGCCGTAGTAGTTGCCGAGGAACTCGGTCCACTCGAGGAATCCGCCAGACGAAATGCGGTCCTCGAAGGTTTTGGTATCGGTGAAGAAGTAGTGGTCGTCGGATTCGGACGGTCGCCGCTCACGGGTAGTCCAGGATCGGCTCAACCAGAGTAGAGGGTCACGTTTGACGAGCGCGTCGACAATTGTGCCCTTGCCGACACCACCCGGGCCCGAAACAACGATGATCAAAACAGTGCAAGCTCAGTCAGGAGCTGAGAATCTCGAGGAGCTTCTGTTTCTGCTGCCGTCCGAGGCCTTGCACACGCCGATTGTCAGCAATTCCGACGTCTTCCATGACGCGCCGAGCCTTGACTTTGCCGACGCCGGGTAGCGACTCGAGCATCGACACCACCTTCAGTTTGCCGACGTTCACGTCATCGGATTCGAGCGCTTCGGCAAGCGTCATCGAACCCATCTTCAGCCGGGCCTTGATTTCAGCACGGGCGGCGCGAGCCTCACCCGCCTTCACCAAGGCAGCAGACCGCTGCTCGGGGGTCAACTGAGGAGGTGTTGCCATGAGATCACGCTAGCGCGGTGACATCGGCCAGGCGGTGAATACCACGAGCGCCCGCCCATTGACAGAGCTCATCCTGCACCTTGATCGGTGCGGCCGGGTCGGCGAATGTCGCGGTCCCGACCTGTACTGCACTGGCCCCGGCGAGGAGCATCTCCGCAGCATCCCAGCCCGACGCGATACCACCGACGCCAACGATCGGGAGCGCCGGCAATGCCTCGTGCACATCGTGCACGGCACGAACCGCCACCGGATGGATCGCGCGGCCTGAGAGCCCTCCCCCGCCGGCACCGAGAGCCGGCTCCAAGGTGACCTCGTCGTAGGCCATGCCCAGAAGCGTGTTGATACACGTCACGGCCTCCGCCCCCGCTCCCGCAACTGCTTCGGCGACGTCGATGATGCGATCTGTATTTGCGCTCAACTTGGCCCACCGTGGTCGGCCACATCCCTCCGTGGCAGCCATCACCTCCGCCGACAGTGCCACATCGTGGGCAAAGATAGAACCACGCCCTTCGAGGTTGGGGCATGAAAGGTTGACCTCGACGGCAACAACCGCATCAGGGGCCTGGGCAAGGAGATCAGCAGCACGCCGGTAGTCGTCAACAGAACGGCCCCAGATGCTCGCGACAATCGTGGCGCCGGTCGCAATGAAGTCGGGCAGCACGTTCTCGAGCCAGTATTCGACACCCGGCCCCTGCAGCCCGATCGCGTTGATCATGCCTTGCGGCGTCTGATGAACTCGAGGCGCTGGATTTCCCGCCCATTCATATGCCGCCAACGACTTGGTCACCACCGCGCCCAGACCTGCCAGGTCAAGATAGGCCCCGAGTTCAGTGCCATAACCGGCGGTGCCCGACGCGGTCATGATTGGCGCGGCGAACTCGATTGATCCGACTTTTACTCGTGTATCAATCGCCGAGTCGGTCACTTGGCAGCATTCTCCAGCTGTTCCGGTGTTCCGTGGTATTCCTGCAGTGTCTTCACCGCAAGTCGTTCTCGATCGTGCTCCGCCAGCCCCTGCACTGCTGCGAGTGCGGCGTCGATAGTCGTGACACAGCTGACATGGTGCAAGCTTGCCGCTTTTCGAATCTGTTCGCCGTCACTACGACCAATCCGGCCTCGCGGTGTGTTTACGACGAAGGTGATCTTGTCTGCGGCAATGAGATCGACCGCAGTTACCCGCTGATCGTCTGGCGAGCCTGACTCCTGCACCTTCGCCACGACTTGATCAACGGGGGAATCGAATCGGGCAAGATAGGCCGCTGTCCCTTCGGTGGCCGCTATTCCGAGTCCGAGGGCCCTCAGCCGCTGTGCCACGACGAGCCCAGCAGGTTTGTCCGGATCCGCGAGGCTCAGGAACACCGTGCCTTGGGTCGGCAGTATTGTCCCGGCGGCCACCTCCGCCTTGTAGAACGCCTTGCCGAACGTGTCGGCGATCCCCATCACCTCTCCTGTCGAACGCATCTCCGGGCCGAGCGCTGGATCCACCTCGGGAAATCTGTTGAACGGCAACACTGCTTCCTTGACGGAGACGTGGCCACCGACCGGGTCGACGAGCAACCCTTCCTTTCGGAGATCGGCGAGTGTTGCGCCGAGCATCACCCGTGTGGCCACCTTCGCCAGGGGAACGCCGGTTGCCTTGGCTACGAAGGGCACTGTTCGACTCGCACGGGGGTTTGCTTCGATGACGTACACCGTCGTGCCGGCGACCGCATACTGGACGTTGATCAACCCTCGAACGTCAAGCCTCTTGGCGATGGCCACGGTGTACGACTCGATTACCTCGATCACCCATGACGGCAGCGTCGGGGGCGGAAGAACACAAGCCGAGTCACCCGAGTGCACCCCGGCTTCCTCGACGTGCTCCATGACGCCGCCGATCAGAACTTCACCCGTATGGTCTCGAATTGCATCGACGTCAACTTCTGTTGCATCAGCGAGGAATTGATCGATCAAGACAGGCCGTTCTGCCGAGAGCCCGCCCTCTCGGCCGAGACTGCCGAAACCGGCCAGTTCGGCCATCGCCCGCGCCAGATGATTGCGGTCATGGACGATCTGCATGGCGCGACCACCGAGCACATAACTGGGGCGGACGAGAACCGGGAATCCGATCTGATCCGTGATCGCCAGCGCCTGCTCGAGATCGATCGCCGTCCCTCCTGGAGGCTGTGGGATGTGGAGCTCATCACAGATGACATTCCACCGTTCGCGGTCTTCCGCTGCGTCGATCGAGTCCGGCGAGGTACCAGCCACCAGCTCAACAGGGATCTCACCTGAGAGCTTGAGTGGCGTCTGCCCACCGAGCGACACAATCACCTTCTCGGGCTGCTCCGCGGCGAGCACGTTGAGAACGTCTTCCTTCGTCAATGGCTCGAAGTACAGCCGATCTGAAGTGTCGTAGTCGGTCGACACAGTCTCAGGGTTGCAGTTGATCATGATCGTCTCGTAGCCGGCCTCGCGAAGCGAGAACGAAGCATGCACGCAGCAGTAGTCGAACTCGATTCCCTGGCCGATCCGGTTGGGCCCCGATCCGAGAATCACTACCTTCGGGCGGTCGGAAGCGCGTACCTCACTCTCATCTTCGTAGGTGGAGTAGTGGTATGGCGTTTGCGCCGCAAACTCTGCCGCACACGTATCGACGGTCTTGTACGTCGGGAGGACTCCTGCAAGCTCGCGCTCCTGACGAACCTCGCTCTCTGAAAGCCCCCACAAGTAGGCAAGCTGCGCGTCGGCGAATCCGAGCTGTTTTGCTCGCTTCCATGAACGTTTCGTCATCGCCTCGCTGCCGCCCTCTGCCAAAGCGGACCGTTCTTCGACGACCAACAGCATCTGGTCGAGGAACCACGGATCGATACGCGTCACGTCGTGGACGAGATCAGGAGAGATTCCTCTGTGGAGCAGTTCGGCGGTCTGCAAGATCCGGTCAGGGGTTGCGACCGCAGCCATCGCCAGCAACTCGTCGTCGGGAATCTCAGCGAGTTGCATCTCTGCCGGGTCGCAGCCCAGCCCGAGACGACCTTGCTCGAGTGACCTGAGAGCCTTCTGGAGACTCTCGGGGAATGTGCGGCCAATCGCCATCACTTCGCCCACCGACTGCATCTGTGTACCGAGGACACCCGTAGTTCCAGGCAACTTCTCGAATGCCCAGCGTGGAATCTTGGTCACCACATAGTCGATGACCGGCTCGAAACAAGCCGGCGTCGCGACCGTGATGTCGTTTTGGATCTCGTCCAAGGTGTAGCCCACGGCGAGGCGGGCGGCGATCTTTGCGATTGGAAATCCGGTCGCCTTGGACGCAAGAGCCGAGGATCGCGAGACACGTGGGTTCATCTCGATGACGACCTGCCGGCCGTCTGCTGGGTCCACGGCGAATTGCACGTTCGAGCCGCCTGTTTCGACCCCGACACGACGGATACATGCGAGCGCCGCATCGCGCATCTCTTGGTACTCGACATCGGTGAGCGTCTGAATCGGCGCAACCGTGATCGAGTCTCCCGTGTGGACCCCCATCGGATCCACATTCTCGATACCGCAGATGATCACGCAGTTGTCAGCATGATCACGCATGACTTCGAGTTCGTACTCTTTCCAGCCCGCAATGGATTCCTCAACCAGGATCTCACTGATGGGGCTCGCGGCAATCCCGTTCACGACAATCCGTTCGAACTCCTCCAAGGTCGATGCGATTCCGGTACCTCGGCCGCCCAAGATGTATGCGGGTCGAATAATCACGGGCAGATCGATCTTCTCGAGAACCGCAAGTGCTTCGTCATAGTTGTGGGCAGTACCTGAGAGCGGCACATCGAGCCCGATCTCGATCATCGCCTGTTTGAAGATCTCTCGATCTTCTGCGGTCGCTATTGCCTCAGCATTGGCCCCAATCATCTCGGGCGTGCCCGCGACGCCAACCAGACCTCGCTCGAAGAGTTCCATTGCCAGGTTCAACCCGGTCTGGCCACCAAGTGTCGGAAGCACGGCATCGGGTTGTTCACGTTCGATAATTGCTGCCAGAACCTCCCAGGTCAGCGGCTCGATGTACGTGGCGTCGGCAAAATCCGGATCGGTCATGATCGTTGCCGGGTTCGAGTTGGCAAGGATTATTCGATATCCCTCCTCACGCAGTACACGGCACGCCTGCGTACCCGAATAGTCGAATTCACACGCCTGCCCGATCACAATCGGGCCCGACCCGATGATCAGAATCGATTCGATGTCAGTGCGCTTCGGCATCAGCGACCTCCAGTTCCGGCAAGCATCTCGGCAAACTGATCGAACAGGTAGTTCGAATCGTGTGGACCGGGGTTGGCCTCCGGGTGGTGCTGCACGCTGAAAGCCTGCTCACCGGTCACTTGAAAGCCCTCGCAAACACCATCGTTCAGGTTTACGTGTGTCATCGTGGCCTTACCACGGAGCGAGTCGGGGTCGACCGCGAAGTTGTGGTTCTGACTCGTGATCTCGACGCGATCGGTCAGAAGATTCTTGACTGGATGATTTCCGCCGTGGTGGCCGAATGGCAGCTTCACCGTTCCGGCACCAATCGCTTGACCGAGTAGCTGATGGCCGAGGCATATCCCGAATATCGGAACGTTGCCGAGCAACGCGCTGATCGTCTCCACGCCGTATGGCGCCATCTCCGGATCGCCTGGACCATTGCTAAGAAAGACACCTGCGGGGTCACGGGCGAGGATGTCACTCGCTGTGGTCGTGGCGGGTACGACCTCGACCGCCCCAAACCGGGCAAGATTGTGCGCAATGTTGCGCTTCATGCCGAAATCGATAGCCACGATTCGGATCTTGTTATCGGGGTCGAGACAGTCCACCGTGTAACTCTGCGGCACCGTCACCTCTCTGACCAGGTCAATACCGTCGGTTCCCGGCTCAGCGATTGCCGCCGTGAGCAGCTCTTGTTCGCCAATTGAGCCGAAAGCCCCCGGCATCGCGCCGGTTTCACGTAACAGCCGCGTGAGACGCCGAGTGTCGATTCCGCTGATCCCAGGCACGCCGTTCTGTTCGAGCATCGAACCGAGGTCGCTGTCGGCTCGGAAATTGGAGTGGCGGCGAGCAAGTTCGCGTACGACCACTCCGCGGCAGAATGTTCCGCGCGATTCCATGTCGGTTTCATTGACTCCGTAGTTGCCGATGTGCGGCGATGTGAACGTGATGATCTGCCCGGCATAGCTCGGGTCGGTGATCACTTCCTGATAGCCGGACATCACGGTGTTGAACACGACCTCGCCAGTGGCCACCTGACGCTCCGCGCCGATCAGCTCGCCCTCGAAAACGCTGCCATCTGCGAGAACCAGCGCTCCCTCGCTCACCGCTGCTCTTGATCCGCCTCGTCCGCTCATCGCCCGACACCCCCCAGCAAACTCAGGCCATCTCGAGTTTGTGTCAGCAGATACCTGTGACGCAGCGGTTTGTGCTGACACAAACCGAGATAGGTGGCCGGACTGGGCCGTTTCGGGTGATGCATAGTCATCCAGGATAGTGGATGTTGATTCATTTATCTTGGAGCTTTCCGTCGATGACGACCGCGTCGCCATTGAAAATGGTGTGTCTGACCCGTCCTCGCAGCGGGATACCAACGTATGGCGTGTTGTGACTCTTGCTCGCCAGCTGGGCCGGAACGACTTCCCACTCGGTCGACGGATCGAAGACAGTGAGGTTGGCCGGTTCACCAGGTTCGACCGGGCGGCCGTGGCGATCGGCAATTCCCGCGATCGCGGCAGGCTTCCAGGACATGGCCGCGATTACGTCGACAAGTGGCATCTCGAGATGCGCAAGCGCAACACCGAGTGCCGTTTCGAGACCGATCATTCCGGGGGGCGCTTGATCGAGTGGCCGCTCCTTGGACTCCGGCACGTGAGGGGCATGGTCGGTGGCGATTGCATCAATCGTCCCGTCGGCGAGCCCGTCGCGAACCGCGGCCAGATCTTGGGGTGTACGCAACGGAGGGTTGACCTTGTAGAGCGCGTTGTACGAGGCCAGTAGCGAGTCGGTGAGGCTGATGTGGTGCGGCGTCGCCTCAGCGGTGACTGGCAACCCGGCGCCCTTGGCCGCGCGCACCAGGTCGACGCTGCCCGCTGTCGACAAATGAAGAAAGTGAGCACGAGCGCCGGTCAACCTGACCAGTTCGATATCACGGTGGACCATCAACTCTTCCGCCAGCGACGGCCACCCCGGCAAACCCAATTTGCTGCAGCACTCCCCCTCGTGCATTACCGCTCCGGCCGTCAGCGATTCGACCTCACAATGCTGGGCAAGGGTCACGTCGAGATCACTCGCGTATTCGTAGGCACGACGCATCAGAAGCGGGTCCTGGACGCCGTTGCCGTCATCGGTGAACAATCTGACCCCCGCATCGGCCAACTCTGCGAACGGCGTGAGTTGTTCCCCCGCACGTGAGACCGTGATCGAACCGGATGGCGAGACCTCACACCAACCAGCACGCTCGCCCTGACGGCGGACGAAGTCGACCACCTCGACGGAATCTTGTGTGGGGTCGGTATTGGGCATCGCAACAACCGCCGTGAACCCGCCAAGGGCGGCGGCTCTGCTTCCCGTTTCAATCGTTTCGGCATCCTCACGTCCCGGTTCGCGTAGATGCACGTGAAGGTCAACGAAGCCCGGGCTGAGAACACAGCCTGAGGCATCTAGCACGCGATCTTGATCATTTCTGGAGAGATCGGGCCCAACCTCGACAATGAACCCATCGTTCACACGCACGTCGCCCCGCCGCTCGCCATTCTGATCGATGACTCTGGCCCCAGTGACGAGATAACTCATTCGCTACTTCCTTCCAATGTGTCTGCGGACCCGTGCCCGGAACCTAGGAGTTCGAATAGCACTGCCATCCGAACCGCGATCCCGTTGGAAACCTGCTGTGTGATCACGGCACCCGGAAGTTCGGCTGGATCAACTGCGATCTCGACTCCACGATTCATCGGCCCCGGGTGCATCACCAGCGCGTTCTGTTTGAGTCGTCCAGCGCGCTGCGGTGTGAGCCCGAACCGAGTTGTGTACTCGCGCAGACTCGGTACCAGTGCCTCGTTCATCCGCTCGCTTTGCATCCGAAGGAGATACAACACGTCCACATCGTCAATCAGTGCATCCAGGTTCTCCGATGTCGGCTCATCGACGACCGGCGGCAACAACGTTCGTGGAGCAACAAGTGTTACATCCGCGCCCAGTAGCCGGAAGACAGCCGATGTACTGCGCGCGACGCGACTGTGCTTCACATCGCCGACGATGGCGATACGGAGCCCTTCCAGACCTCCCGTTCGATTCAGCGTGGTGCGCACGGTATAGGCGTCGAGCAAAGCCTGGGTCGGATGAGCGTGCCAGCCATCGCCGGCGTTGATGACGCTGGCCTGCGTCCACTTGTCGACCATCCACGGTGCCCCACTCGAACCGTGCCTGATGACGAAAGCGTCGACACCCATCGCGGCAATTGTTTCGATGGTGTCACGCAGGCTCTCGCCCTTGTTGAGGCTCGACTGGGCAACTGAGAAAGTCATCGTGTCGGCCGACAACCGCTTTGCGGCAGTCTCGAAGCTGAGTCGTGTTCGGGTCGAGTCTTCGAAGAACACGTTGCACACTGTCTTGCCGCGAAGAGCCGGAACTTTCGGATTTGGACGCCGGTTGACTTCGACCATGTGGTCAGCCAGGTCGAGGATACGAAACACCCCGTCGGTGCCGAGTTCGTCGATTGACAGCAGCGACCGCGACCCACGTGGACCCGCACTCTGTCGCTGTTCGACCGAAGTCACGAAATCACGACGCCGTCGGAAGTTACTGACACACTTTCATCACCGCTGGTCGGCAAGTTCTTACCGACGTAGTCGGGCCGGATCGGAAGCTCTCGATGCCCTCGATCGATGAGTACGGCTAGTTGCACGGCTCTGGGCCGACCATAGTCAGCAATCGCATCCAGCGCTGCTCGAACCGTTCTTCCGGTGAAGAGCACATCGTCGACCAGCACGACTGTTACGCCATCGATGTCGAACTCGAGTTCGCTCACCGATCCCGGTGCTACGGGCCGGAGTCCGATGTCGTCGCGGTACAGGCTGGCATCAACCGAGCCGACTGGGACAGATGCGTGGCCAGACTCTCGGTCTTCGATGCGAACGATCTCCGCCCCTAGCGCTTTGGCCAGCCAGACACCGCCGCGCTGAATTCCAACCAAGACAACGCCGTCAAGGCCCCGATTGCGCTCGATGATCTCGTGAGCCATCCGTGTGGTCGCTCGACGGACATCTCCAGGTTCAAGTACTCGCTTGGATGCGGGGGCAGCACCGGCCCGTTGTTCGTCAGGCATTCTGTCCTTTCCGTATGGGCCTCTCCGGACCCGCTTCACGGTCGTTCCGCAACGTAGCAGCAACTCTCCACGCGCGAGACATGGCTGAACGCTTCGTTGGAAACTTTTTGTCAATCCATGGACAACGGCTCGATGTCGGTGCCGCCGGCGGGCAGCTCGACCGACCTGTCACGCACGTACAGCACCCACCGCTCGTTCCGGCCGACCTCGTCAAACGCGTCGGCGATCGCGTTCCAGTCGGCAACCAGCTGATCATCACGGCTGGTTGGCAGCATCACGTATTCGACGCCATCAGCTCGCGCTCCGAGACGCGACCCTTCGAGCGACGCGTCGGGCCCGTACAACACCAGTCGGAACGGAGTCGGAAACTGATAGATCTCACGTCGGTGTGCCAGGTGTGGGGTCAGACGGTAGTGAGCAGCCACGCTCGCGTTGGCTGGAATCTCATCGATCAGCTCGCGCGCTGTTACGGAGTATTCGTTGTTCGGATCGCCGTAGTACAGAGCGTTCCGCCCCCATGGGACAGGTGACCACATGAACGCTGTGACCATCGTTGTTGCCGCGAGAACAATTACGGCGATCAGCCGCACGGGAACTGCGATTGTCAGGCCTTCTTGCACTGAGACGCGTCGGTCACGCATCGCCCCGATCGCGTACACGGTACCGATGGCAAGGGCGGGCACGGCCACCAAGCTGTAGTGATAAGCAACCTGATATTGGTACCAGAACGTGCTCAGAACATTGGTGAAAAGTACGAGCGCGCTGATCATGGCTACATCGGGCAGCCTCGCGAAGAGCCAAGCAAAAGGTGCCGTCATCTGCCAGAGGTACCACGGACGATCATCGCTGCGTAGATGGTCGACCAGATCGGTGGGGTTCGTGATTGCGGTGTCGATCACTCCCCTGGGTCCGCCGAACGGGATCCGCCACCCGTTCCGGGTCGGCACCCCTATGAGGCTGCGCATCACCAACAGCATCGCCACAGCCATGAAGGCAAGCGAACCGAAGATTGTCAGCAGGCCAATCCGGCGATCTCTTCTCAGTGCCACCCAGATGCCGAGCGGAACGATCACGAGAGAGACGTCTTCTTTGACGAGCAGAGAAAGAACAACGAACGTGGCGTACAGACGCCACCTGGACTCGAGCGCGAAATAGATCGCGAACCCCACGAACACACCTAGAAAGGAATCAGGGTGGAAATTCTCCAGATTCGCCCAACCAACCGCTGGATGCAGGAGGTACACCCCTGCCCCTACGAGCGCCAACCATTCCGATTCGAGCCGACGACGACCGTACAGAAAGACAGGAATCGCTCCAGCCGCGATCGCTGCCGCCTGCGCAAAAAACATTGTCCCGGCTGCCGGAAACAACCAATACAGGGGCACCAGGAATAGAAGGACGAGGGAGGTGTGGTCGCCAAGGAGATTCCGCCCCATCAGGGTGACGAACGGCGCATCGAAGCGAGAGAGCAGCCATATGCCCTGGTCGTACAGACCGGAGTCATATGAAGAGGTTCCGAGTGAGTGGTGGATGTCGAGGGACCGCTTCGTGAAGTACCACGTCCACGTACTCAAGGCGATAGCCATGAGGATCTGCGGAACCGTGGGCCATCGGAGATTGAACGGCCTCACCGGATTCGGGTTGTTCTCCCCGCTCTGTTCTACCTCAGGGTCGCCTCCCGCGATGAGACCGGCCTCAGCGGTCTCGTCGATGGTGGTCGACTCGGACATTCCCCTACTTTCGCAGGTCGTCGACCAGCGCCGACAGCACACCGTTCACGAATCGCCCGCTGTCATCGGTGGAGAACCGCTTCACAAGCCCTACCGCTTCGTCCAAGACCACAGCCACAGGGACGTCCGGCCGCTCCATAAGCTCGAATGCACCAAGCCGGAGCACGTTCAGATCGAGCACCGGCATCCGCTCGAGCGTCCACCCCTTCGCACGATGTGCAATTGCAACGTCGAGGCGGTCCTGATGTTCCTCAACTCCCTTGACCAACAGGGTCGTCAGCTCATCCGGTTCAAGTACCTGTATTGAGAGCGCGTCAGAGGGGGCGATCGCCTTGGAATGAGCTTCGTAGAGCAGATAGAGGGCGCGCTCGCGCGCGTCTGATCGTTCATCTGGGCGCGGCATCGTTGGCATTGTGTCGTACTCGTTCCGGGAACTTGTTCAGACCCGGGTGATGTAGTCGCCGGATCGGGTATCGACCTTGATCTTGTCGCCGATCTCGACGAACAGCGGGACCTGCAACACCTTGCCCGTTTCGAGTGTCGCTGGCTTACGGGCACCGGAAACTCGGTCACCTTGCACTCCGGGTTCTGTCTCGCTGATCGTGAGTTCTACCGAGGCGGCAATATCGACACCGATGATTTCACTCTGGTACATGGCGATTTGGGCAATCATCTGTTCGGTCAAGAAGTTGGCGGCATCGCCTAGAGCGACGGGCGGGACGTTCATCTGGTCGTAGGTTGTCGTGTTCATGAACACGTAGTCGTCGCCGTCCTTGTAGAGAAACTGCATGTCTTGACGATCAATGATTGCCTGCTCGACCTTGATCCCTGCATTGAATGTTTTGTCGATGACCGCTCCGGTGCGAACGTTGCGAATCTTGGTGCGAACGAATGCGCCACCTTTTCCGGGCTTGACGTGCTGGAACTCGACGACCTGGAACAGGCCGTTGTCGAGTTCGAGCGTGATTCCGTTCTTCAACTCATTGACGGAGATCTGCGGCATGTTCGGTCCTTACGGTCAGTTGGGGTGGTCACTTGGGGCTGTTGTCTGGCTGTGCCCCGGAAATGGTCGCTGGGGCGTGTGCGTCAGCACACGCGACCCTTGCTCGGTGACGACGAGGAGGTCCTCGATCCGGAATCCACCGAAGTTGCCACGATAGAGGCCAGGTTCGATGGTCACCACGTTCCCCACCTCGATGAGATCGTCGGAAGCCTGGGAATGGAACGGGGGTTCGTGGATGTCAAGGCCGACGCCGTGACCGGTTCCGTGAAGGAACCAGTCGCCATAGCCTGCGTCGTCAAAGACTTCGCGGCAGGCTGAGTCGATCTCTTTCGCCGTACTTCCGGCACGCAACGCATCGATTCCGGCTCGATGGGAGACCTCCACAAGTGCGTAGATCTCTCGTTGCTGCTCTGTCGGCTCGCCGATCACGTACGACCGAGTCATGTCGGAGTGATACCCGTCAACCAGTGCTCCTACGTCGACGATGACCGTGTCACCGTCGACGATCGTGCGCCGGCTCACTTCATGATGGGGGCGCGCAGCGTGCTCAGGGCCGGTGGCGACGATCGTTTCATAGCTTCTGTCGTCGGCCCCGTGCATTCGCATGCGGTATTCGAGCTCGTTGCGGACGTCGGCCTCTGTTATCGGCGCATCGCCCGCTCCGAGCAACATCGGCTCGACCTCTAGTAGAGCTGCATCTGCGGCACCCGCGGCGGCCTCGATTCGAGAAAGCTCAGCTGCATCCTTTATTCGCCGCGCTTTCTTCACGGGCGATGCCAAGGGAAGGAGATCAAGCTCTTTGGCGAGAGCAGACCACTCGGAGTGCGAGGTCATCGCTGGGTCGAGGGCGACCGAAGACGCACCTCGGAGAGCCTCCAAGAGCCGTTCGTGAAGTCGAGATCTCAACTGCTCGGCGAAGACCGTCGCACCGCTGCCCACCGATTCGGTGCGGGCCCGCTCGCCGTATCGACCATCTGTGCCGATGACCAGCTCATCGCCGCGCAGCACCACCCATCCATTGGATCCGCCGAAGCCGGTCAGCCATCGGATGTCGACCAGATCGGTGAACAGCCATGCCCCATCCTCCGATTCCTGGAGCTGAGAACGGAGTAGGTCGACTCGGCGCGCCCTGTCGATCGTCGGGCATGAGACAGCGGGGTCAGACCCTCGCGTCTCATTCATTGCACGAAACGGGCGAGAGCAGTACGCACGGCAACTTCATCCACATCGTTCACGACCTCGACCCCGTCTGGGCCATCGAGCGCGAAGGTGAGACCGTTGAGAGCCTTCTTGTCGCGACGCATGAGTCGCACGAGTTCATCGATGTCGACACCGGCAGGCGGAGTAGCCATAAGGCCATACTCCTCGCCGACAACGCGGCGATGTTCGTCGACGCGGGCCTGCTCGACACGTCCCAGCTCGAACGCCAATTCGGCCGCATAGATCAGTCCGATCGCCACTGCTTCACCGTGCGCCAACTGATAGCCGGAAGCTATCTCGAGAGCATGAGCAAGGGTGTGGCCATAGTTGAGGAGGGCTCGGCGACCCCCCTCGCGTTCATCCGCTGCCACAATCTCCACCTTGATCTCGATGCATCTGGCAATGCGCTGCTCGAGATCCATCGACAACAGATCGTCACCCGTGAGAAAGTTGTACTTCGCCATTTCACCGAGACCACAGCGAGTCTCACGCGGAGGAAGAGTGCTCAGCGCGCTCAGATCACACACGACTCCGCTCGGCTGCCAGTACGCGCCTACGAGGTTCTTGCCCTCGGGCAGGTTGACACCGGTTTTGCCGCCGATTGCAGCATCAACCATCCCGAGCATCGTGGTGGCAACGTGGACCACGGGCGTTCCTCGGTGCCATGATGCAGCCGCAAAGCCGGCAACATCAGTGACCATCCCGCCCCCGACTCCGACGATCAGGTCATGGCGGGTGATCCCCTGTTCGGCAAAGCCCCTCGTGAGCGTCTCGATCGTTGCGAGCGATTTGGATGATTCGCCTCGGCCGATGAAATAGGTCTCGACATCGAACGTCGGAAGCGCCCATCCTGACGGGATCCCCTCTTGGGTCACGACTGCAATTCTCTTTGTTCCATCGGGAACCAGCGACTCGAGTTGGTTGATCGCGCCGTACCCGACGACGACGTCATACGATCGGTCGACCGATCCCCCGGTCAGAGGAACCCTCACCCGCAGCATCGCACCACGGCCTTCGCCACGTCGACTACCGAGCGGTTGTCAACAGACACCATGGCATCAGCAACTTCTCGATAGAGAGGTTCGCGATCCTGAGACATTTGTCGCAGCTTTGTTTCAGGATCATCGTCGAGCAGCGGCCGATGCACTCCGTTGCGGACCCGATCGAGCAGCAACTCGATATCCAGCATCAGCCAGACAACATGGGCGTCGGAGTCGATCAACAGTTGTCGGTTTCTGCCACTGAGTACCACTCCACCTCCTGTCGCTATCACCGACGGTTCATCCCGCTCAAGACTGTCGAGGAGTGTCTGGGTCTCCAGTTCCCGAAAGGCGGGCTCACCGTCGAACTCCCAGATCTCGCGGATTGTGCGCCCAACTCGTTCCTCGACCATTTCGTCCGAATCAAACAGCGGACGTTCGAGGCGCGATGCCAGCGTCCGCCCCACCGAAGACTTCCCAGACCCCATCATTCCGACGAGCACGATATGTGAGCGGTCGAGGGTCTTCCCTTTCCGCTCCACACCAGTCCCGGGCGCCTTCATCACGACAAGGATGCGTTGAACGCCTCGGCGTTACGAACAAACTCGTCGACCGAGTCGCCACCAAACTTCCGTTGCGCCTCCCCGGCCAGGACCAGCGCGACCATTGTCTCAGCCACGACACCCATCGCTGGCACCGCCGTGACATCGGTTCGTTCCTTGAACGACACCGCCGATTCTTTGGTAGCCGTGTCGACAGTCTCGAGCGTTGGCACGTTGAGCGTCGCCAGCGGCTTCATCGCAGCCCGAACGACAAGGAGTTCGCCGGTCGAAATGCCGCCCTCGGTGCCCCCTGCGAGGGTGCTGCCACGCCGATACTCGAGAGCATCGGGGTCCCACGAGATGGGATCGTGCGCAGCACTTCCGCGCCGAGCTGCGACCTCGAAACCGTCACCGATTTCGACGCCCTTCACGGCCTGGATACTCATCACCGCCTGGGCGAGAAGTGCGTCGAGTTTGCGGTCCCAATGCACGTGGCTACCGAGGCCAACCGGGACCCCGAATCCGAGCACCTCGACGACACCTCCGAGTGAATCACCGTCTTTGGCAGCAGCCTTGATCTCGGAAATCATCGCTTCGCTCGCATCGGAATCGAAGCAGCGGACTGGGCTGTCGTCGACACGAGCCAACTGATCAGGGGTAGGGCGATCTGCCGACGAGGAGACGCGAGCTGTACCCATCTGAATCACATGGGAGATGATCTCGACTCCGAGCGGTTGCAGCAGCGCTTTCGCAACAGCACCAGCGGCGACTCGGGCGGCCGTTTCACGGGCACTCGCTCGCTCAAGAACATCGCGCGCATCCGTGAACCCGTACTTCTGCATCCCGGCAAGGTCTGCGTGCCCCGGACGGACCTGCGTCAGCGGTTCTTTTGTCTGGCCAGGGGCTGGGTCCATCTCCTCGTGCCACTTGTCGCTGCGGAACCACTCGGTGTTCTTGATTTCGATCGCTACTGGAGAACCCAGCGTGCGGCCATGGCGAACACCGCCGATCAAGGTGAGGTCGTCGACCTCGAATTTCTGACGCGGGCCCCTGCCATATCCAAGTCGACGACGGCTCATTTCAGCCTGGATCTGCTCAACCGTGATCTGCAGACCCGCCGGCAGACCTTCCATCACGACAACAAGGCCTTGACCGTGAGATTCACCCGCCGTGAGATACCGCAACATCAAGCCGAGACTACCGTGAGCCGAGTTCGGCTTCGGCAGCGATTCGCATCACTGAGGCATCGGGCCTGACTCCCAGCCAACGCTCCTGCTGCAGAACTGCCTGTTGAATCAGCATCCCCAATCCATCAATCGTCCGCGCGCCCAGATCCGCTGCCTCGCTCAGCCAGGAAGTCCGCAGCGGGTGGTAAACGAGATCGACGACAACATGGTTGCCACGCAACAGCGAAGGGTCACACGGAAAATCGTTCCCGGTTGCCGTAGCGGGAGAAACGCCCATACCGATGCTCGTCGCGTTGACCACGATGTCGGCCTGACCGATATCGCTGGCTATCCCAACCGAGGCGACTCCTGCCAGCGTTGCCGCACTCTCCGCACGGTCCTGGGTGCGATTGACAATGCTGATCTCGATTGCCCCCGCCCGCCCGAGAGCGTCGATCACAGAACGCGCAGCACCCCCCGCGCCAATGACGGCGACGCGCGTACCGGCGACATCTACACCTTCTTCGTTGAGTGCGGCGACGAAGCCGGCGCCGTCTGTGCTTGACCCGACAAGATCGTCACCCTCCCAACTGACGGTGTTAACCGAGTGCAGTGCTCTGGCGGCAGGCTCGAGACGGTCGACGGCCGCCGCGACATCGGCCTTGTGCGGCATCGTGACGGACAATCCTGCGATGCCGAGCACGCGCATCGCGTGGATCGCATCCTCAGCGCGGCCTGGAGCGACCTTGAACGCAACGTACGACCAGTCGACGCCTGCCTCCTCGAACCCGGCACGGTGGATAGCCGGAGAAAGGCTGTGGTCGACGGGAGATCCGATCAATGCAGCCAAGGACCCCCAAGTCACAGGAGGCCTGCAGCCCGTGCCAGTTCGACGTTAGCGACATGCTGTTCGGGCGTTGCCGCGAAGACGTGGCTGCCATCTTCGTCAGCAAGGACATAGAACAGGTAGAAGCACTCCGACGGCTTTTCGAGCACCTTGCAAATCGGGTCACCCGGGGCCGGATTCGGCGCTGGATTCAGAGCAGCGCGGATCGCCGCCCGCCCAGGGCTGGCGATCGGGGTCGGGGGTAGGCCTGTTCGTAAATAGGTGTTGTACGGGGTGTCGATCTGACGCAGTTCGGAGAATGGCAATTCCGGATCAATTCCGGCCTGGTCCCGGCCGTAGTACACAGACGCGTCGACCTGCAACGGGATCGGGTTCTCTGGGTTGAACGCCGAAAGCAGCAGCCTGTTGTGGATCACTCGTGAGATCTTGTCCCGATCCTCAGGCACCTTCGCCTCGCGCTCGATCAGCGACGCAATGACCAATGTTTCGTATGGGGTGCGCCCAAGTGCGGCCGACTTGTTGACAATATCTTCCTGGTCGCCAACGCGCTCCATGAGGGCAATCATGCGCTCGATGACCTGGCCCTCGCTCTCGGCGTTGGAGACCTGATACGTGTCGGGGAACAACATCCCCTCCAGTGATGAACTCCCAATTGGTTGCCACTGGGAACGGATCGTGCTGTCGCCAGAAACTGCCATGAAGTCTTCAGCACTCATGCGATCAACTGTCGCATCGAGCCGGAAGGCCATCTTTTCGAACGTGAAGCCCTCGGGAAATGTCACCTTGGAATAGGTCTGGCTCGGCGGAGTGCGCAAGCGGCCCAACACGTTCCCCATGTGGTCATTCGGGCGGAGTTCGTAGTAACCGGGCGTAATCTCCAGACCACCTTCTCGCTCTACGTACCAGCGGAAAACACCGGCGTCAGAAACGAGACCTTCATCCACGAGTCGCAACGACAACGATTCGAGATTGTCGGTCTCGTCGACTGTGAAGCTCTGAACGTCGCCAGGTGCACCCTCCGGGTTGATCTTGCCGACATACCACCATCCGACCGCACCGGCGATCAAGACGACCGCAATGCCCACGACCATTGACAGGTAAACGATCCATTTGATCGGGCGCGTCTGACGACGCAATCGCTCGACGGAGCCCGTCTGGTCGGTCTCGTCCCAAGGATCTGCCGGCCAGTCAAGAGCCGGCCGGTCGTCTGGATCGACCTGCGCCTCTGGTAGCAGCGGATCCAGCTGCTTCACGATGGTGCACCGGCGCCGGGCCAGGTATTTCGGCGGTGCTCGAGCCAAGCCTGCAGCATTACAGCGGCGGCCACTTTGTCGACGACCTTTCGGCGAGCTTGCGCGTTGAGCCCCGCCTCGATCATCCCGCGCTCGGCGGTGACCGTCGTGAAACGCTCGTCGTACATCTCTACTGGCACTCCCGCGACGTTAGCGAGCTGGCGGGCCTCTGTTGTGGCAGCCTTGGCCGCTTTTCCGTGGCTGCCATCGAGCGACAATGGAAGGCCAACCACAACCACTTCGGCCTCCTCGACGCGTACCAGTTCGGCGATTGCAGCATGGTCGTGACGCCGAGACTTCGAACGGTGCACCGTTGTGAGAGCCGAAGCAATTGTCCCAGAGGTGTCGCTCACCGCGATCCCGATTCGTTTTGAACCCAGGTCGACCCCTAGCGCACGGACACCTGGCGGTCGACCGTCGCTCAGCGATGTCACGTTAGGGCGGCGAGAACCTCTGCCGCGGCGGTGGCTGCAAGACCAAGTGCATCCGGGATACCAGCGATGTCTTTGCCGCCAGCGGTAGCTATGTCACCCTTGCCGCCCCCACCGCCGCCGACTGCCTTCGCCGCCGACTTGAGCAGAACGGACGCAGGCTGCGGGCTTCCAGGTGGAACCGCGGCTACCAAGCCGACCCCGCCGGTGTTGGTTTCGCCGATCAGGACCACAATTCGAATCTCAGGTTGCTGGCGCACAGCGGCTGCCAACTCACGTAGCTCGCCCGGGCTCAGCCCATCGACTTGCGTGATAACGACGCCGTCGTGAGCGATCGCTGCCAGTTCGCTCGCGCGCCCCATCGCCAGTTGACTGCGAAGGCCCTTGATTTCGTCATTCAGCACCTTCATCTCGTCGAGCTTGCGCTGAACACCAGCCAGCAAATCGTCGGATTGTGTCCCGACGAGACGTGCAGCGTCAGTCAGCAGTTGTTCGTCACGCTGGAGCAGCGCGACACTTTCCTCACCGGTTATTGCTTCGATCCTGCGGAGGTTCGAGCCGATCGACGACTCACTGATCACCTTTATCGTGCCGATGTCACCGGTTGCTCGCACATGCGTACCGCCACACAGTTCGGTCGATGACCCGGCCTCGAGGACACGCACGATGTCTCCGTACTTGTCGCCGAAGAACGCGATGGCCCCGAGCGATTCCGCTTCGTCCTTGCTTGTTTCGAAAACGCGTGTGGGAGTGTTGGCGAGCGTCTCGAGGTTGGCCAGGCGCTCTATCTCCTCGATCTGGTCCTGGCTGACCCCCTCGTAGTGGGAGAAGTCGAACCGCAGCCGGTCAGGGCCGACCATCGAACCGGCCTGCTTCACGTGCTCGCCCAGAACCTGACGCAAGGCATGATGCAGGAGGTGCGTCGCTGTGTGGTTTCGCCGAATCGAGGCACGCCGGGGGATGTCTATCGAAGCGGTGGCCACCTGCCCTGAGGTAATCGTGCCAGAGATGACGCGGCAGCGATGACGGCGCAGGTTTGGAAGCGCGAACGTCGAGTCGAGCACATCAGCCGTGCCGGTTTCGGTGCCGATTATCCCAGTGTCTCCGACCTGGCCACCGGATTCCGCGTAGAACGGCGTGCGGTCGAGGAAAATCTCAACCTCACCTTCGGGCCCTTCAGGACCTTCGGTTACTGCCAACACCCGACACTCAGCGGTGTCGACCTCGTAGCCGACGAACTCGGTGATCCCGAATTGCTCCATGATCTCTCGATACCCATCGAGGCTCGCTGCGTCGACGCCGCCCTTCTGAGCTGCCTTCGCTCGCTCACGCTGGTCGGTCATGTTTTCGTCGAACTCGTCGAGGTCCACACCGACATCACGTTCCGCGGCGATCTCCTGTGTCAATTCAAGTGGGAATCCATAGGTGTCATGGAGGAGAAAGGCAGTTGAACCGGAGAGCTCTTCTGCATCGTCTTCCAACTCGGTTTCGAGGATTGTGAGACCGTTCTTGAGGGTTTGCCGGAACCGCTCTTCTTCCTTGGTCATCACGCTCACCACGAAGTCACGGTTCTTCACGATGTCGGGATACGCATTACCCATGACATCGATTGCGGTTTCGGTGAGCCGTGGCATTACGAGCTTGTCGGTGCCGAGCATGTACGCGTAGCGGACCGCGCGGCGGATGATTCGGCGCAGCACATAGCCGCGCGCTTCGTTTGACGGAAAGACGCCGTCGTTGATCAACATCGCCCCGGAACGGGCATGTTCGGCCAACACTCGCATGGCAAAACTGTCGCGATCTTCGTAGTCGCCAACCCGGTACGACTTGCCGGTGATAGAGCACGCCTCTTCGATCAGCGGCAGCATCAGGTCGGTTTCCCAAACCGAATCGACATTCTGAACCAGCGCCAGAATCCGTTCTAGACCGGCCCCGGTATCGATCGACGGCTTGGGCAATGGCGTACGCGTGCCGTCGGGTGACTGGTCGAACTGCATGAAGACGAGGTTCCAGAACTCCATGAAACGGTCGCCCGCAGGGTCGCCCAGTGGGCCTCCCTCGGGACCAAAAGATGGACCGCGATCGATATGTAGTTCGCTGCAGGGCCCGCACGGGCCGGTGTCGCCCATCTGCCAGTAGTTGTCGGCGTCGCCAAGCCGCTGGATCCGATCCATCGGGACACCGACTATCTCGTGCCAGATCGCCTCAGCTTCATCGTCGGACTCATGAACGGTGACCCACAGTTGGTCGCCGTCGAAGCCCCACTCTTCGGTGACGAGATCCCAACTCCAAGGGATCGCCTTCTCCTTGAAATAGTCGCCGAAGCTGAAGTTGCCCAACATCTCGAAGAACACCAAGTGACGCTTGGTCCGTCCGACGTCGTCGAGGTCGTTGTGCTTGCCCCCAGCCCTGGCACATTTCTGCGAGTTGACTGCCCTCTTGAACGGCGGTTTCTCGTCACCGACGAAGTACGACTTGAACGGCACCATTCCTGCGACGTTGAACAACACGGTTGGGTCGTGCGGGATCAAACTGGCCGAGGGCACAATCGTGTGTTCCTTCTCGGCGAAGTACTCGCAGAACGAATCGCGGAGTTGATCGGCGGTCATCGACTTCATGAGATGTCCGATACACGGGTCAGGATGATGCTGGTCATATCGATGGCGATCCTATCGACGCCTGTAGCTTCCCTCGGAGTGAGTTCCAGTACACACAGTCCCGACGACATCCACGAGTGGGTCAGCTTCGAAGATCCGGCTGAGCATCGTACGTGGCTCTTCGACGCCACGTACCTGGCATCGAACTACATGTGCATCTACGGATGTGGTTGCAAGGGCATACTCGATGAACCGTCGACAGATCTCCAGCAAGGGTGTTGCAGCTATGGCGCACATTTCGCCGACAAGGCTGATGTGAAGAACCTGAAACGGCATGCGGAGCGCGTCAAGCCTGAACACATGCAGTTCCATGCCAAAGCTCGCAAGAAGGGCTACCTTCGCCCTGGCGACCCTGACGACGACGGCAAACCGACGACAAAGACGCGGCTCGTGGACGATGCTTGCATCTTCCTGAATCGACCGGGCTTCAAGGGCGGAGTGGGCTGTGCGCTGCACATTGCGGCGCTCGATGCAGACGAACGGCCGCTCGATTGGAAACCCCAGGTGTGTTGGCAGGTTCCTATCCGCCTCGAGCACTCAACCGATGAATCCGGCCATGTGACATCGCGTCTGCGTGAGTGGAAACGCCGCGACTGGGGCAAAGGTGGCAGCGAGTTCGGCTGGTGGTGTACCGAGGAAGCGGAAGCATTCGTCGGCAGCGAGCCGCTCTATCGCTCTGCACGCGAAGAGATCATCGAGTTGATTGGCGAGGCCAATTATCGCGAGATGGTGGTGCTGCTGGAACGCCCGGACTGGGTTGCGCTCCCGCACCCGGCGGTACGACGCTCGAACATAACGTGAGGGGTCTGACCCCAACCGTTACGGTCAGTCGTCGGCTGGGTCGTCGTCGTCGTCGAAGGTGACGCCGTACTTCTCGGCCAGAGCCGCGTACTCGTCGTCTTCGCTGGGTTCGCTCTCGCCCTCTGTTGAGGCAGAGCGATCGCCAAAGCCCAAATCAAAGGCTCCTGGGCCGGACTGCTTCAGTTTTCTCGCCTCTTCGAATCGGCGATGACGACCCTTCTTCACGACAGGGCTCCCACACTAGAAATCTGACAACGGGCAGCAATTGTACCGGCATGGGCAGGCATTTCGCGGGCATTCCGCAAGCAACGCTCAATCGGACACAGAGATCAAGCGCAACCGGCCCTGACCGTCGAATGTAAGGCCTGCTTCTCCACCAACGAGGCGACGAATACCGTCGCCCAACAATTCAGATCGCCATCCGGTCGCCAATCGGGCATCTTCGTCTTCACGAAGGAACGCCACGATGTCAGAACGCGTCGCCAGTAGGGCTGTGTCGAGCTTCTCATCCCGGGCGAGTTGGCCAACCCAAGCCGAGATCAAGGTGATCGCCGGACGCAGATTCCGGTCGAGATCGTCAGCGGACGGAGGGCTCGGAGGGGGTTCGGACTCTTTTCCCTGTCGAACCGCTTCGAGAATCTCCTCGGCCATGCCGCCTCGTGAATGGCGCTCATCGATACCGCGGGCCTGCTTCAACTCCTTCGCGGTGGTCGGCGCCCGCTGCGACACCCCAAGGATCGCTAGGTCGGGCAATACCTGACGCACTGGAATATCGACTCTCATTGCTCGACGCTCGCGCCATGCTGCGACCGAGCGGGCGACAGCGCGCGCACCGGGCCGTAACGATCGGGCATCTTTGAGACGCAACCACGCGTCGTCCGGTACCGAACCACTCACGGGCCGGGTTCGGAGTTGTTCACATGCATCTTCGGCCCAGGTCAGACGCTCGGCATCTGTGAGCTGTTCGATGAGAGAATCATGCAGCTGTAGGAGATACTCGACGTCGACCGCGGCGTACTGGCGCTGATTGTCAGTGAGCGGCCGACGTAACCAGTCGGTCAAACGATCGCCCTTGGCGGGAGTGACCCCGACTTCGCCCTGAAGCAAAGACACGAGGGACGGCGTTCCGTAGCCAACAAAACCTGCCGCAAGTTGAGTGTCGAACATCTGCCGAGGAACCGAGCCAACAGCGTGCGTCAGAACATCGAGGTCCTGCTGGGCGGCATGGATGACGCAAAGCGAATTCGACGCGAAAAGCGCGTCGAACACCTTGACGTCGACAGCCAGCGGGTCAATCAGCGCAGTCTCCTGGCCATCGCCGGTCGACCAGGCGACTTGCATCAACGCCAGCCTCGGGTAGTAAGTGCGTTCACGGTGGAACTCGGTGTCGAGGGCGTACCGAGGCTCGTCGATCAGTGTGTCGATGATCTTGTCGAGATCATCTTGCCGATCGACCCATCGATAGTCGATCGGGCCCGGTCGTTGCATTTCTCCTCGGCGGTCACTCACCGTTTGCACCAGGGTCCATGTTGAGACCCGCTTGTTCCCAGGCCATCATCCCGCCGACGACGTTTACGACCGCGCGGCCCTGAGCCGCTGCAAAGGCACACGCTCGATCGCTGCGCCCCCCGGACCGACAGATCACGTACGTGGGCGATCCATCGAACTCCTCGATTCGATCTGGAACAGTGCTGAGTGGGATGTGGACCGCATGGGCAAGGTGCCCGCCAGCCCATTCCGCAGGCTCGCGCACATCGACGAGCACGATCTCGGGCCCGAGTGCCGCGAGATCGTCGACCGAGATCTTCGAATTTTTCACGGTTTCGAGGCTAGCCCGCCCCATCCCATTGCTGGCTGATACGAGGTGCCCAGCCACGGCCGGGCAAGATTTGTGTCAGCAGAAACCGGAACGCCAACGGTAAGTGCTGACACAAAAAAGGAAGTCACGTTTTGTGTCAGCGCAAACCGGTGCGCCACAGGTAAGTGCTGACACAAATCTTTCTGGCGGGGAGCGTCGGCGGTTATTGGTGGAGGTCGGAGGGGGTGTTGACGTTGCGCATCGCGCGTTCGTCCACCGCTACTTCGACCGACGACAGCTGCGCGATCGCCGGGTGCAGCGCGCGTTCACCGCCAGCGAACATTTCCCGGAGCGCCGGAAGGCACCCCAGATTCCAAACACCACATGCCGGTTCAAGTCGCGTTGTTCGGGCAACAACGACGTCAGCCGCCGGATTGTCACGCGCCGCCGCGACAAGAGCCAAGAGATCGGAACTACTGATCCATGGAAGATCACAGGCAACAACTACGACGGCCGTAGCCGCGCCCGAACATGATCCGAGCGCTGAGATGACGCCGCCAAGCGGCCCTTGCCCGGGATACTCATCCGGCAACACCGCTATGTCGAGTCCCGAGAGCTCGTCCGGCTCGCCGCCAATAGCAACGACGCTCTCGCACCCCGCGCCAACAAGTGCTTCGGCGACGATCGACGCCATCGGGACACCCTCGACCTCTATAAGGGCCTTCGTGCGACCCATCCGGCGGCTCGAACCACCGGTGAGTACAGCACCGACAAGCATCACGCAGGTTCAGTTTGCGGGAATTCCGGACGGGTCGAGCTGCAGAAGGAACATCTGACAGCGCTCAGCCTCATCAGATTCGTCGATCTCCGCCGCCATCGCGCCCAGCCCGCTGAGAGCTCGGAGGAATCCTCGATTTGTAGGCTCAGACCAGCGGACGTAGCCACTCCCCCGCCATCCGCTGGCGCGCAACGCGTCAAGACCACGGTGATAGCCGACTCGATAAGCGGCATAGCGTTCGATCGTGTCGCGCCCCAGATCGCCGAGTTCGGCCCACGCGTCGAGGAATCGTGGCGATGATGCCACGACGTCGGCCACCGCGGCGCGGCGCTCCGCTATCGGGAGCGAAAGCGCTCCCGCCAACCGTTCGGCATCAATACCGCTTGGTGCGGGAAGCACGGTGGTAGGCAATCCGGACGACATGTTGATCGGCTGTTCGGTCACGGCGCCCGATGGTACCGATCATCGCCTATCACCACTCAAATACCCCGCGGAGCATCTAATCTTCCGGAGTGCTCGCGCTCACTCTCGACGAAGCCAAGAACATCGCCATCATCGCTGCCGCCGTACTGCTACTCGGTGCCGTCTTGTCGTTCTGGGTCATGAAGAGCATCATCTCCAAGGTCATCGTTGCCGGACTGCTTGGCCTGCTCGCGTTTGCAGTGTGGACGCAACGGACATCACTTCAAGACTGCGCCGACAAGGTTCAAGGGAACTTCGAACGCGTCGGTACAGAGGTCACTGTTGCCGACACTGATTGCTCGTTCTTCGGAGTCACAGTCACCATTTCTGACCCGCGCGGCGATCCAGAGCCGAGCGGCGACTCGACCGACGACGGGTGACAATCAAGGCAGGCACGCTGGCTCGACTCACCGGAGCGAAGGCGGTCGCGAACACAGCGTTGCGTTGGATCCCACCTTTCCTCCCCACACTGGAGAAGGCATTCGGGGTATCCACAACGCAGCTGACGACCATCATCGGTGCCAGCGAATTTGCGGGTTTGTCAACAATCGCTGTAGGCAAACATCTCGACCATGGCCGGGAGCGGCTTGTCATGGTGAGCGCTCTCGGTTTGGTGTCGGCTTCGTCGATCATCGCACTCGGAGGCTCGATCACAACCTTCGCAATTGCATTCGTCGTACTGATCCTGGGTGTTTCGAATTTCACCGTTGCAGGCCATGCCTGGATCAGCCATCGCGTCGATTACCGGTGGCGCGCACGGTCGATTGGTCTCTTCGAAACGTCATGGGCCTTTGCGCTGCTCATCGGAGCACCAATCATCGCCCTCCTGATCACCGTTTTCGGTTGGCGCGGACCGTTTGTAGCGCTTGCAATCGCGTCAGCGGTGTCGGCTGTGGTCGTTGCAACGACGTTGCCGGTTACTCGGCAGACAGCAGCTACCGAATCCGACGAGATCGGCGACATCAGCGAACGCGACGTTCGCGTTCCTCGACAACCGCTCACTAAACGAGCCTGGCTGGTCGTATTCGGTTCAGCTCTGATGGCCACCGCCGGGCTTTCCGTATTCGTCATCTCAGGAACCTGGCTCCACGATGCGTTCGGAGTCTCGACGGCAGGAATCGGGTTCGCCGCTATGGCGTTCGGCGGCATCGAACTCCTGGCCAGTACGAGTACTGCCGCCTTCGCCGATCGCCTCGGCAAGCTCCGCAGCACGATCGCTGGGCTGATGACGCTGGTTGTCGGCCTCGCAATCATGCTCTCATCCAACGGTCATCTCGCAGTCGGGATGGTCGGACTTCTCATCTTCCTGCTCGGATTCGAGTACGGATTCGTCACGTCTCTGTCGCTGACAAGTGAAGCCATGCCCGAGGCGCGGGGAACAACACTGGCTCTGAGCAACGCCATAGGGACGGTCGCCCGGGGCGCAGGCGCGATCCTCAGCGGCTGGCTGTACGGCCTCCACGGCATCGCCGGCACTGCCTCACTGTCGGTATGCGCGGCAGCCGTTTCCCTGACGTGTTTCGTTCTCAGCCGGCGGATTCGATGAAATCGACGAGGCGTTCGGCCACGAGAGCCGGATGGCTATACGGCCCGAAATGCCCAGCACCAGGGATGTGTTCCGACCGACAATCAGCCAGAACCTCGGGCAGGAGATCTGTCGCCCTTTGATGGTGTGGTTTGGAATGCTCGCCGCACATCGCAAGAACTGGCGCATCTATCCGATTCGTCGACCACGGTTCATGCTGACGAAGGTCGGCCAACTCACCAACCATGGCAGCACCCTCGGCTCTCCGTGTTTCCCGCTTGGGCACCGACAACCGCTCCCAACTGTCATCCCCCATGAGTCGACGCAAGAATGCTTCGGCGGCATCGCCGGGGTCACCAAGAGACAATGCTGTGCCTCCTGGAGAGTTACCCGGCCACCAATCGAGCCATGAGAGGGGGGCTTCGTACACGGCAACGGCAGTCACTAGTTCTGGGTGCTGGTCGGCAAGTGCCAGAGCGACATTTCCCCCGAAGCTGTGTCCGAACACAAATGTTGCTTGCCGAGAACGGGAACGTTCTGTCAGCAACTCGGTGAGATCCGCGACTTGATCTGGCATTGCATACGGGCCAGCGATGTCGATCGAGCGGCCGTAGCCCCTTCGGTCGTAACGGAGAACCTCAAATCTGGAGTCGAGGCGTCGACCCAACTTGAGTAGTCCGGCCGAGCGATCCATCGACCCGTGCACCAACACGATCAACGGGTCGGATTCTTCTCCCGAGGTTGCATGCCAAATCCGCGTCATGGGCAAACAGTCCCTAGGCGACGGACACGATGCGCAGCACATCGGTGGCGGCGCCGACGGCGCCTGCCGCCAACAAGGGTTCTGCCTGTTGGGCACTGCTCGCTGTGCCCGCCAAGATGAGCACGGTGTCACCGTGCGATATCTTCTGCGCCTCGAGCGCAGTCTCGATCGCGGAGGCGGCCATCTCGTCGGTTGAGTCATATGTGGCAACTTGGAGAGGTTCGACGCCCCAGCTCAGCGCCATCGTCCTAACCATCGCAAGGTCCGGAGACAGCCCGATCATCCGGGCACCCGGGCGGAACCTGGCCATCGCTCGCGCGGTCCGCCCACTGTGCGTGCAACACAAGATTGCCGCCGCGTTCGCATCGACGGCCGCAAGGGACGCTGCATGTGTGACCGCCGCGGTGATCGGATCGATCGAACGCGTTGCCCAGTACTCTTGGTCACGCTGGACCCGCCCAAGCCGCTCTGCCCACCGGCGGTAGCTCGCCTCGGATTCGGCTCGTACGGCAACCTTGGCCATCGTTTCGACCACGCCTACAGGATCGCGGCCGATTGCTGTCTCGCCGGAGAGCATGACTGCGTCAGTACCGTCGAAAACCGCGTTGGCGATATCACTCACCTCGGCCCGGGTCGGCGTTGGAGCCGTGATCATCGATTCGAGCATCTGGGTGGCTGTGATAACGGGGACCCCGACCTCTACGCAATGTCTCACGATCTTCTTCTGGAGATGTGGAACGTCCTCGATCGGGCAATCAATCCCAAGATCTCCACGAGCCACCATCACGGCGTCCGAGGCCTCGACGATCTCGTGCAGGTATTCAACAGAGCTTCGCGTTTCGATCTTCGCGACCAATTGCGCTCGACCAGCAACAACATCTCGTACCCGGTCGAGGTCGGCGCTGCGTCGCACGAACGACACCGCTAGAAACTCGACGCCGGCGTTCGCCATGGTTTCGGCGAGTTCGAGGTCTTCGTCGGTTGGAGTGGCCAGGCGCAGGGTCTCCGATGAGAGGTGGACCCCGGGCTCGCCACTCGTATGGCCACCGGTTTCGATCTTTGCTGTTGCCTCTACATCGTCTACCTCGAGAACGCTCATCGAGATCGCCCCATCGCCGAGTTGCACCCTGCTGCCCGGACTCAGATCATTCAGGAGCGTTGGGTATGGAACGTGCAGGATGTTCGCATCACTGGGTCCGCTTCCAGGACGCACCCGGATTGTCTTTCCGGCGACGAACCGAGCGCCGCCTGCGGGGAACTCCCCTGCACGAATCTTCGGGCCGGGCAGGTCAGCCAGGACGGCAACATGGCGGTCGACATCTTCGGCAGCCTGCCGAACACGCTCGAGACGAACCAGGTGATCGTCGATCGGGCCGTGGCTGAGGTTCAGCCGCACAACCTGCACTCCGGCCACGATCAGATCACGGAGCATCTCCACCGAGTCGCTCGCTGGACCGATCGTCGCCACGATCTTCGTTCGTCGATTCATCCCCGTCTGTCTATCGCCCGTCAGAGATGACCGCCGCTCGTTCTCGTGATCGATCAGTGCGCCGTGTACGCCCACGATCCTCGTTCACCACTCGATTTCTGCTTGGCTGTCGTGCGATGGAACTCTTGCTCATACGACACGCCTTGCCAGTTCGGCGCGAGTTGGTCGACGGACCAGCCGACCCGGAACTCTCCGACGATGGCCACGCGCAGGCCGAACGACTGGCGCGCTACCTGGAGTCAGAGCACATCGACGCCGTCTATGCGAGTCCGCTCAAACGCGCGCAGCAAACTGCAGAGCCATTGGCCGCTCGACGCGGTGTCGACATCTTCACCTCGGCCGGTATCGCCGAATGGGACCAGAACAGTTCTGAGTACGTCCCCGTCGAAGAACTCAAGGCTGCGGGAGATCCACGCTGGCATGCGTTGCTCGAAGGCACTTGGGTGTCTGACGAATCAGAGGAAGACTTCAGCGAACGGATCTCGACCACCATCGAGTCCATCGTGGCCGACCACGGCGGGCAACGCGTAGCCGTCGTCTGCCATGGGGGCGTGATCAACGGGTACCTATCGGAGGTTCTCGGCCTGACGGAGTTCGCCCGCATGTTCTTCTATCCGAACTACACATCGATCCACCGCGTCGCGGCAGCCTCCACCGGCGAACGATCGATCATTACCATCAACGAGACAAGCCATCTCCGCGGCACCGGGCTACCGATGGGTCTGTTTCAGAAAGGATGAACTCAATGATCGACGACCTGCTCCAGTTTCTCGACAATTCACCATCTCCCTGGCACGCTGTCGAATCGACGATCGAGCGCCTCGATGGATTCGAATGCCTCCATGAGGCTGATCCGTGGAACGATCTTCCGCCCAACGGCTACGTCGTGCGCGACGGCGCGATCATCGCGTGGCGCTCGCCCGGCGGCGACATCGCACCGAGTAGCCCCTTTCGGCTCGCAGGAGCACACACTGACTCCCCTGTCTTGCGTGTCAAGCCGCATCCCGACAGCGACGCTCTCGGCTGGAGGCAGCTCGGCGTCGAGGTATACGGGGGCATTCTCAACAACACCTGGCTCGATCGTGACCTGGGAATCGCCGGTCGGGTGATCGGCTCTGACGGAACCTCGACCCTGGTCAACGTGGCCAATCCAATCGCCCGCGTTCCGCAATTGGCCGTCCACCTCGACCGCGAGGTCAACAGCAAGGGTCTCACCCTCGACGCTCAGCAGCACCTCAAGCCGATCTGGGGAGTCGGCATTTCCTCGTCTGGCGAGTTTGCATCCTGGATCGGGTCCCAGGCTGGCTTGAACGGACCCGCGGCATGGTGGGAGCTCTGCCTCTACGACGTTCAACGTGCATCAATCATGGGCGCGGATCAGTCGCTCATCGCGTCAGGCCGGCTCGACAACCTGCTCTCGTGTTGGGCTGCGACCCGCTCCCTGGTCGAGGCACGACCGCCTGCACACACAGCACTGATCGTGTTCAACGATCACGAAGAAGTCGGCTCCTCGAGCACGACCGGTGCCGCCGGGCCGTTCCTCGAACAAGTGCTCTCGCGACTCGTCGCTGCACGCGGGGGCACTTCGGAAGATTTCCATCGCGCTCTCGCCGCTTCTTCGTGCATATCTGCCGACAACGCCCATGCGGTTCATCCGAACTATCCGGAACGCCACGACCCTGACCACCGTCCGATCGTCAACGCCGGACCAGCGCTCAAAGTGAACGCCAACCAGCGTTACGCAACATCAGCTGACACGGCCGCCGAGTTCCAACGTGCCTGCGAGGCGGCAGGGGTGCCGTGGCAAGTTTTCGTATCACGCAACAACATGCCATGTGGCTCGACCATCGGGCCACTGACAGCGACACGCCTAGGAATCGCCACGGCCGACGTGGGTGTTCCTCAACTGTCGATGCATTCAGCGCGAGAGTTGTGTGGCGTGGATGATCCGGTTCACCTGTCGAATGCCCTGACGTCGTTTCTCACAGGCTGACCGCGCCGGAGTTCAACCGACGCGAGACTGTGCCAGGTCGAACAGACGCTGCAGCTCGTCCGACAACTCATCGGTCGTGTCCTTGATGGTCTGACGCGAGGCACGACCGGACCCGTTGACCTCCGGGCGGATGGGCTCGCCAATGACGATATGCACTTTCTGCGGATGAATCATCTTGGCGTGGCGTGGCATCACCCGTGCCGAGCCGCCGATTCCGACCGGGACGATCGGGACGCCGGCGCGGGCTGCAATGAAAACGGCGCCTGCGAACAGCGGCTGGATCAGAGGGCCGTCCTTGCGTTCACCTTCGGGGAACAAGACGAGAGGTTCACCGTTGTCCAGAACAGTGACGCACCTCCTGAGCGCTTCACGATCTGCTGTTCCGCGACTCACGGGAAACGCGCCCATTACCGATACGAACCATCCAATCGGCCCGTACTTCCAGACTTCCTCCTTGCCCATGAACCGGATTCGGCGCCGAGTGATACAGGCAATGATCGGGCTGTCGACGTAGCTGCGATGGACCGGAGCGATGACGTAGGCGCCACATTTCGGAAGGTTCTCCAGCCCGCTGATCGTCGGCCTCGTTATCAGTCGGGTCAGCCACACCACGAGACCGCGGAAGATCGTGTATGCCACACGACCTCCCCAGGAGTTATCAGCGAGATCCGTTTTCGTGTGGGTCATGAGGGAATCAGCTCCATCACCTGTGCGACGACTTCGTCAATGCTCAAGTCGCTCGTATCGACGGCGACCGCGCCCGATGCCTCGATCAACGGACTATCGACCCGTGTCGAGTCTTGGCGATCGCGGCCGATGATCGACGTCTCGACCTCATCAACATCGCCACCGATCTCGGCCACGCGGCGTTCGGCACGCACCCGCGCCGATGCAGTTACATACAATTTCAGCGTCGCATCGGGGAACACCACCGAAGCAATATCGCGGCCTTCGACAACACCGCCGCCGTGCTCGGCTACCCATGCACGTTGGCGCCGAACCAGCTCGGCGCGAACCCTGCTGTTAGCGGCGACAGCACTTACTGCTGAAGTGACTTCGCGCCCGCGTATCTCGATGGTCGCGTCGACACCGTCAACGAGCACTCGCTCTCGATCCACTTCTATCTCGATCTGTTCGGACAGTGCACCGACGGCTTCCTGGTCAGATGGATCGAGGCCACGTCGCAAGGCGGCAAACGTGACTGATCGGTACATGGCACCGGTATCGAGATATTCCAAGTGCAGTTGCTCAGCTACGGCACGACCGACCGTGCTCTTACCTGCACCCGCTGGACCATCAATTGCAACGATGAGTTGGTCTGCTGACTCGTTCACCACGAAACCCCCAGTGGCCGCCCCTCGTCGTAGCCAGCAGTGCTCTGCACTCCGACAACTGCGCGATCGTGGAACTCCGGAATCGTGCCGGCGCCGGCATAGGTGCACGCTGATCGCAGCCCGGCAACGATCTGATCGATGATGTCTTCGACGCTCGGGCGATCCGGGTCGAGGTACATGCGCGAGGTGCTGATCCCCTCCTCGAACAGCTCTTTCCGAGCTCGCTCAAACCCGTGATCGTTCTGAGTCCGATTCTTCACAGCCCTGTTCGACGCCATCCCGAAACTCTCCTTGTACAGCCGCCCCTCGGGGTCGCGCAAAGTGTCCGCTGCTGATTCGTAGGTTCCGGCAAGCCACGAACCGAACATCACATTTGCCGCGCCACCGGCGAGCGCCAATGCGACATCGCGAGGGAATCGCACGCCGCCATCTGCCCAGATGTGAGATCCCAATCGCTTCGCTTCAGTCGAACACTCAACGACGGCAGAGAACTGTGGTCGGCCGACACCCGTCATCATTCGGGTCGTACACATCGCCCCCGGTCCAACGCCAACCTTCACTATGTCGGCACCTGCCTCGATCAGTTGCCGTGTTCCGTCGGCCGTGACAACATTGCCCGCGACGATCTTCGCCTCAGGCAGCTGGGCGCGCACGGCCTCGATGGCCTGCAATGTCCGGGTCTGGTGCCCATGCGCAGTGTCGATTACCAATACGTCGGCGCCGTGACGCGTCAACCTTTTCGCTCGATCGGCTGGGTTCCCGTTGATTCCGACAGCAACGCCCACCATCAGTCGGCCGTCAGCATCGATTGCCGGATCGTAGATAGTCGAACGAAGGGCTCCCTCCCGGGTCAAAACTCCGAGCAGGTGGCCGTCAGCGTCGACAACGGGAGCGACGCGGAGGCGGTTCTTACCGAGGTAGTCGAACGCGGCAACGGGCTCTATGTCGGGACTCAAAATGTGCAAACTCGAACTCATGATGTTGCCGAGCTGTGTGAAACGGTCGAAGCCGTCACCGTCGTTCTCCGTAAACACGCCGACTGGATCCCCATCGTCCACGACCACGACCGCTCCATGAGCGCGCTTGTAGATGAGCGAGAGTGCATCGCCGATCGTCGCGTCGGTTGTAAGGGTGATCGGTGTTTCAAAAACGGTGTGGCGTTGCTTCACGTAGTCGATCACCTTCACGACCACGTCGATCGGAATGTCTTGGGGAAGGATCGCAATTCCACCCCGGCGGGCGACCGTCTCCGCCATCCGCCTGCCGGCGACAGCGGTCATGTTCGAAACGACAAGCGGGATCGTCGTTCCGATGCCGTCTGGAGTCGTCAGGTCGACGCTCATCCTGGACGGAACGTCGGACAAGCTCGGGACCATGAAGATGTCGTTGTAGGTCAGGTCGAAGCCTGGGTCCTGATGGAGCATGCGCATTGGTAGTGGTCTCTCCTGTAGAAGCGTCCACAGGATAGGGCCTAGTCTTGCGAGTCCATGGCACCCTCAATCGTGTTCTCCAGCATCTCCTGCGTGTCGATGTGACGGCTGTTGCGCTGATTCACGGTTGGGGTGGATCTTTCTCGGCCACTTGGCAACGGAATGGGTTCACGGCTCTGCTCGAAGATTCGGGCGCATCTGTCATCGGGATCGATCTCCTGGGACATGGCGATGCTCCTAAGCCGCATGACCCGGACGCCTATGGAGATCTGACGACCAGAATCGTCGAGGCCCTGCCCGATGAGCCGGTCGACGCAGTCGGTTTCTCACTGGGCGCAATGACCTTGCTTCGCGCCGCCATCGACAACCCGACACGATTCAACCGCTTGATTCTCGCAGGGGTCGGGTCCAACATTTTCAAGCGCGACGAAGCCGGAACACGCCAGATCATCGAAGGCCTGGACCTCGTAGCTGGCGGCGGCGACCCCTCGACACTCGACAACACTGTGCGTCTCTTCGCTCAGTACGCCCAACAGCCCGGAAATGACCTCGGGGCACTGAACGCTGTAATGAAACGACCTCCGGCACCCCTGCTGACTGCTGAGCAGATGGCCACGGTGACCTGCCCAGTGATGGTCATCATCGGGGACCAAGACTTCACTTATCCGGGCGATGCTCTGGCCGCGGCGTTCCCGAATGGGCAGTGCACAACACTCAAGGGTGTCGACCACTTCGCCACCACCGACGACTTCGGTTTCTTTGATGCAGCTCTCGAATTCCTCGACGCTGTCTGATGACAGAACGACCACCGAATGCGGCGCTCCTCACAGATGACGTCGCACGCGCAGAGCATGTAATCCGCTCCGGAGGGCTCGTTGCCATACCCACGGAAACCGTTTACGGGCTCGCTGCAGACGCAACCAACCCGGATGCCGTTCGCCGGCTCTTCGAAGTCAAGGGACGCCCTTCCGATCATCCGCTCATTGTCCACCTTCGATCACCGAACCAACTTGGCGAATGGACGGAAAAGCTCAACGAGCCAGCTCGCATTCTCATCGAGGCTTCGTGGCCTGGACCGCTCACGATTGTCGTGCCACGAGCTTCGAAGGTGCTCGACGTAGTTACCGGCGGACGCGCCACCATTGGGCTGCGGGTGCCTGCACACCCAATGACTCTCGACCTACTTGGCCGCCTCGGAGTCGGTCTCGCCGCGCCGTCGGCAAACCGATTCGGATCGGTGAGTCCAACAACGGCCGAGCACGTGCTGCGTGACCTCGGAGACCGCCTCGACCCCATGCGGGACGCAATTCTGGATGGAGGGCCGTGCCCCGTAGGGGTTGAGAGCACGATCGTCGACTGCACCACCGTGCCGCCACAGATTCTTCGCTCCGGTGGCATCGAGACCGAAGATGTGCACAGATTGCTCAGTGGACTGGTTGCGGAGGCATCTGGCCCTGCTCGGGCGAGCGGAATGCTCGCTTCGCACTACGCACCGAGTTGCACAGTGAAACTCGTCGACAGCACCGACGACGCGATCGCCCTCCGCGCCGGATCACCGAACAG
>JADWMG010000120.1 GCA_015767405.1 Actinomycetota bacterium
CCATCGCGATCCCGATCGGGCCCCCGATCGGGTCGAACACAGCGATGTCCCCCGAATCTGGCAGCATGACCAAGGCTTGTCGAACATCCACGATGTCGTACACGGAGATTGTTCCGGCGTCGTCATTGGTCTCGTATGGCGCGACCCCTTGCTTAGAACCCGTGCATTGGACGACGACAGGGTGGGTGTCCAGATCAGAATCCGGCATCTCCCAGGAGTCGGTATTCAACTTGATATCGGTGCCGAGTCGAGCGTGTTCGCGTTCGTACCAGTCGATCAGAGCGCCGTTCGGGCCAGCGATGCGTGCGAGCCCGCCGATGCGGTCAGCTTCCTCGATGACGGTTACACGGTGACCTCGCAGGGTGGCAACCCTGGCGGTCTCCAAGCCGGCGGGCCCGGCACCCACGACGATCACATCGCGAGTGTGTGTCGCCGGTACGTACCAGTCGGGGTCTTCCGTCTCCCGTCCGCTCGTCGGTTCGGCAATACAGGTCACGATCGGATTGCGGGCGTCGCGAACCTGGCAAGTCTGGTTGCATCTGGTGCAGGGGCGAACCAGCTCGCATTCGTTGCGGGTGAGTTTGGACACTAGGTCAGGGTCGGCGATCTGCGCCCGCGTCATCTCCACTCCGGCACAAAGTGCTGGATCGTCGTAGCCGCCGAGCGCCCACTCGGCCTGCTTCGGGTCGACAACAGATCCTTGGAGAATTACTGGGACGTCAACGGCATCGCTCAGCGTTCGGCAGAGATCGGTGTTGAATCCCGGCGGCTCGTGGAAGTCCGGCCGCGTCTTCTCGGCCGAGAAGATGGAGCCGCGCGTCACCACTAGGTAGTCGACTCCAGCCGCGATCAGTTCCGCTGCGATCTCCGGTGCCATCTCCGGGGTGATGCCCGCCCAAGGCGCCAATTCATCGCACGACAGCCTTAACCCGAGCACCCGATTGTTGCCGAGCGCGGCTCGCGTCGCGGCGATTACTCGGGTCGCGAACAGAGTCCGGTTCTGTCCCCACTCGTCATCGCGCTGGTTCGTGAGACCCGACAGGAATTGGCGGACGAGACTGTGCTGGCCGGCGTTGATCTCGACGCCGTCGAGGTCTGAATCGGTGGCCCGTCTCGCCGCGCTTGCGAAGCCCTCTATCACTGCTTCGATGTCAGCGGGCTCCATCCATTTGGGTACTTCACGAGTGTTGACCTCGGGCACTCTCGAGGGCGCCCACAATGGGGCCTGGTTATAAGCCGATGACCCCTGCCCCCCGGCATGATCGAGCGAGGCGATGACGAGTGAGCCATGTGGTCGGCACGCAGACACGATTTGCTCCCATCCCTCCCCGCAGCGTTCGGCAAGTGGAGCGCGCTCGTAGGGCCAGTCGGATGAGTGAACCGATGCGCCCTCGACCACGATCGTTCCGCAGCCGCCCCTGGCACGTCGTTCGTAGTAGGCGACGTGGCGGTTCGTGAGCGTACGATTGTTGTCGCCGAGGTTGGTGACGTGCGGACCAAACATCACTCGGTTCGGTGCCGTTCTCGGTCCGACGGCGTATGGGGACAGCAGCAGCATCAGTGTGTCAGTTCTTGCTGAGGGAGTGCTCGTCCCGGCGGACCAGCCGCACGATGTTGCCCGAGTGTTTGAGCAGGATGAGGCCACAGCACCCAGCGACTGCAAAGAACTCCCAAGCTGGGGCGCCCTCCCAGATGAGTCCGACAGGCACGAGTGCTACAGCGATCACTGAACCCAGTGCGGCTTTGCCGGTCAGCTTCGTCACGATCCACCAGAGCGCGACTGCCAGCGGAGCCAGGATCGGTTGAACGACTAGAAGCGCGCCTGACCCCGTCGCCACGCCCTTCCCTCCGCGGAAGTGGCGAAAGACCGGGAACATGTGGCCGACGATCGCCGCAGCCCCGCACCAGTATGCGAGCGGGAGGCCGCCCGCAATCAGACCCATTCCAGCCGCCAGGGCGCCCTTTGCCGCATCTAGCGCGTACACAAAGGCTCCTTTGCGCCAGCCGAGCGCGCGAGTGACATTCGATGCGCCCGGATTTCCCGACCCGAATGTGGAGATGTCAACCCCGTTCGCGCGCGCGACGAGGATCGCGCTCGGAAACGTTCCCAAGACATAGGCGATCACAACGAGGAAGAACACGGTTGTCGATTGTCTCACGCGGCTGCCCACCCAACCGAACTTCCAATGCCGCGCCTGCGGTTAGCTTGAGCGCGACCTGTCCGCGGCCAAGCTCACCGCAACTCGTGCGAGGTCTCTGCGGTTAGCTTGAGCGCGACCTGTTCGCGGCCAAGCTCACCGCAACTCGTGTCAGCGGCGAGCGAGGGTGACCGGTACTCGTTCGGGTTCGGTTGACCGGCCCGGCTTGGAATGATCCATCATCGGCCGGGGCACCGCCGAACCGGTGGCTGAGCTCGCTGCCAGCATCGCTGCCTCGCCCTCGCCTCCAACGCATTCTGGATCTGGGCCTGCGAGTGGGATTCCCACGAAGAATTTGGCAGCCATGCACCCGCCTTGGCAGGCGTCAAAACTCCCACATGAGGCGCAAGCCCCGGCAGATTGCGGCTCACGGAGTTCGGTGAACAATTCACTCCGCCTCCAGATCTGGGCGAATCCACCTTCGTCGCGAACGGACCCAGCCTTGAACTCGTCGTGAATCACGAACGGGCAGGCATAAACATCGCCGACAGGGTCGATCAGACACACGACTCGTCCGGCTCCACAAATATTGAGTCCGGGGAGCGGCTCTTCACCGAGCGCGTTGAGGTGGAAGAACGAGTCCCCCGTCAACACGTTGTCACCGTGGGCTAGCAGCCAGTTGTAGATCTGTAGCTGCTGGGGATTGGTCGGGTGCAGGTCGTGCCACGAATCGGCGCCGCGGCCCGATGGACGGAGCCGGGTGATGCGCAACTGAGCCCCGAAGTTGTCGGCGAGTTCTTTGAAGTCATCGAGTTGGTCGACGTTGTGGCGTGTAACGACAACCGAGATCTTGAACTCACCGAAGTCGGCGTCGCGCAGGTGATTCATGGCGCGGATGGCAGTGTCGTAAGACCCTGTACCTCGCACGGCATCGTTTGTGATCGCGTCGGTGCCGTCCAGACTTATCTGGATATCGAGGTAGTCCATTGCTGCGAGCCGCATGGCCTTGTCAGCGTCGATGAATGCACCATTCGTGGAAAATTTGACCCCGATTCCGCGAGAGATCGAGTAGTCGACCAACTCAAAGAAATCGCGCCGGATCATCGGCTCGCCTCCGCCGATGTTGATGTAGAACACCTGCAGGTCGTGCAGTTCGTCGAGTACGCGCTTGGCCTCCTCGGTGGTCAACTCGCGAGGATCACGACGACCCGAAGACGACAGACAGTGGACGCATTCGAGGTTGCACGCGTAGGTCAGCTCCCAGGTCAGGCAGATCGGCGCATCGAGGCCACCTTTGAGCTGTTCAACCAGTGGTGATCTGTTCATGCTCATGGAGCATCTCCGATTTGGTGAGGGCATCGAGTGCACGTTCGAACGAGGGCCAGCGCGATTCGGCAATGTCGCAAGCAATCAGTGCCTCGGCGATCGTGCATGCGTCGCTTTCGTTGTCATCGAGATACTGCACGACGCGTACGACGTCGGGATTCTTCAGGAAGATCAACTTGCGGTTGCCGTAGTGATAGGCGAGCGCACCGAATGGTTCCGGGCGCAGTGCCACCTGCGAATCGAGCGTCAAACGGCGGTCAAGCATCGGTGGTCGACTAAGGCAATGACGTCAGTAGACGCCGCACATCCCGTCAATGGAGATCTCTTCGACGAGTAGCTCATCATCGATGAGTTCGCTGTCGGTATCAGCTGTTGTCGTTGCTGTCGATGCGTCGTCGATTTCAGCGGGCGCCGTCACGGTCGTTTCGTCCATGCGGAAAGGTTACTCAAGTCACCGTACGGGGACCACGGCGGCGTAGATCTCTGGCTCCTTGTAGCGCCATTTTCGAGTCGCATATCGGATCCCGCCCTGCAATACCAACACGCCGGCGCCGAGGGTGGCAGCAGCGAAGACGGTTACCAGGACCACCGATTGGCGGTCGAGGGCCCACAGCAGTGCGAGTGCAACGGGGAGGGTCACAATCGCGAGAGTCAGAAGAACGCCGCCGAGAATTAGCCCCGCGAAGCATCCTTTGCCGGAGTCACCGCTGGCCAATGGGTTGTCCCCCTCCGGGATGGCAACCGGCACGAGGGTTGATTGCACCATGGCGCCCCCTGTTCCAGCGAGGAGCCCACCAACTCCGACCAGAACGCCCGCCAGTAGATAGTTCCACTCACCGGTGACCCCTGCGGCGATGAGAGGCCCGACGATCGCGAGCGGGGCGGCGACGACCATCACCGAGCGAGCTTTGGCGCGAACGATCACTTCTGGATCAACTCCGGTGAGGAGTTCGTTGGCAAGTGCCGGGCCATCGGACCCGAAGCTGTTGCCCGCCATGAAGAGTACTGCCAGCTGTACGGCGCCGCCGACAAGCACTGCTCCGGCGCCCGCCTCGGTGCGGGTCAGCGCCGGTACGAGAACGATTGCCAATCCGATGCCCGCCCCGGTGAACGTCTCGAGTGCGGTGCGTGGCGTGCGCATGCGGGTCAGCACCCCACGCCAGGCCAAGGCACCCGTGGCACCAGTACCGCACAGCCACCGCGCGGTCGCGGACAGAGGCCGCCGTTCACCGGCCCGCTTTCGCGTGGAACGTGCCTCGCTGCGTTTGACTGACATGATGAGTTGACGAGTGGTCCATGTGAAGACCCATACGAGTGGGATCAGCCAGATGACGCCGATTCCGACGTGGACCATTGCTTGACCGGGCGATTCTCCGGCCACGCTCAGCGCTACTCCAATCTGACCGGGCGGCATCCATGCGAGGATGTCCGCAACGCGGTCTTGCTGGCCTTCATCGAGTGTGGCGGCGACCCGGGGAAATAGTTGCAGTACGGCATACAGCACAAGGCTCGAGAGTCCGACAACGATCTGTCCTGCACGTGGGAATCGGGTAGCGAATAGTCCGAGCGCGTTGATCGTCGATCGAGACACCAGAAGCAACGTCAGCATGAAAGCGAGGACCGCAAGCCCGACCGGTATGCACGAGAGTGGCCCCCGTGCTGCTCCGGCGAAGAGGCCCACTCCTACGAGCACGGCCGAAAGCCCTGGTGGCCCCACCGCAGACGCTGCTAGAAGGCCCAAGCCCAGCTGTCGATCGGTGAGCGGCTCTGTTGCGAGAACCCGCGGATCGACCGGCTGTGTGACCCCGGCGATTACGCCGATCATCACGACGATGAAGGTGATTCCCGTAGCGGAGATGACGAACATCGTCGTCGGGTCGTCGGTTCGTCGTCCGGCGACCAAGAGTGCCGCCCCTGCGATCGTGCCAATGACGATCGACGAAGCGAACCCGATCACCACGGCCCACTTCTGGGCCCCTTTGGTCCGAAGTACTCCGCGCAACATGGTCCATCGCAAGTGGGTGAAGAGCGTGATGATCTCGGATGTGGTCAGGCCATCGCTCATTGTTGTGGTCAGCCGAGCCAGTCAAGTGTGCTGCCGCCCAGGTCCTCGGCCCCGACCACATCGATGAAGGCATCCTCCAGTCGCCTGCCGGCGCGCAGCTCATCGATCGGGCCTGAGGCGACGAGTCGGCCGTGATGGATGACGCCGATCTCGTCGCAGACCCTTTCCACGATGTCCATCACGTGAGTCGACAGAACCACTGTTCCGCCCCCGGCACGAAACTGGTCGAGCATCCGTCGCATCGCTCGCGTCGAGACGGGATCGACCCCCTCGAACGGCTCGTCGAGCATCAGTAGTTGTGGACGTGCGAGGAGCGCTGCGGCCAGCGCGGTCTTCTTACGCATACCGTGGCTGTATCCGGCGATCGGCCGGTCGGCATCGCCGGTCAGGTCGAGCACGGTGAATAGCTCAGCCGATCGGGTCCGCACGGTGTCGGCGTCGAGCCCGCGAAGAGATCCGATGGTGTCAACGAATTCCCAGGCACTCAACCGATCGAACAGTTGCAGTGGATCGAGCATGACTCCCATCGCTTGACGAGTGGCCATGACCTCTTTGTCGACTCGTGCACCACACACTTCGATGGTTCCCGCATCAGGTCGAACGAGGCCGACCACAGCGCGCATCGTTGTCGACTTGCCGCTGCCGTTCGGTCCGACGAGCCCGTAGCAAGCCCCCAGCGAAACGTCGAGGCTGAGTTCGTCAAGTGCTCGAGTTGTTCCGTAGCTTTTTGTGAGGCCACGAATCCGCAGCGGGATGTCGTAGTGATCAAGCCTGCTCGGGGTTGGCGCGGGGAGCGTAGACGTATCGGTGGACGTTGTCGGCGGGGGGAGGTCCACGCACTGAGCGTAGAGGCCCGCCCACGCCGAGTTCGGAAAGTGCGAAGTAGATACGACGTCCCCGCCGTGGTTGGCGGCAATAGCCTGCCGATGTGATCAACATGCGGGCGCGTCGATGGCAGATACTTGTGGTTGGTTTCGGCCTCGCTGTTGCGGCCTGCACTCCGACCTCCGATGTCTCTGTCGAGCCAAACCCGACCGCGAGCGATCCGGCCGGAGAGCCGACGACTACCGAGAGCACGATTCCCGCGAACACCAACCCTGCAGAGTCGGTCGACGGTTCCACACCGATCATTGCGCCCGATGCAGACGGCCTTCCCACCGTCGGCGATCCCGATCCTGAGATTGTCATTGGCACGCTTGACAACGGTCTCACATATCTGATCCGTGACAACGACAACCCAGGTGGGCGCGTCGAGATGAGGTTGGCGATCGACGCCGGTTCGGCACTGGAAGACGACTCACAAACAGCAGGTGCTCATTTCCTCGAGCACATGCTGTTCAACGGCACCGAAGAATTTCCCGAGAATGAACTCGTCGCTGTTCTTCGTAGCTTTGGGGCTGGATTTGGTGCCGACATCAACGCTTACACGAGCTATGACGAGACCGTCTACCAACTGACTATGCCCACGCAAGACGACGATGTCGTCGACACCGGGCTGGACGTTCTCGAGCAATGGTTGTCGGCGGCGACGATCGATCAATTACAGGTGGAGGGCGAGCGTGGCGTCGTGCTGGATGAGTGGCGTGGGTCTGAGGCAAGCGCTAGCGGCCGTATCTTCGATGCCCTCGAGGATCTGTTCCTGAATGGATCGCCATACGAGGGTCGTGACCCGATAGGGACCGAAGATGCGATCAACTCGATGGATTCAGCTCCGTTGCGTAGCTTCTACGACGATTGGTATCGGCCTGACAATGCAGCGGTTGTGGTCGTAGGCGACATCGACCCCGAGGTCATCGAGCGGGGCATCATTGATCGGTTCGGCTCACTCACGCCACGGGGTGCAACCATCGAACTACCCGACCTGCTGGTCGACCCTGCGATGGATGCGAAGGTTGTCATACACGCTGATACTGACGTGGCAGAGGGGTTCGCATCGGTCGCGCTCCCTCTGGCGGCCGACACTTCCGGATCGGCCGAGGTGGC
>JADWMG010000121.1 GCA_015767405.1 Actinomycetota bacterium
AAGGAGGCGGTTGGAGATTCCTGCGCGGTGGCCGTGCGCTTTGCCGCCAGTGCCGGCGGAACCGACGACGATCACGACACGGTCGAACCTCGAGCCGTGATCGAGCTACTCGGCGAACTGCCCGACCTCTGGGACATAACGGTTCATGACTACAGCTACGAGATGGGTACCTCGCGCTTCGTGCAGGAAGCCGGCTTGGAAGCGACGATGTCGTGGGTCAAGCAAGTAACGAGCAAACCTGTAGTGAGCGTGGGGCGATTCACATCACCGGAGACCATGTTGCGGCTGGTCCGCCAGGGCGTTGTAGATCTCGTTGGAGCGGCCCGCCCATCGATCGCCGATCCGTTTCTCCCGCAGAAGATCGCTGAGGGAAACGACGATGACATCAGGGAGTGCATCGGCTGCAACATCTGTTACGCGGGCGATCAGAACGGTTCCCCCATTCGCTGCACTCAGAACCCGACTATGGGAGAAGAGTGGCGAAAGGGGTGGCATCCAGAGCGGATACCCGTGAAGGGTTCGAATTCCCGTGTTCTCATCGTGGGAAGCGGCCCGGCGGGACTCGAGGCGGCAGTTTCGCTGGGCAAGCGGGGCTACGACGTCACCCTGACCGAAGCGCGCAAGCAACTCGGTGGACGCGTCACCCTCGAATCTGCCCTCCCTGGACTAGCGGAGTACGCGCGAGTACGCGACTGGCGCGTCACACAAATCGCGAAGCTACCCAATGTCGACTTCTACCTCGACAGCGTGGTCGACGAGGAACAGATCCTCGAGTTCGGAGCCGATCGGGTCGTGATAGCGACCGGAGCGAAGTGGCGCCGCGACGGGACCGGCCGCTGGCTCGAAGTACCCGTCGAAGGTTGGAATCAGCCTTCGGTGATCACGCCCGACGACATCATGGCCGGTGTGCTTCCGACAGGGCCGGTCGTCGTGTTCGACGACGATCACTACTACATGGGTGGTGTCATTGCCGAGAAGCTTCGACGCGCGGGCCTCGACGTAACGCTGGTGACCCCTGCCAATGAAATATCCACGTGGACCAGCCACACAGAGGAACAGCACCGAATCCAGGAGCGCATTCTCGGTCTCGGCATCGCCATCGCGACAGGAACATCGCTCGCTCGCGTTGGCGAGGGTGCGGCCTCGCTGGAGTGCATCTACACCGGCGCTTTACGAGAGGTCGAGGCTACGAGCGTCGTGATGACGACATCGCGAGTGCCAGTTGACTCGCTGTACCACTCACTGGTCGGACGCATCGACATCCAACGAATTGGCGATTGTTCCGCACCCGGGACAATCGCCACGTCGGTCTACTCCGGCCATCAATATGCACGCGAGATGGACGCCGGAAAACCGGCTGATGTGCGCTTCCGTCGCGAACGGGTACTCGCACCGTGAGCCCATCACTACCGAGCAGGGCGCAAGTCGTCGTCATCGGTGGCGGCATCATCGGTTGCAGCGTTGCCTATCACCTCACGAAGCGGGGTGTTTCAGACGTCCTGGTCCTCGAGCAAGGATCGCTGACGTGCGGTACGACGTGGCACGCCGCTGGCCTCGTCTCCCAACTGAAGTCGAGCCACAGTCTCACAAAGCTCGCCACTTACTCTGCCGAGTTGTTCAAGAACTTAGAAGCCGAGACCGGGCAGGCGACCGGATTTCGAGCACCAGGGTCTATCTCAGTCGCCACCAACGAAGAGCGTTGGGAGGAGCTGCTGCGAGGCGCCTCGATGGCATCGACAGTCGGAGTTGAGATCCACCAGATAGATCCCGAGGAAGCTAGGGAACGCGTTCCGCTGCTCAATATCGACGACGTGATCGGGGCGCTGTACATCCCAGACGATGGTGTGACATCGCCGGTCGATACCACGATGGCGCTAGCGAAGGGCGCCAAACAAGGAGGGGCCACGGTCATCGAAGGCATCGCCGTCGAGGAGCTACGTGTCAAGGACGGCGCGATTGTCGGTGTCGAGACCGAGCAAGGTTTCGTCGAAGCCGAAAGCGTCGTGCTCGCCGCAGGGATGTGGACGCGTCACCTGGCAGCCACGGCCGGCATTCATGTGCCGGCACAAGCATGCGAACACTTCTACATCGTGACCGAGCCGCTGGATGGCGTCGAGCGCGGCATGCCAACTGTTCGGGATCCCGCTGGCTACTCCTATTTCAAAGAGGAGACAGGCAAGCTGATGGTCGGGTTCTTCGAACCTCGCGGCAAGGTGTGGCAGCTCGACAAGATCCCCCGCGACTTCAGTTTCGCCACGCTGCCAGAAGACTGGGAGCACGTCGGACCGATCTTCGAGCGCGCCATACATCGCATGCCTGCGCTCGGCGACTGCGGACTCCAGCTGTTCTTCAACGGCCCAGAAGCATTCACTCCCGATGGCGTGTACTACCTCGGGGAATCGCCCGAAATTGACCGGTGCTACGTCGCGGCAGGGTTCAACTCGGTCGGAATCCAGTCGGCTGGTGGAGTGGGTTGGGCACTTGCAGACTTGATTGTCGATGGAGTGCCAACCACAGATCTCACGGCCGTCGATCCGCGCCGCTCGTTCCCGTTCCAATCCGACCCGGCCTATCTGAAGGATCGCATCTCGGAGAGTCTTGGCCTGCTCTACGCGATGCATTGGCCTTTCCGTCAGTACGAGAGCGCCCGTGATATCCACAAGTCACCGCTGCATGATCGAATCGATGCTGCTGGTGCCGTTTTCGGTGAATTGGCCGGATGGGAGCGCCCCAACTGGTACGCGGCCGAAGGTGCGGAACGAAAGTACAGATACAGCTACGGCAAACAGAACTGGTTCGAGGCCTCCGGGATCGAATGCCGCGCCGTCCGCGAAGCTGTTGGCCTGTTCGATCAGACGTCATTCGCCAACTTCACCGTCGAGGGGCCCGACGCACTCACGGTCCTCAACCGGATCAGCGCCAATCAGATCGACGTTCCCGTTGGCAAGGCGGTGTACACACAGTGGTGCAACGAACGTGGCGGGATCGAGGCAGATCTCACTGTGACGCGCCTCGGCGAAGAATCGTTCTTCGTGGTCACCGCCGCGGCTTCCTCAAACCGCGACTGGACCTGGTTACGTCGGGCGTGCCGGGGACATCAGGTGCAGTTGCGTGACGTGACCGACGAGAACGTCATCCTGGGTGTGATGGGCCCGCTATCGAGAGATCTGCTCACGACACTCACACCAAACTCGTTGGCCAACGACGACTTTCCCTTCGGAACCGCGCAACATATCGAGATTGCCGGGTGCCCCGCCCTGGCACTACGAATGACATACGTCGGCGAACTCGGGTGGGAGATCTACCTTTCCAACGAAGACGGGCCTGTCGTGTACGACGCGATCGTCTCGAAGGGTGAGGCGTTTGGGCTCCGCCACGCCGGTTACCACGCGATGAATACCCTTCGTCTCGAGGGCGGCTACCGCCACTGGGGCCACGACATAACCGACCAGGACACGCCACTCGAAGCAGGGCTCGGATTTGCCGTGGCGTGGGACAAAGACGTCGACTTCATCGGGCGCCAAGCGTTGGAGTCGCAGCGCAACCAACCTCGCACAAAACGGCTCATCCAGTTTCGCCTGCACGATCCTGACAGGCTGCTATACCACGACGAGCCGATCTACCGCGACGGTGAAATGGTCGGACGCACATCATCGGGGATGTGGAGCTACGTCGCCGACTCAGCTCTTGCAATGGGGTACGTGAATTGCGCCGACGGAGTCACCAAAGAATGGCTTGAAGCAGGCAAATGGCAGATAGAAGTCGCTACAACGAAAATCGATGCGACGCCGTCGATCAGATCGTTCTACGACCCGGCCAATGAACGCGTACGGATGTAGTTGATGCGGTCTCAGCCGCCGCCGAAGGCAGCCAAGGCTGCATCGATCGTTTCGTCGTCGATGCCACAGTCCTGGGCTGCCTGCACGACGAACTCGGTTGCTTCGGGCTCGGCCGTGATGATGCCCAACGCAAGCAGATCGTCGTCGCTGATCCGGCTGTTGAGCGTCTCGATCGTGCAGTTCGCCTGATTCGGTGGAACGCCTTGCTCAGTGAGGAGATCGAATAGCGCTCCTCCAACAATCGAGTCCGGTCGCTCCGTACCGAAGTCGTTCGGATCGAGTACATCCGGTTCCACACCCGGAACGGTTGTCGGCGGGATAGTGGTTGTGGTTGTCGTGGTTGGCAATGGAACCGCTTCGAAGCTGACCTCACTTGCCTCGCCGCTATCCGTGTCGGCCGTGGCGTACACGACCGCACCAGCGGCAACGAAACCAACGACACCCACTGCGGCGCCGACGGTCTGCGGGCCGGGAATGGCCGCTGCCAGCCGAACCGACTCAGTCGGGCCCGCCACGGGATTCTGGGTCCCCAGCCAACCCCTCTGGTCGACCCACACCGAGAGCGGAGGCATCACTACGAGCGCGGCTAGCAACGCAATCGCCACGTTCAGCGTGACGATGATTCCGAAGTCACGAAGCAGCGGGAGCGCCGATCCGATGAGTACGGCGAATCCGCCAATTGTTGTCAGAGCCGATGTGAAGAACGCTCGGCCCGTTCGGCTGGCAGCCTTATTGGATGCGGCGCGCGGTTCCAGCCCACGTTGACGCTCCTCCAGGTATCTGCCGAGTATGAGCACAGAGAACTCTGCACACGACGCAATCACCAGTGGCCCACTCACTGTTGTCAGCGGGCTCAGCGTAAATCCGAAGACCCCGATCACGAGTGAGGACACACCAACCGCCAGCATGACGGGAGTAAGTGCGAGCAGCGCCCTCGAGAGACTCCTGAAACGCAGTACCAAGAACAGGCCCACCAAGCTGAGCGCGAGGTATGTGAGGTTCGCCCGGTTTGCGGAAAGATTCTCGAGCAGGCCGATACCGACAGTGGCGAGCCCGGCTGGCGTGGCTCGGACGGCAGCTTGGCCCTCCGGCAGATCTACGAGCAGAATGCTGTCGGCAGGAAGATCAAGCGCGTCGATCTTCGCGTTCAGATCATCTTCCAATTCCTGCACGAGAACGGCACGGTCTTCGAGACTGCCCCCAACGAGTCGCAAATTGACCTGCGTCGCAGTCGGGTCGTCGACCCCTCGCGAAAGAACTAGAGCGACGTCGGGAGGCATCGCGTCGCGGGCAGCCGTGATGTCTGCTGACGTGGGCGGAATCGGTGTCGCACCGGGGATCTGGATGATCTTGCCCATCGTGTTCACAAGGCTTGAAGTCGTCACGACTTCGGGCCGCGTCTCAGCGTCGGTAGTGAAGTCGTAAATGAGGTCGATGACGTCTTGGTCATAGACGTTGTTCGACACCACGAGGACGCCCAGGGTTGATGAGAACCCAGTCTCATCTTCGAGCTGATCGATATCAGCCACCACCTGACTGTCCTGGTCGATCCACTTGATCGGATCAGATTCGATCTTTGCACTCCCCTCAGCGAAGATCCCGCCGACAAACAGCACCGACGCGATGATCACCAGCGGCAACCCGAACTTCGTCGGGAGACCACCCAGCTTCACGACAATTCGCTCTACGACGGACGGCTTGCGCTCCGTCGTAGGTTTGGTCCACTCACGAATACCCAACACAGATGCGGGTACCACGATGCCGACAACCAGTAACACGACAACTCCGACCGCCAGCAGCACGCCGAAGTCGCGGATCATCGGAACCTTGGAGATCCTCAAGGCGAGGAATGCCAGAACACCGGCGATCGTGGCGACGATGAGAGGCGGAGCAAGGTTGGCCAGAGTCTCACCGATCGGGTGGACTTCCTTGTCCAGAACTACCTCTTCTTCGACGCGATTCTGAATCTGAATTGCAAAGTCAATACCGAGACCAATGAGTATCGGCAGCCCGGAGATCGTCACCAACGACAGGTCGATTCCGATCAGACCGAGGATCGAAAATGCCCACAACACGCCGATGACCACGGCAAGAAGCGGGAGCAGTCGCCAGCGAACCTGGAACATGAAGGCGAGGACGATTGCCATCACCCCAAGAGCGGCAAGGCCAAGCGTCGCCATCCCACCCTTCAGGTAGTCGTTGATCTCGGCGAGGTACACGGGGGAGCCCGTAACGGTGAGCTCGAACCCTTCAAATGTCGTTGTGTCGAGAATCTCGAGGACTTCCTTGGTGCCGGCAGTCTGCTCGTCGAGCGTGGCGTTGCCCTGGAGAACGACCCCGCCGACCGCAGTTTGCTGATCAGGGAACGATCCCGCGAGTGAGAGTCGAATAGCCCTGTCCTCGTCGGCTGGGGGCACCGGCTCACTATCGACTACGACAAACCCGTCGTCACCGAAGATCAGAAGTTCGTTGAATGCAGGGTTGCCTATGACCTGGTCACCAGCAGTCCCCAAACGCGCCAGAGCGATCGAGATGTCTTCCTGCCTAACTTCCGCACCGGCCTCGTCACGAGAGGCGGCGGAGATGAGCGCGGCCGAGCCACCTCCATCGACAATGAGATTCCGACTGAACTCCAATGCGGTCAACGGAGTGACAACCGCATACACCTCGTCGACTTCTGAAAGTTCGGCGTTGATCCGCTCCAGTTCGGCAAGATTGTCGCCCTCGTACAGATCGCTGATGTCATATCCCTCCTCAGCCGAGAAAAGCAGGATGACAGTCTCCCCGCCAAAGTCATCTTGGAAAGCGACGTTGTCGATCGCGATTTGCGAATCTGAGTTGAGATAGCTGTCTTGACCAGTCGCGAACTCGATCTGGCGCGCGCCAAACCCGAGAACAACCGTTATCAGAACGACAACGACGGCCACGATCTTCCAATGCTTGCCGAGCGCGACGCCGGTGCGCCGCCAGAACTGTTCCATCATCGCTGTCCTTCTACTCTTGCGTCCTACGTCTGGTCTCCCGAGAGAATAGACCTTTTGAAAGTGTCCCCACATTGTCCGGCATTGCTTAGGTGCGTCACTAGGGGCGGAAGACACAAGGGTGACATGCTTCCTGGCATGTCCTTTGACGTTTCGGTTGACTTGCGCTCGATCGTGGGTACCGCGCACGTACTCGTCGAGGATGATCTACGTGCCGGGTACGAGACAGATTGGACAGGCCGCTACTCCGGAGAATGTCTTGCCGTTGTTCGGCCGGCATCTACAGCGGAGACATCCGAGGTTGTCAGCTACTGCAACGCCAACAACATCGCCATCATCACGCAGGGCGGCAATACCGGGCTCGTCGGGGGCGGCGTCCCCCGGGCCGCTGAAGCCGGCAGTCGGCTCTCGATCGTCATCTCAATGAGCCGGCTCGCTCATCTCGGCCCGGTCGACACGAGCACGATGCAGGTCACCGCTGGCGCTGGTGTGACCCTGGCCGCATGGCGTGCCCATGCCCGCTCGACGGGTCTCGATGCGCCGGTCGACTTTGCCGCCCGCGATTCGGCGACGATCGGCGGGGCCATTGCCACGAACGCCGGCGGATCACGCGTCGTGCGTTTCGGCACAATGCGTCAGCAAGTACTCGGCATCGAGGCCGTTCTGGCAAACGGGCAGATCGTCGGTTCTCTATCCGGGCTTCCAAAAGAGACGGTCGGCATGCACTGGCCTTCGTTGCTTGCTGGATCCGAAGGGCAGCAAGACTCAGGCTCGTTCCATGGTTCAACCAGACGATCACCGCGTTAATCGCAGTGGAGACTCTTGACCACGCCGTCGACCTGCTGGGACGGCTTCGACGTCACGTCGCATCGCTTGACGCTGTGGAGTTGATCGAGCCGACGGCGATGGAACTCGTCGCCACACATCTCGACCGTTCCCCACCTATCACGGCGCCGATGGGCGGGTGCTACCTGATGATCGACTGCGCCGACCACATAGACCCGTCGCGTGCATTTCTCGACGCGATCGCTGACGCCCCCGGGATCGTCGATGCAGCGGTGACAACTGAGGCCCCTCGCCGTGAGGATTTGCTCCAGTTCCGAGACCGCATCACCGAGGCGATCAGCGCCAGAGCAACCGGCACAGGGCGGCCACCGTTCAAGCTCGACGTTGCCGTTCCGGTCCCATCGCTTGGGGAACTTCTCACGATCGCTCAGCGGGCGGCCGACATCGACGGCGTTCAACTCATCCCATTCGGACACCTCGCCGAGGGCAACCTGCATCTCAACTACTTGGGCGCCACGAATACCGAACGGATAGCTGAGGCAGTCCTGAATAGTGTCGCCGATCTCGGTGGAACGATCTCTGCCGAACATGGCGTTGGAATCGCGAAGACTCGGTGGCTCCATCTCATCCGGGACGCGGGCGACCTCGCCGCTCAACGCGCGATCAGACATGCTCTCGACCCGAACATGATTCTGAATCCCGGGGTCCTCCACCCCGAGGTAACCGACTAGCGCGCAGAGTCAGGTGCCGTAGCCGAAGCCGATGTCCGGAGCTGTGAGAAGCGGCCGGTAGTCGATGTTTCGCTCGGCTGCCATGGCAGCACACGTGCCGCCGCGGTCAACCAACACTGTCATCCAGACCGGGACCGCTCCATAAGCCTCAACTTGTTCGGAGGCTTCCATCAAAGACGTTCCGCGAGTCGTCGTGTCTTCGGTGACCAGCACACGATCACCAGGTTGAAGAGCTCCGGCAATGCGACCCGTGATTCCACCCTTTTTGGCTTCCTTGCGGACGCTGAAACTTCTAATCACATGACCACGCGTCGCTGCGACCGCCGCAATTCCATACGCGACCGGATCACTCCCCATCGTCAGACCGCCGATGGCATCAATATCCCCCAGCACGTCTTCGAACACCTCGAGGAAAGCGTCAGTAGCGGCAACGATTCCTTCCGCTCGGCAAGCAGTCTGCTTCGTATCGAGGAACCAAGAACTGGTCGCTCCCGACTTGAGCACGAACTCACCGTGCTTCACCGAATGCTCCAGCACATGGGCGCGAAGCCGTTCGAGCGCCGGTGATAGATCGGGGAGTTCGGTTGATGTTGTCGGGTCATTCATCGAGGCCGACCGTATCCGCGCTGATGGGGCGGTGCGCCACGGGCT
>JADWMG010000019.1 GCA_015767405.1 Actinomycetota bacterium
GCTCTGGTGTGCGTTTCACGGAGTCTTCGAACTGCGGGTAGACCCGGCTGGCACCGCTAGATTGCCAGTAGAGCCAATTTCTACCCCCGGTGTTGCCCCCGACGACATCTCCATCGACAAGAATGAAGGCCATGGCTGAGACAGCGACAGATATCATCACCATTGATGCGCCGCCTGATCGCGTCTGGGAGGTTGCGATCGATCTCAAGAGCTATCCGATCTGGGCCCACGACATAAAAGACGTCAGTATTCGGGCCACTGACGCGGATGGTCGTCCACTCGAAGTCGAATTTCGTGCCTCTGCTCTTGGCCGGAGTACGCACTACACGTTGAAGTACGACTATTCGAATGCCCCAAGAGAACTGGGCTGGAGCATGTTGAGCGGAGACATTCAACGCTCGATCGATGGCACTTTCGGATTTGAAGCGACGCCGGAGGGTCGAACGATCGTCCACTACAACCTCGTAATCGACCTTGCCGTACCCCTGCCCGGTTTCATCAAGAGGCGCGCTGAGGTTCGGATCCTCAAGACTGTTCGCGAGCTCAAGGTGCGTGCCGAAGCGTGAGCGCAGTGGCCGGCGCGGTGCCGGCTCGACGCATCGGAATCGACGTCGGAGGAACGAATGCTCTAGGTGTAGCGGTCGGGCCTGACGGCAAGATCATCGCTCAGGAGCAGCGCCAAACTCCCCGTGGCGCGGACAGCCTCGCGCCGCTGCTCGATGTCCTTGTCGGTTTGTCCGAGTCGCTCGGCTATTCCGCAGGTCCCGAAAACAGTCTCGGTATCGGGGTCCCTGGTCTCGTGACTCGTGGGGGAGTACTGAGAGCTGCTCCGAATCTTGATGGTGTTGCCAATTTCGAGATAGGCCGCCTCATCTCCGAGCGCCTCGGAGGCGATGTGCACGTCGACAACGACGGGACGTGTGCCGCGGTTGCGGAGTGGAAGCTTGGCGCCGCCGAGGGTGTCGACAACATGATTCTCATCACGCTCGGCACGGGGATCGGCGGGGGGATGGTGGCCAACGGTGCAGTCGTTCGAGGGCACAACGGGTTTGCCGGCGAGTTCGGACACATGGTTGTCGACCCGAACGGGCCGCCTTGTCCGTGTGGTCGCCGGGGATGTTGGGAGCGATACGCATCCGGGTCAGGTTTGGCGATGTTGGCGCGTAACGCCGCAGCCGGCAACGGGCTTCAAAGGGTTGTTCGTGACGCGGGCGGTGATCCGCAAGCGGTTCGCGGCGAACACGTTCAGTCGGCCGCCCGAGAGGGCGACCCGGAGGCCCTCGCCGTCGTTGACGAATTTGCTCGCTGGGTGGCACTCGGCTTGTCGAATCTCACAAACGCTCTCGATCCGGAGACGATAATCCTCGGTGGCGGACTCGCGGATGGCTCAGATCTGTATCTCGACCCGATCAAGAAGTGGTATCACGAGCTTTTGTACCAGGCTGATCTTCGCCCGTTGCCACATGTCAAGTTCGCTGAATGGGGTGCACTGGCCGGAGCAGTCGGCGCTGCTCTGCTGCCGACGCTTTCACCCGCCGAACGGTCAGACACCAGCGCTTGACCGATCAGGGCTCGACTTGTGAGGGCTCGATGTAGTTGGCGCGAGATTCCTCTATTTCCTTCCAAGCTGCTTCGCGGCCACCCATCCCGAAGGCTGAGGAGTGCTTGTCAGGTTCGAGCGCCTTGTAGACGTTGAAGAAGTGTTGGATCTCATCGATCAGCTGAGGTGTCAGGTCGGAGATGTCGTTGACGTTGGCGTACCTGGGCTCTTTGGGCGGAACGCAGATCAATTTGGCGTCCTCTCCGGCCTCGTCGCGCATGAACAACACGCCGACCGGACGGCATTCGACAACGACGCCTGGATATACCGGATCTTCCAGCAGTACCAGCGCATCGAGCGGATCACCGTCACCCGCCAAAGTGTCCGGAAGAAACCCGTAGTCGGCGGGATACGCCATCGCAGTGAAGAGTCGACGGTCGAGGTAGACGCGGCCATCCTCGTGGTCGATCTCGTACTTGTTGCGGCTTCCGCGGGGGATCTCGATGATCACGTGGATGCAGTCTGGAGCTGGGATCTTGGGCATCGTACGCAGTTTCGCACAGACCCGACCCGGTATCGTCCAACGGTATGGAGTTCAGGCGAATAGAAAATCTGCCACCGTATGTGTTCTCGATCATCAACGGACTGAAGATCGAGGCGCGCCGTGAGGGCGCAGATGTCGTAGACCTGGGGTTCGGCAACCCCGACATCCCCTCGCCCGACATTGCTGTTGAGAAGTTGGCCGAGGCGGCGCGTAACCCCAAGAACCACCGCTACTCGTTGAGCCGCGGTCTCCCGAAACTCCGCGAGGCGATTGCCGGCTACTACAAGAACAAGTGGGATGTCGACCTCGATCCCGAGTTGGAAATCACCAACACGATTGGTTCCAAGGAAGGTTTCAGTCACCTCATGTGGGTGCTGCTGGATCGCGGCGACGCGGCAATTGTCCCGAGTCCGAGCTACCCAATCCATATTTACGGTCCGCTCTTTGCCGGCGCGGACCTCCGCCAGGTACCAATGCGGTTTCTCGCAAACCCTGACGAACGTGAGCACTTCGCCGACGACTTCATGGCGAGTTTGACCACGGCCTATGACGTTGGGTGGCCCAAGCCGCGGGTGCTTGTGATGTCGTTCCCGCACAATCCAACTGGTGCCACGGTCGACTTGGCGTTCATGCAGCGCGTCGTCGATTTTTGCCGAGAGCACGAGATGATCGTCGTCAATGACTTCGCCTACGCGGACGTCGGGTTCGACGGTCACCAACCGCCGAGCATTCTGCAAGCTGATGGTGCCAAGGAGTGTGCGGTCGAGCTCTACTCGATGACAAAGAGCTTTTCGATGGCCGGCTGGCGTAGTGCCTTCTTGCTGGGGAATGCGGAGGTTGTGCAGGCGCTCGTCAAGCTGAAGACATACCTCGACTATGGAATGTTCCAACCGGTTCAGATCGCTTCAACTGTGACCATCAACGAGAGGCCGAACTTCCCGAAAGAAGTCTGTGCCACCTACGAGTCGCGCTGCGACACGCTGATCGAAGGCCTCGGTCGAATCGGGTGGGACATCCCGAAGCCGGGTGGAACGATGTTTGTCTGGGCGCCCATTCCGGAACCGTACGCAGAAATGGATTCTGTCGAATTCTGTTCGCTGATCATTCGTGACGCGGATGTCGCGTTGTCACCAGGAGTCGGGTTCGGTCCGGGCGGAGAGGGTTTTGTTCGGTTTGCGCTGATCGAGAACGAGAAGCGAATCCAGCAAGCAATCCGGAATCTGCGAAAAGGGCTCCCGAAGCTCGGCTGAATGCCGAGTACGTTGCCAGATCGTGGTCACCATTGTCGTCAGGGTCTGGATGCCCGATCGTCCCGGCGCGCTCGGGCAGATCGCTACTCGGATCGGCGCCGTCCGAGGTGACGTTTTGGCGATTGAGATCCTCGAACAGGGCGCGGGTAGAGCGATCGACGAATTGACGGTTCTTCTTCCCGACGCCGAACTGATCCCCACCCTGACCGCTGAAGTCGACGCCGTCGACGGCGTGGCAGTGGAGAGCACCCGGGTCGTTGATGCCGATCGGATCGATGCGAGCTTGTCGGCATTGGCGTTAGGGGCGGCGATCGCGGAGTGTCAGCGTGGCGAACGGCTGGAGGTGCTGTGTACTGGTGTCCGACGGTTCGCTGAGGCTGATTGGGTAGCAGTCCTCCGTGACGGTGAACTGATTGCCCAGGTCGGCGATTCTCCCGACCTCGGGTGGCTCATCGCCTTTCTAGCGGGAAGTGAACACCTCGACGGCCTCGATGACTCGGCGCCGAGTGATCTCTTCTGGGCGCATCTGATCAGCTCGGGGCTCACTGTCGCAGCTGGTCGTGCTCACCACCCGATTCACGAGCGTGAACGGGTTCGGTTCTCTCTCTTGGCCCGTTTGGCAGATGCGTTACTTGCAGACGAACGCTCTGACGGGTGATGTCAGTGCTCAGCCCAGTCGCGTGAACGCTGCACAGCCCGCAACCATTGGCTGTGAAGCAGATCGGGGATCGTTCGATCCTCGCCCGGGCTGAACTCAGCTTCGAGCGTCCATTGGGCGCCAACATCTTCAATCGTCGCCCACACCCCCTCAGCCAGACCGGCCAGATAGGCGGCACCGAGGGCGGTCGTTTCCTGATCGATCGGTCGTTGCACAGTGACACCCAACTGGTCGGCTTGGAATTGGCACAGAAGGTTCATCACCGATGCACCACCGTCTACGCGGAGATCGATGATCGGCGTCCCGCTTGCCGCGACCATGGCGTCAACAACATCGCGGGTCTGATACGCCATCGACTCGACGACAGCTCTGGTGATCTCGGCGCGGCCACTGCCGCGTGTGATACCAACGATTGTTCCCCTGGCGTACGGATCCCACCATGGCGACCCAAGTCCCGCATGTGCCGGTACGACGTACACCCCGCCCGTGTCGTCGACCGACGATGCGAGTGGCTCTGTCTCTGAGGCATCGTCGATTATGTTCAGCCCATCGCGGAGCCACTGGATAGCTGAGCCTGTAACGAAGATCGACCCTTCCAGCGCGTAGTGAGTCGTGCCATCGGCAAGCGTCCACGCGACTGTGGTGAGCATGCCCTCACTCGGCTCTGGGCAAGTTTCACCGACGTTGAGAAGTATGAAAGACCCTGTGCCGTAAGTGTTCTTGGCCATGCCAGGAGTAGTGCACGCCTGCCCGAACAGAGCAGCTTGCTGATCACCTGCAACGCCGCTGATCGGGATGCCAGGTGGAACGCCGGCGGCGGATGTCAGACCGATTCGACCACTCGATGGGACAATGTTCGGCAGTGCAGAGATCGGGACATGCAACATGTCGCACAGTTCAGGGTCCCATGCCAACTCCCGGATATCGCACAACATGGTTCGGCTGGCGTTGGTGATGTCGGTTGCGAACACCGTGTCACCGGTACGTTCGCCGTCTGCGCCACCGGTCAGGTTCCAGATGAGCCAGGAGTCGATTGTCCCGATGGCGAGTTGGTCATCGATGGGAATGTCGCGGTTGGCCAGCAGCCACTCCGCCTTGGTTCCGGAAAAATATGGATCGAGAACGAGGCCGGTTCGTTCTCGTACGAGTGGCAGGAAGCCGTCGGCCGCCAGTTCCTCACACCGAGCTGCGGTGCGGCGATCCTGCCAGACGATGGCATTTCCGTATGGCACGCCGGTGGCTCTGTTCCAAGCAAGGACCGTTTCGCGTTGATTGGTTATTCCGATTGCAGCCACGCTGTCTTGACCGACGTCACTGATGACGCTGTTGAGTGTGGCGACGACGGCCTGCCAGATTTCGGTCGCGTCGTGTTCGACCCACCCGGGAGTCGGGAAGTGCTGGGCGAACTCTTGATATGAGGTAACCCGTGGGGTGTCGTCAGTGAAAACAGCCCGGCTACGGACCCCCGTCGTGCCGGCATCAATCGCAATCACGCATGGATTTGTCACGAGTCACGAATGTAGCCGAGGGCTACGTTTCAACGCTTTCGTCTGCTGGTGGAATTCGGACGATTGGAACCACTGGAGGTGCGGCTCGTGGGGGCAGGCTTGCCCCCGCGGCCATTGCCGCCTGACACATCCTGTTCGTCGTTCTTGTTGCCTTGCTTGTCGGATGCTCCGGCCTTGCTCTGAGCGCGTAGCTCCTTGAGGTTCTTGCGGGTATATCCGAATTTTGCCATCACCGCGCCGAACGCCAAGTACAGCGGTCCGCTGATCAATACGCCCGCGAGCGCACCGATCACATTGTTGTCACGGAAAAAGACCAAGAAGATCGCGGACATGATTCCCGCATAGAGGACCCACTCGCGGACTAGCCGTTCCCAAGGAACTGATCGGCTGCTGTCCCATCCCATACCGCCAGTCCTAGCAGTGACAGTTCGAGAGAACCAAGTGTGTCAAACGGATTGTGCATTGCACGGGACCTCGCGACGCCTACGCTCACTTGTCGTGCGAGTAGGGATTCTCACAGGTGGTGGCGACTGTCCGGGTCTCAACGCGGTCATCCGCGCGGCAGTACGCAAGGGCGAGCGAGCCTATGGGGATGAGTTGATCGGGTTTCTCGATGCCTGGGACGGGGTCCGGGAGCGCCGTACCATGCCGTTGTCGATCGAGGCCATGCGTGGCACCTTGCCGCGCGGCGGAACGGTACTCGGAACCCGGCGCGGGAGTCCGTTTGACACTCCCGAGGGCGTCGAGCAGGTGAAGAGCACACTCGGAGATCTGGCGCTCGACGGTTTGATCGTGATCGGTGGCAACGGCAGCCTGAGTATTGCCAGCCTGCTATACACCGAACACGGCCTCCCGATTGTTGGCGTTCCGAAAACAATCGACAACGACATCGAGGGCACGGACGTGACATTCGGCTTCAACACAGCCGTGCAGATTGCCACCGACGCAATCGACCGCCTTCACACCACAGCAGAAAGCCATGACAGGGTGTTGGTGGTCGAGGTCATGGGCCGACATACCGGCTGGATTGCAACCCACGCTGGTATTGCGGGAGGAGCCGCCGCGGTTCTCATTCCGGAGATCCCATTTGATCTCGACGAGTTGTGTCAGCGCCTGACTAGACGACACCACCGCGGTCGCTATGCATCAATCATCGTGGTCGCCGAAGGGGCTGTTCCGAAGAAGGGAACGCTCGACATCGCTGAGCAAGAGATCGACCAATTCGGCCACGTCCGGCTCGGGGGAATTGCAGCTCGCGTCGCGCACACAATTGGTGAACAGACCGGATTCGAGACGCGGGTCGTTCAGTTGGGTCACATCCAACGGGGTGGTACCCCCACCGCCTACGACCGCATCTTGGCGACGCGGTTCGGGGCCGGCGCAATTGATGCCGTACACGAGCAACAGTGGGGCAAGATGACCGTTCTTCGTGGCGAGCAGGTCGTGTACGAAGATCTAACAGTTGCCGTTGGCAAGACGCGAACCGTCGACATGAAACTGGTGAACGACGTCGCGGAACACTTCTTCGCTTGACACTCCAGTAGCTCCCCGTCTGCTAGCGACTTGGGCTGGGTATGGCGGGATAGGCCGGCTGAGTCGACTCGATGATCCCGGGGTAGTCGTATACGGTGAGTGGTCTGTCGGTCAGCTCTCCGTTGCCCAGTGGCCACACTCTGGGTTCACCGTCGATCTGCAACTGGACGGCTCGTACGCCTTCGATTCCGTCTGCGGTGCTAACGATCTGAGCAACGGCGAAGCGAAGCCCGTCCGATGTGAGTTCATCGAAGGCATCAACAACATCAACGGTGAGGACTTGGCCGACCGTCCGCGCTGAGAGCAGTTCGAGGCCAGCAGGAATTGCGGTGTCGAGCTGCTCGTCTCGCTCCTCGGCATTCGGACCGGCGAATAGCGAACGGAGGATTGAAGCGGGTGTCGTTGGAACGTCGCGCGAGACCGAACGAAGGCGTTGTGGTTCATCGGGATCGGATGGAACAAGAAGGTAGATCGTGTTCGATCCGGCAGCTTCGTCGCCGGTCTCCCGGTCGACGAAAATGTCTCGTTGTTCTTGCGGGATATCGTTTGGTGAGGCGTCAGGCTGGATTGAACACGCGCTGATCGTTGCCAGAATAACGGCGACAGGGAGTAGGGCCCAGGATCGCATCAGTCGGTCAGCTCCGTCGCCATGATCTCGATGACGAACCGTGCCCCGGATTCGCCGTCCAATCGATCTTCGACCCACACGCGGCCCCCATGCATCCGAACGTGCTCGTCTACCAGCGAGAGCCCCAATCCTGCTCCTTCGCTGCCGGTCCGGCGCCCGGCACCACCTCCGCGGGCGAAGCGTTCGAAGACCAATTCGCGTTCTTCCTGGGGGACTCCAGGCCCGCGATCCTCGACAACGATCATGACGTGTGAGATTGGTTCATCGTCGGGGTTGATGACATCGATCGACACCTCGGGGTCACCGCCACCGTACGCGCGGGCGTTGTCGATGAGGTTGGCGATGACACGCGCCAACCGACGTCGATCACCGCGTATCAGTGCGAGTTCAGCGCGCTCAGAAACATGAACCGGTGTCTGCGGCAACGAACTGACGGCGATCGCCTGACGTACGAACTCGGCTGCGAGGAGTTCTTCCATATGCAGACGAATTGCGCCTGCGTCGAAGCGTGAGATCTCGAGGAGGTCCTCCACCAGGCCCTGGAAGCGTGTGACGTCACCGGAAAGGAGATCGAGTGCAGCCTGGGCACGGTCTGGGATCTCTCCGCGCCTGGCCTCCATCACCTCGACCGAGGCCGCCAGAGTCATCAGCGGCGACCGCAGCTCATGGCTGACGTCAGAGGCGAAGCGCGCGTCGCGCTCGACTCGAACCTGGAGTGCTTCGGCCATATCGTTGAATGAATCGGTCAAGACTCGCATATCTGGATCGTCTGTCGACTCGAGGCGGGTGTCCAATCTGCCACCGGCGATAGCAGACGCCGCCTGCGCTGCAGTGGCGACTGGACGTACTGCGCGCCTGGCGGCAAAGATTCCGACCAGCACACCGAGGCCGGTGGTGATTGCGGCGGCCAGAATGAGCGAAAGGCGCACACTCGACAGCGTCGAGTCTGTTTCCTGGAGGCTGAACGCTTCGAAATAGGATCCGACACGCGGAATGTCCCAACCCACCACGACGCTGAGTTCGTCGCCGACTTTGACGATCTGGCTGGCTGACTCTCCGTTGTCGATCACCTTCGTGACGAGCTCTGGCGGGATCTCCGGGTTCTGGAATGTTGCGGCCCCGCCGGTCCAGGCATCGCCGTACCAGATCAGGTAGTCCTGCACCCCGACACGCTCGAGCGAGGCGCCGGCGACATCTGCTGTTGCCGGGAGGGACCGCAGATCCCGCTCGACGCCTTGGGCGTTTCGTTGCGAGGTGCTGATTGCCGCATCGACTCGTTCGTCGACGAGGTTCGACCGTGTGAGGCCGTAGGTGGTGATCGCGAGAAACAACGAGAGCAGCAGAGCACCGACGGTCATTACCAACAGAATGCGTCGACGCAGGCCTAGTGCGGCCGGGCGGGAGCGATTGACCAGGCGACGAAACCAGCCGCCTTCGCTCACGTTTGGAGCCGGTAACCGAGACCGCGCACGGTGACAACGTGGCGCGGATTCGCCGGGTCGGCTTCGACCTTCGTGCGCAGACGCCGTACATGAACATCAACCAGACGTCCATCACCGAAGTAGTCGTATCCCCAGACCTTGTCGAGCAATGCCTCGCGGCTGAGAACCTTTCCTGGGCTCTCAGCAAGCTCGCAGAGCAGCCTGAACTCGGTTTTGGTGAGATGGACTTCTTCACCATCACGCAGCACTTTGCCCTCATCAGGGATCAGTTCGAGGTCGCCGAAACTGAGACGAGCGTGTCCATGGGCGCTCGGTCGGGCGCGGCGCAGTAGGGCTCGGATCCGGGCCGACAGTTCTTTCGGGGCAAACGGCTTGGTGAGATAGTCGTCAGCACCGGCCTCGAGGCCGGCGACAACATCGTGGGTGTCGTTGCGGGCTGTCACCATGACGATGGGGACATCGCTTGTGCGACGCAACGAACGGCACAACTCGAATCCATCGATGCCAGGCAGCATGATGTCGATCAGCACGACATTGGGATTCGAACGTTGGAATATCTCGATTGCTTCCTCGCCACTCTCGGCCTCGTCGACGGTCCACCCCTCGTCTTCGAGAGCCAATTTGACCGCAGAGCGGATTCGTTCGTCGTCCTCGACGGCCAGAATGCGAGTGCTCACAATCACATGATGCCGCATCTGGTGCCTATATAGCGAGCATCAGGCCACAAATCGGACCACAAACTGGGGACAGATGGTGTCAGGACCCCGGTGAGTTGATCAACGCGACTAGATCTGCGTGGACACCGGGCGCAGACGCGATTGTCGCTTCGGGCGTCGCCGACCCACCCGAGAAGTTGGATGTTTTCGCCCCGGACTCACTGGCGATCAAAACCCCAGCAGCGAGGTCCCACGAGTTGAGATGCTCTTCGTAGTACGCGTCGAGTCGGCCGCAGGCCACCATGCACAGGTCGAGCGCGGCCGACCCGAATCTGCGGATGTCGCGCACCTGTGGGAGTAGTCGATTGACGCGCTTCGCTTGTGCCACCCGTTGATGAGCGAGATAGCTGAAACCGGTTCCGATGAGTGCTGCCGAAATGTCGTGTGCAGCGGAACAGTGGATCGGAGCCCCGTTGAGGGTGGAACCTCCTCCGAGTTCGGCGGAGAACAACTCGCCGGCGACGGGTGCTGACACTGCGCCGGCAATGGGTCCATCTCGGTCGACCACTGCAACCGATGTGCACCATGCCGGAAGGTCATAAACGAAATTTGCCGTTCCGTCGATCGGATCCAGATGCCACTCGAGGCCAGATGTTCCGACGTAATCGGCCCCCTCTTCGCCAATGATCGTGTCATTCGGACGGGCCTGCCGGATCGCCGCCACGAGTAGTTCCTCCGCTGCTTCGTCGAATTCGGTGACGGGATCCGTATGGCTCGACTTTGTGTCGTGGACAACGGCTTGACCGACGCCTAGCTTGCGGCGCCCTTCGAGGGCGAGTAGCCCCGCGTCGATTGCGATCTTCTCGGCGAATGCGCGTAATGAAGCTGGCGCCGCGGAGACAACACCATCAGAAGGGTTCATCGTGGGGCGTGACCGGCCTGCTCGCGGTCAGTCACCTCGTGCCACTCGCCGAGCGCGCGCATCACCAGAACCGCGACGACTGCCATCCCGACAGCGGCCGTGAGCGCACCAATGAGTAATCCCAATCCCTTGGCGACACCGCAGTCACCCTCGCATTGCAGAGCAATTAGCGAGTAGCCGATCATGGCTCCGGCGAGCCCGCTGAGGCAGATGGCCGCAAATGCTGCAACTCTGACCCCGACTGACGGCAGTGCAGATAGTGAGGGGTCGGAGTCCGTTGCTGGAGCCGTTTCCATTCAGGAAATCGTATCTGACGTCTATTGCACTGCTTGTTGCCTGTCCGGTTCGACGGTGCTACAACCAGAACATCAAGCGATCGAAATATGGAGCAACGTGTCCAAATACCATGAGGATCTCGACGAAGTTCGTGCGCTCATCAGCCTGTACGTCGAGGGCGCAAACGGTGACAGCAACAAGCTGCGTCAGGCGTTTCATTCCGAAGCGACCATGACCGGACACATTGGTGATTCCTACGACACGTTCACGCCGATCTCCGGTTTCATGTCAATGGTCGAATCCAACCCCGGTGCGGCCGGCCCGATCTATCAGGCGACAATCCAATCGATCGACCTCACCGGCGACGCTGGTGTTGCTGTCTTGGCCGAGCGGGACTTCTTCGGCTGCGACTTCATCGACTACTTCACGGTTGCGCGGATCGAAGGCCGTTGGCAGATCATCAACAAGACATACGCGCACACAGGCGGACAACCGCCTGGCGCCACTGGCTGAGGCGAACAGCAATTGAGAACGATCCTCCACGTCGACATGGACGCGTTCTTCGTTTCAGTCGAGCTGCGTAAACGACCCGACCTCGTCGGCCAGCCGGTCGTTGTCGGGGGCACAGGGCGGCGTGGTGTCGTCGCGGCCGCGTCCTATGAAGCGCGGCGGTTCGGTGTCCATTCAGCTCTGCCGTCGGCAATCGCGAAGCGACGCTGCCCGCACGCCGTATTTCTCGCGGGCGACCACGCTCTGTATTCAGAGGTCAGTGCACAGGTCCGCGAAATTCTTGATCGTTACACACCACTGGTCGAGCCGCTCTCGCTTGATGAGGCCTTCCTCGATGTGAGCGGTGGTATCAAGCTGCTCGGACCAGCGCCACAAATTGCGGAAAATATCCGCACCGACGTGCGTACTGAGGTCGAACTCGATTGTTCAGTTGGCGTTGCACCGAACAAGTTCCTTGCCAAGTTGGCCTCTGTGGAAGCAAAACCAATTGCACGGCCTGATCGGATCGAGCCCGGAGCTGGTGTCATCGTCATCGAACCGGGCAAGGAGAGGGCATTCCTCGACCCACTTCCGGTCCAACGTCTTTGGGGCGTGGGACCCGTAACTCTTGAAAAGCTCAATCGGATAGGTGTGCACCGAGTCATCGATCTTGCGTTGATTGACATGGCGGTGTTGTCGGCAAGTCTCGGCCAGGCCCAGGCTGCTCACTTGATGGCGCTGAGCATCGGGGCTGACGATCGCCCGGTTGAGATCGATCGAGAGGCCAAGTCAATTGGCCACGAAGAGACGTACAACGTCGACAAGTACACCGCGGCTGAACTCACGACTGAGCTGGTCCGGCTCTCAGACGCGGTTGCCGGGAGGCTTCGAGCGGCAGGGTCTGGGGCGCGAACCTTGACTCTCAAGGTTCGATTTGCGGGCTTTCATACAATCTCGCGGTCAACGACGAGCAGCGAGTTTGTTGATCAAGCTGAGGTGATCGTGGAACTACTCGGCCCAATCATGGAGTTGATCGATCCAAGCCCCGGCGTCCGGCTACTTGGAGTGTCCGGATCGAACCTCGGCCCGGTGCACCATCAGCTGACGTTCGAGGAAGCTGCTGACGATGTACCCGACTGGGGGGCCAGGTCGGCCGCGATCGACGAGATCCGGGAACGATTCGGCACGTCGGCGATCGGCCCCGCAAGCGCTGTCCGAGACGAAGGTTTGCGAGTTGTTCGCAAGGGTGCCCAACAGTGGGGGCCTGACGTGGAATAGTCATCAAAATGGGGCATTTGGGCCGTTCTCATATCATTCCAGTGGCCCAAAGTGTGAGGAACACTGCTTGCTGCGTTGAGGAACGGCGGAGAACGTGCGATGATAAGTACGTGCCCCTATCCGAGGATGAACAACGCATCCTTCGCCAGATCGAGCAAGAGCTCGAACAGGACCCCACCTTCGCTCAACGCGGGTACCGCGTGTCGCGTCGGCGGTCCATCATGTTGGCACTCGGCCTCGTTATCGGTCTTGTCATCACGATCGGCGGGCTAGCCGTCAGTTTCGTCGTGGCATTTGCGGGTTTCGTACTCGTCCTGGTGATGGCCATCATGCTTGAGTCCGAAGTTCGATTGCTCGGTCGTGAGCGTCTCGGCCAACTGCCGATTTCAGCGTGGCTGAGCGGTCGACGCCCGGGCGTGGACGACGACGCCAATCGCTGACACGTGAGCGCCTGTCAACCCCACTGCGTGAAATAGCGCCGAATTCGTTCGGGGACCGTGATGGTGTCGCGCACGGCGCGTTCGATCTGTCGGCACCAGTTTCTGCAATCTCGGATCGTGCTCGACCCGTAACTGCCGACCACGTCGTAACCGTCAGTGCCGAGGGGGCGGTACGCGGCCTCGGTCACCACCTCGGCGAGTGATCGAATTGGTCGTGCGGCGATCGGGAAGTCCTGGGCGGTAGCGGTGGCCGTTTCCAGAGGTGTATCGGATGCCGCTTGTGGAACTCCGACATCTTCCAGCGCGATGAGTGAGCGTCGCCAGAGCCTCGCAAGTTGCTGCTCCGTCGACGGACGGGTTCGCCGCAGTCGCCACCAACGAACGGTCGCAGGAAGACCGAGAGCGAGGGCAACGAGTATCAGCACCACGAGGAACTGTCCGAGCCGGCTTTCGTTCTGCGGGGAATCTTCTCTGGCTCCAGCAGAGGATTCGGGGACATCCTCGGGGAGGTTGGGAGCCTGCGTTTCGTCGGCGGATTCATTCGGGATCGTGGGGGCTACTTCTATCTCGGTGTTCTCATCTTCGGCATTTCCGTCGCCGCCGTCTGTGTCTTGCTGTGGCTCGATGCCTGTGTAGCTCTCCGCAGCAGGTGCGCCGCGACCCGGCGTCGGCTCAAAGGGCACCCACCCGAGACCGTCGAACCACACCTCAGGCCATGCATGGGCGTTCTTGCCGAGTACGGAATATGTGCCTTCTGAAATCTGCTTCCCCGACGTGAAACCAACCGCAACTCGAGAAGGCACCCCGACTGTGCGCATCATGGCGGCGTATGTTCCGGCGAACTGTTCGCAATAGCCGACGCGTTCGCGCAGGAAGCTTTCGATCGCGTTGTTGCCGTGACCGGGTTGCACATCGAGGCTGTAGTCGAACTCGTCCTGGAACCAATTCTGAAGAGCGAGAGCGGCCTCGTACGAATTTGTCGCGTCGGCTGTGACCTCGGCGGCCGTGTCCTCCACGATCGAGGGCAGGCCGCCCGGCAGTTCGAGGTAGATCGGGTCGCCGGCATCTGTCGAGGTGGTGGCGGCGAGTTCCGCAGCGTCGAATCGCGGGGACGCGGATGTGATGGTGAAAACATCACCGGTGGCCAGATCGTCATCGACTGTGACGAGAGTTGAGGTTTCGGGAACCCAACGGAGGTCGTCAGGCCCGGAGGCTTCGAGCGGATCTGGTGCCGCTGGAACCAGTGAGCCACCAAGGTTGACGATGCGGATCTGCTGGCGAAGCTCTTCAGTACCTGGACGTGGATCTGTCAGAGGCTCTCCGACGCCTTCGAGGTTGCGCTCGGGCAGGCCCCAGGTAGTGCCGTCGAAGCGCGGAAGTGCCGATGATCGCCAGTACGACTCGAGATTGGTCTGGACCACGAACATCTCGGATTCAGAGCGATTGGTCAGGCGTGAACGAATGTCGACGAGCGGACTGATCACTTCCGTCACGCCGCCACCGCGGCCCCGAGTCTCGTATATGGGTGCGGCATCGGCTCCCGGTAGTCGCGGGCCGATGAAGCCGGCGACGAGGGCAATCGTGATTGTTCCCGCAACGGCTGCCGGCACGAGCAGTCTGACTTGAGTGCGTTGGCGCCCCATCGCTGAGGACCGGGCAGGAGAGTGATACGCGCGCAACACAATCGTTGCCACAACCCCGGCTGCCACCAGAATGACTGTCAGCGGTACACGCAAGCGGTCGCTTCCAAGGGCGCCGATAAAGACGAAGAGGACACCGCCGGGCACGAGCGCCTCGGCCCGCGCGTATGCGCGGAAGGCGAACACGTCGGCGAGAAGAACCGCAATTGCCAACCCGATTGCGGCCAGCATGTCCCACCCGGCGCCGTACAGAACCGGTGCGATCGCAACGCTGAACTGATCTTGAATCGTGTCAATCTCCGCCCGGAAGAGCGTCCAGGTATCGCTTGTCGGCAGGCCCCACGCAAACGTGAATCGGTAGTGGATTGCTGCGAGGGTCCACACCATGACAAGCACTGTGGCTGGCACGGCCAACCAAGCCGAAACGCGTAGGCGTCGCAGGATCAGCGAGGAGCCATGGCCGACGAGAACGATGACGAGAAGGTTGTCGAGGAAGTCCCAACCGGAGAACACGCGAGCGAAACCGGCGGCGACTGCGGCCGAGTAGAGAGCAAGGGCCGACGAAGCGGAGAGGTCCATTACGAACGTCGGGCGCACACTGGATTTGTTCACGAGGCAGCCTCCACCAGATCGAGGCGTCCTTGACCAGTCAACAGCTGCCAGGAATCCAGGAACTCCTCCTCAGTGCGTGCTGACACCCCGATCCCGGACTTCGTCCTCTCGTCAGTCGACACGTCGATCAGTGTCAATGTTGGGTCGATGACTGACTGGATCGAGCGCCGTCCGGCACTTTGGCGGCCTCCGCTGATGACGATCAGCAGCCCGAGCCCTTCGCCAGGGTCGCGGTCGAGTATCCCGACAGAGTCCGACATGGGGGTGATCCGAGCAAGGATTCGCAGCGTGTTCACAGCGACGTCCGGGCCACGAAGGTCGATGCCGCCGGCGGTGACGAATCGGGTCGTGAGGCCTGACCGCTCGGCGCTGTGCACGAGACTCGCAGCGGCGGTGATCCCGCGTTCGAAGCTTGCGTCGTCCAGATATGAGTCAGGGAGGGCATCGAACACCACGGTGCATCTCTTGAGCCCCTCGACGGTGTGTTCTTTGACGAGTAGGTCTTCGGATCGGGCTGAGGCCTTCCAGTGGATCGAACGGGGTTCGTCGCCGTCGACGTACTTGCGTAGGCCGTGGAAATCGCCCGGGCCAAGCCGGCGCGCTTGGTTGAGGAGAAGACTCCCGAGCACGCCCTGCCCGAGCTGTGGCATGTCAAGGAGATACGCGCGAGGGGCAACGGCGACTTCGTCGACACCGACCACGACGGTCGACGTTCGGGCCAATCCGAGCGGATCGTGAGTTTCCACAGTGAGTGGGCCCAACTCGATTACCCCTCGTACGGACGTCGGAAGTTGGTAGCCGGTTGATGATTGCGCACCACCGGCGAGTGAACCCACTGGGAGTCGCGCCTCGTGTTCGGGTGCACCGGTGCGACGAACTGTTTCTGACAACTCGAAGGCCGTCGATCGAATTCGTCCAAGGTGCCTCAGGTGTACGTCGACCCGGCCTGTATCGCCGGCGACAAGTACGGACGGATGGATCCATCGGACCGCCTCGACTCGTGGCCTCCTCAGCACAACGAACAGCAGTGCTGTGAGTGCTGCGACGAAGAAGGCAGAGCCGATGACAAACAGCTCCAAGACGGCGAAGACGCGGCCGATGATGAGTGCCGCGGCGCCAGCGACGAGGGCACCAACGCCCTGGCGCGTCAGCACGGCGCCACTCTCATTTCGGTACCGGTACCGGAACCGCTTCGAAGACTTCGGCAATCGCGTCGGGCGGCGACAGATGGGCGCCGTGGTCGGCGCGCACCATGATCCGGTGGCTGAGTGCGGCGACACCGACTGCCTTTACATCATCGGGCGTTGCATAGTTGCGGCCTCTGGCCGCGGCGTGAGCCCGAGAAGCGGCGGCGAGTTGCAGCGTTGCCCTGGGTGAGAGCCCAAGTTCGATAGCAGGGTGACGGCGACTGGCCTCAGAGATGTCAACCAGGTATGACTTCAGAGCGTCCGCGATGTGTACGTCGCGAACAGCGGCAATCATCCCGCGAATCTCAGGTGCAGACACAACAGGTTCCAGAGTGCGCAGTGCGCCAAGGGAGCCCTGCGCCTCGAGCATCTGAATCTCGGCACCTCGTGCCGGATATCCGATGGAGATGCGTAAGAGGAACCTGTCGAGTTGGCTCTCAGGAAGTCGGTAGGTGCCTTCCTGATCGATCGGGTTCTGAGTAGCGATCACCATGAACGGCGGCTCGAGTGGCCGGCTCACGCCGTCAGCGGTGATTTGGCGCTCTTCCATCGCTTCCAGCAATGCGGACTGGGTCTTCGGCGAAGCCCGGTTGATCTCGTCAGCGAGCACGATGTTGGCAAATAGTGGCCCGGGCTCGAATCGGAACGACTCTGTCGAGCGCTTGTAGATGCTGACCCCAATCAGGTCTGCCGGAAGTAGGTCGGGGGTGAACTGGACTCGTTTCCACGAGCAGTCGATCGATGCCGCGATCGCTTTGGCAAGGCTTGTCTTACCCACTCCTGGTACGTCTTCGATCAGTAGGTGGCCTTCAGCGAGCAGGCACATGAGTGCCAGTTCGATCGTTTCGTCCTTGCCGTGCAGAACCTGCGACACATTGGAAGTGATGGCGTCGAAGAACTCAGCGAAACTGCGAGTCGATTCTGGTGGCAGGTCTGGCCCGTCGATTGCCGCGGTGTCGAGTGCCTCGCCGCTGGTCCGCACGATTCCGTCATCGGCAATTTCAATCCCCACCGACGAGAGGGTAGACCCACAACTCGTCCGAGGACAGTCGGCGATACGTTCTTTGTCAATGAGTTTCGTGGATGGGCCGACCCTCGCCGTGGTAGTGGACTCGAGTCGGCTCGCTGCCGGAATTGTCGACAGGGATGGCGAAGTGTTGATTCGCGACCGAGTCGGCACACCAAATCGTGATGTGTGGCGTTCGCTCGAACGCTTGGTCCGACGGGTAATGGCCGCGAAGCCGGGCGAGATTCACATGCCGGTGGCGGTAGGCGTCAGCAGCATCGGCTCGTTGGACCTGCAGGCGGGATCGGTGACGCCTGAGACGATGGCCGCCTGGTCGAGCTTTCCAATAGTTCAACACCTGGAGTCTCTAACCGGTTTGCCCGTTGCCCTCGACAGCGCCGCCGGGGCGGCTGCCGAGGCAGAACGCTGGGTTGGGGAGGCGGTCGGGCTCCCGAGCTATCTGACGTTACTACTCGATCAAACCATCGAGTCCGCCTGCATTATCAATGATGTTCGACTTCGAGGTGCACACGGTAACGGTGGGTCGCTAGCTCATCTCGCCGTTGATCCTGATGGATTTCCATGCGGTTGCGGCGCGATCGGGTGCTTGAACATGTACGCCTCCGCAGCTGCGATCGAGGCCGAGATCAATCGTCCGCTGCGTCGAGCACCCGACTCTGTTGTCGAGCGGACGGGAATCATGGTTGGACGCGCGATTGCTTCGGCCGCAGCGGTTTTCGACCTGACCACCGTGTTCATTTCGGGAAGTGTTGTCGATACGTTCGGCGACTCGATGCTCGACTCGATGCGTCGCGAGATCGGACTTCGTTCGAACCTTGACAATCTCTCAGACTTGAGTGTGCGGGAGCCCTCTGGTCTGATTCAACCACTTGTCGGGGCTGCCGCGATTTCTCGCTTCATGGATCCCTATGCGCCGCCGGCTACCGCTCGGTAACCCGGTGCGATTAGCATGGGTTTCCTATGCAGCCGACCTATACCGATGACGCCGAGGCCTACCGTGAGAAGGTCCAGGCCTTCCTCGCGGAGAAGCTTCCCCCCAATTGGAATGGAACGGGAGCACTCGAAGGAGAGGCACTCACGGAGTTCGGAACGGAGTGGCGCAAGACTCTTTACGAGGCCAACTATCTGGCGCCGGGGTGGCCTCAGGAGTACGGCGGCGCGGGTCTCAGTGCCACAGAACAGGTCATCCTTGCCGAGGAGTTCACTCGTGCCGGGGTTCCAGGTGGCGGGCCCAATGATCCCTTCGGAATTCAGATGCTCGGCAACACATTGCTCATGTGGGGTACTGAGGAGCAGAAGTCGCACTACCTGCCACGAATTCTGTCTGGCGAAGACACCTGGTGTCAGGGCTATTCCGAGCCCGACGCGGGTTCTGATCTCGGCAACGTAGGTTTGAAGGCCGAACTCGACGGTGATGAATGGGTTC
>JADWMG010000376.1 GCA_015767405.1 Actinomycetota bacterium
AGCGCCGACGTATCGGTTTTCCATCTCGAGCAGGCTCGCCGCGGCGCGGATGTCGGCGGCACGATGACCCACGCAGAGTGCCCAGTGATGGCCTATTCCGGTTTGGCTCCACTCGTCAACCCACAGCCCCGGATCGATTCCGAAAGCAACGCGAGACGTTGTATTGCCGATCTCGAGAACCGGACCCGGAATGACCTCACCTTCGGACGCCACCAATACATAACTGCCGTCCGGCTCTTGGCCGATACCAAGAGTGGTCACCGGACCGTGGCGTACGTAGAGCTCAACCGACACTCCCCAGCCGCGCTTGCCATGAAAGACTCCGAGACCGCGCAGCAACGGACTGGCATCACTTACGGCGAGGTGTGCGGGACCATCGTGACCCATTTCAACAACCCCGTCGTCGAAGTTGAGGGCTTGAAGCTCGGTGAATGACCCTCCGGAGCCCATTGCTTGGCCGATCAACTGGGCAATCGAAGTGCGCAGCTCATACTCGCCTGCCGCCGGAACTCCTCGGGCCGTCAGCAGCGAGGCACCGAGAATCATGCCGGCGCCAAGGCGTTCGTGCTGCTCCCCAGCCAGACCGCGGTGATAGTAGGCAAGCGTGTCGAGGTCGAAATCGTCTACGAGGCGGTCAAGACCGACCGATACCTTGGCGCTCCATTCGAGGTCGTCAGAATCTACGCTGTCGTCGACGTCGAAGATCTCGCGGGTGAGTTCAACGCGTTCAGACACCTGCTCGTCGGTAACAGCGCCGACACGTTCGCGAAGATCGTCGAATTCGAGTACTTCCACATGAGAGCCAAATGTCGTTGACACCGTGGTCAGGTCGGTGGATACATCGAGCATCCCCGGATATAGGTGGCCCATGAGCCCGTGTCGCGCATGGCGGAGCCGGCCGCGGACTGCGGCAGCGCTGACCCATCTGTTGATGCGGTCCCAGGCGCTGTCCTGATTGAGGTATCCGGATACCGAGCGGAATTCGATTCCGGCTCGGCGAAACACGTTTGCCAACTCGGGAATGGAGCACTGACCGCAATAAGCCAGCCATTTCCCTGTGTCGAAGTTTGGGTGATCCATCGACTCTGTCGGCTGAAGGTCGATGCACAACACGGGCGCGTGTGCCCGCTGGACAACCGGCAGCATCATCGACGATGTGAGGTACGTCGTGACGAAGATGACCACAAGATCGCAGTCAGCGACACGGAGCACCTCAGCTGCTCGCGCCGCATCCTCTGCATCGGAAACGAAGCCGGCGTCGATCACTTCGGCATCGAGTTCATTGAGCCGGCCTGTGACATAACGCGCTGACTGCTCGAGTTGTGGAAGGAGGTCGGGGAACTGTGGCCAGTATGCGCCTAGCCCGCCCGAGACCAGCCCGATCCGGGTTTTCCGACGAGGCATGGGACTCAGAAGATTGTTCATGGCTTGTGGTGAGGTGCTGGTCATGCAGGTGACCCTTTGGGTAGATCACGGTGTGTGAGACGGGTCAGACCCGCCCCACACACCGTGCACACGGATGGACTAGAAGTCGTAGTTGTCGATGTTGTCAGCAGTGAACACGGTCGGCGGGCCGACAATGACGATGCCTCCCTCGCCGACTTCGCGCTCGCCCATTTCACCAGCGTCGAAGGTGTCCCCGACAGCGCCGGTCATGCAATCGTTCGCCAATGCGAGTCCGGCATACGCCGCGACATAGCCGAGCTGAGCTGGATCCCAGAGTGCGAACGCTGTGACAGTTCCGTCCTTCACGAACTCACGCATCTCGTTGGGCAACCCGAGACCGGTAAGAGCGACCTCGCCCTTGTACTCGGATGTCGACAGGTAACGACCGGTTGCGGCAATGCCGACGGTCGTCGGCGAGATGATTCCCTTTAGGTCGGGATACGCCTGCATCAGGCCTTGTGCCTCCTGGAAGGACTTGGCATCGTCGTCATCGCCGTACACGGTGGCAACCAGTTCGATGTCTGCATAGTCCGGATTTGATACAAGTTCCTCCTCCATGAACTTGATCCACTCATTCTGATTGGTCGCGTTGGCCGTGGCCGAAAGGATCGCAATCTGGCCGGAACCACCGATCTCCTCAGAGATCAACTCGGTTTGGATCAGCGCCACGTCCTTGGCAACAACCTGACTGATGAATACATCGCGGTAGTCGGGGTTTGTGTCCGAGTCGAAGGCAACGATGTTGGCACCGCCGTCACGTGCTTCGGTAAGCGCC
>JADWMG010000122.1 GCA_015767405.1 Actinomycetota bacterium
TTCTGGAGCGGGTCACTTACGGTGGGTGCGGTACCACGCTATGAGGGCATTGGTGGAGGGGTCGTGGGCGTCGGGGGTCGGCTCACCGGTCAACTCCGGGGTGACCTTGTTGGCCAATTCCTTGCCCAATTCGACTCCCCACTGGTCGTAGCTGTCGATTCCCCACATCGTGCCCTGGACGTGCACGACATGCTCATAGAGCGCGATCAACTGGCCGAGCACCGAGGGGGTCAGCTCATCGGCGAGGATCACCGTGTTCGGGCGATTGCCCTCGAAGTTGCGATACGGCTCGCCGGGCAAGCTCTTGCGGCCAAATGCAAGAGCCTCAGACTGCGCTATGAGGTTCGCCACCAGCAGATCCTGGTGATACCGAAGCTCGTTGTGCGGTGTCGCGAACCCGATGAAGTCGACCGGCACAATTCGTGTGCCCTGATGAATGAGTTGATAGAACGCGTGCTGACCGTTGGTGCCCGGCTCGCCCCACACAATTGGCCCGGTCTTCACATCAACAAGCGAACCGTCGAGCTTGACCGACTTGCCGTTCGATTCCATGTCGAGCTGTTGAAGATACGCAGGAAAGCGGGCCAGCTCTTGCGCGTACGGCAGCACAGCCTTGGTATCGAAGCCGAGAACGTTCGCATTCCAGATGCCGAGCATCGCGAGAATCACTGGGGCATTCTCGGCAAGCGGAGCGGAGAGAAAGTGTTCGTCAATCACTCGGAAGCCATCGAGGAACTCTCGGAACCCAATTGGCCCGATCGCAATCATCAGGGAGAGACCGATCGCAGAGTCGACGGAATACCTTCCGCCGACCCAGTCCCAGAATCCGAACATATTGTCGGTGTTGATCCCGAACTCAGCTACCCGTTCCGCATTGGTCGACACCGCCACGAAGTGATCGCTGACAGCCTCCTCCCCCAGTTCTTCGACGAGCCACGCCCGAGCTGTCCTCGCATTGGTCAGTGTCTCAATCGTTCCGAACGTCTTCGAGGCGACAATGAACAGCGTCGCTGCCGGGTCAGAACCAGCCAGCACAGAGGCGATATCAGCGCCGTCAACGTTCGATACGAATGAGAAACGCATCCGCTCGTGCCCGAACGCGGCGAGGGCACGCGAAGCCATTGCCGGGCCGAGATCGGATCCTCCGATTCCGATGTTTACAACATGGGCTATTCGCTCATCAGCGCGGACACGCTCCGCGAACACACCCATTTGGTCGAGCACGGCATGGACATCGGGAACGACATCGGCACCATCGACAATCATCTCGACATTGCGGGGAGCCCGCAGGGCGACATGCATTACAGCGCGGTCTTCCGTGACGTTGATGTGTTCGCCCGCGAACATCGCGTCGCGGCGCTCTTCGACACCGCCGGTGCGCGCGGCCTCGACCAGAGCGCTGAAGATGACGTCGTCGATTCGTTGTTTGGAAAAATCGATACGAAGATCACCGGCCGTCACGACGTAGCGCTCGGCGCGTTCGGGGTCGGTGGAAAAGAGTTCTCGCAGGTGTGGCGTGCGGGGAACCTCGCCGAGGCGAGAGAGTGCAGTCGAGCTGATGTCCATCAGCGCGAAACTACACCGATAGCCGCGATGCTGCCTCTTGATCCAGGAAGACAATCGTGCCCGCTCGGCGTACCCGGTCAATGGGGACTTCGGCGTCGCGCTCCATCCACCGCTCGACCATCGCAGCTTTCGACGACCCGACGGTCAGAACCAGCCGGGCTCGGGCTGCGTTCACGACCAACGGCGTGAGAGTCATCCGCCTACGGCCATTGAACTCACCAGTCACTTCGACGGCGCGGGTGCTGTCAACCACCGAGTCACCTGGCGGCCAGGATGCTGTGTGACCATCGCCTCCCATGCCGAGATGAACGATGTCAAACCGATCTGGCAGGCTCGCCGCGTACCTGCGAGCGGCGGCACGAAGGTCTTTCGAGGTGACCGGCATCAGCCGGATGCGGCTCGGGAGACCCTGTAGTTGCTCGGCATTGCGGTCACGATCACCGGCGGGAGCCACGCGCTCGTCAACCTGCCAAATAGTCGTGCGGTCCCATGGAACATCGCACGCCCTCAAGGCTTCGAACATAGGTGGTGCGGTGCTCCCTCCGCTCACGGCGAGCGTCGCTGACCCCCGCCGCCGCACAGCATCTCGCAAGCGTCGCGCCAACCATTGCGCCGCGGCTACGGAGGGGTCGTCAACGACTCGAATATCGAGTGCGTTCATTTCAGTCACCGTGCGTGCGCATGGAGTGCAGTGGCCAGACCGGGCCGTTGTAGAGCTCCATCGGTTTCATGCCCCCTCGATGAGAAATGGTGAAGAATCGTGAGAAATCGATGATCAGGTTTTGACGTATTCGAAGTCCACCGGCTGCTGGTGGATACCAGTCGTCGGCGCTGCGACCCAGCCTGCCATCTTTCCAGGCTCGGTGACACCAACCATCAAACTCTGGACGTACGCCCGGTCGCTTTCGGTCGGGAGCCACCTGCCGACGTTGGCCTGCCATTCGGTCTCGCTGATCAGCTGCCCGTCAGGGGAAACGCGGCGGCCGGCGAAGGTTCCGACGTTGCGGTTGAAGCCGACAAAGGGCAACCGCATCTCGAAGTCGACGCCGGCGTCGCTGATCAAGCGGTTCCAGCGATCGACCCCCTTCTGACAGTCCTCGCTGTAGTCGTCGCGAAGGGTCTCGTTCAGCGCTGCGAGTTGCGTCACCTCGCGCTCGTCAATGGCCAAATCGGTCACCTCGGGAACCATGCGGAACAGCTCTTTCAGCACGTGGTCATCTTCGCGCTGCTCTTCTTGGAACCGGCCCTTGAGCCCACCGGCGAAGTAGTTCGCCGCGTTCGTCGAGGTCTCGGCACCGAAGAGGTCGAGCGACACCGCGTAGTGGAAGTTCATGTACTTCTGCACCACATCAAGATTGATGCCCCCGTGCGAGTGAACGTCCTCGGTGTCGTGTTCTCGCATGAGGTCGAGCGTGCGCTGAATCACCCGACCGATTCCGGTCGCCCCGACGAACATGTGGTGCGCCTCTTCCTTCAGCATGAACTCACACGTGCGAGAGAGAGGGTCGAACGCCGATTCACGCAGCGACGCCAACTGGTATTTGCCGTCGCGATCAGTGAAGTAGGTGAACATGAAGAACGACAACCAGTCGGGGGTCTCCTCGTTGAACGCTCCGAGGATGCGCGGATGATCGGCGTCGCCGGAATGCCGTTCGAGCATCTCATCGGCCTCGTCGCGGCCATCACGACCGAAGTAGCCGTGGAGCAGGTACACCATCGCCCAGAGGTGACGCCCTTCTTCGACGTTGACTTGGAACAGATTGCGCATGTCGTAGAGCGACGGCGCCGTGAGGCAGAGTTGGCGCTGCTGTTCGACCGAGGCCGGTTCGGTGTCGCCCTGAACCACGATGAGTCGGCGAAGATCGGCGCGGTACTCCCCTGGCACTTCCTGCCAGACATCGTCGCCTTTGTGATCTCCAAAGGCAATCTTGCGGTTGGCCTCGGGTTCTGAGAGGAAGATCCCCCAGCGATAGTCGGGCATCGACACGTGACCAAAATTGGCCCAGCCTTCTCGCCCGACGGAGATCGCTGTGCGGAGATACACCGGGTCGGTCTTGTGGGCGACCGGACCCAGTTCTTCCCACCATCGAATGAACTTCGGCTGCCACGATTCGAGTGCTCGTTGCAGCCTGCGGTCTCCGGCCAGATCCACGTTGTTCGGGATCTTGGCGTTGATGTCTACCAATGTCATTTCGTCTACACCCTTTTTTGGTCGAAGTCGGGACGGGAGCCGGTTCCGAAACGCTGAAGCGCTCCGGCAGGGCCTACCGCATTCGGTCGTTGGAAGATCCAGTTCTGCCAGGCCGACAGCCGGGCGAAGATCTTTGTTTCCATTGTCTCGGGACCGACGAACCGGAAGTTCGCCTCCATCCCGGTGAGCGCGTCTGGTGAAAAACTGTTCCGTTCTTCGAGCATCACCCGGATCTCGTCGGCCCAGTCGATGTCGTCCATCTCGAACGTAATCAGTTCAGCCTCGGCGGCCGCGGCTGCATCGAGCGAAGTCCCCACGACTTCAGTCGCTGCTGCGAGTACATCAGGGCGCCCCCAAAACCTGCTTTCCATGCGGCTGAGCCCGTTGGACATGGCGAACCAGCCCGTATTTGCATCGGAGAGCTCGATGGCCGGGGCCGGAATGTCGGAGTCCTCCCACGTACCGTCAAGCATGTAGGACCGATCGGCGGCGAGCACGAGTTCAGCAAGCAATCCACTGAAGCAGCTGCCGGGTTCGATGAGCGCGATGATCGACCGCGCCGAGAGATCGAGCCGTTTCAGCGTGCGGGCCCAATAAAGGCGCGCTTCACGTACCAACCAACTGTCGTGTTCGGGCGAGAGCATCCGCTCGGCAGCGAGCACGTTTGTTGCGCTCCCTCGTGTCTGGAGAATCCATGTGCCGATGGCCGTCTCGTTGAAACGCAGGTGGAGGAACGCATCATCGAGTTCACGAGCAGTCGCCAAGATCCAACTCTGGGCACCGAGGGCTTCGAAGTCGGCGACGGTGTCAGGGAGCGGTTGAGATGGCCCTGTGACAGCGATCTCCGCAGTACCGAGCCGGCGATCGATCTTGATACCGACGTTGGTGTATTCGACCGTGTCTTCGCCCATCACCCGGTCGAGCGGGGTGAGCACAACCGGGGTCCCACCATCTGGACGATCGGAGAGAGCGGCATAGTGCGCGGTTCGGTCGTCGATCAGCGCTTGGAATTCTCGGCCAGGGGCAGCGGCATCGACAAGGCCCCAGCTCAAGGCTTGCTTGGCACGTGCTCCCTCTGTGCGCGTGGCAAAGGCATCAGCGAGGTCACGTCTGACATGGCGCTTGTCGACCAGTCGTGTCAGACCACCGGTTCCAGGCAGCACAGCAAGGAGCGGAATCTCCGGAAGCGAAACTGCGGAGGCACGATCGTCGATCAGCAGGATCTCTTCACAGGCGAGCGCGAGTTCATATCCGCCGCCGGCAGCAGTTCCGTTCACTGCGGCGAGCCAGGTTTGGCCCGAGTGAGCAGAGGCATCCTCGATCGAGTTACGGGTTTCGTTGGTGAACTTGCAGAAGTTCACCTTGTGCTGGTGGGTGGACGAAGCAAGCATTTGGATGTTCGCTCCGGCGCAGAAGATCTTGTCCAGACCTCCCGTCACTACGACGGTCTTCACGCCTGGATATTCGAAGCGAAGACGCTGCACGATGTCGTACAACTCGATGTCGACCGCGAGGTCGTACGAGTTCATCTTGAGCTCGTAGTCGTTGCGGAGGCCCTGATCGGGATCGACCGACATCTTCAGAGTTGCGACGTCACCGTTGATCAATAGATCCCAGTGTTTGTAGGCGGAGGGGTCTACCTGAAAGTCGATTCGTGTCGGCTCGGTTGCTGGCATACGGATCGGGAGTCTACAACTGATGTATGTTCCGTCAAGTAGTTGTAGAATACACTCCGACAGCCTCTGTGCCATGAACCAACCCAAGACCCCAGTAGCAACATCCGGATCCGACCGCCAGAGCGGCGCGAGGTCGCTGCTCATGACCACACTCGGTGAGTTCGTGCTACCGCACGGTGGTGGTGTGTGGACCACAACGCTGGTCGATGCACTCATCGCCCTCGATGTCACAGAACGCAATGCCCGCCAGGCCATTGCCCGCTCAGGAGATCAAGGGATCATTCGGGTCGAGCGACACGGCCGACTTGCTCGTTGGCACCTGACCGAACAGGGAACAACCCTGCTCACCACCGGCGCTGAACGGATCTACGGCCTCGGCGCCAGGAGCGACTCATGGGATCAGCGATGGCTCGTGGTCATCTGCTCCGTACCGGAAACGCATCGCGCCAAGCGCCACCAGCTTCGAACCAGGATGACTTTCGAAGGGTTTGGATTCATCGCTCCAGGGATCGCCGTCTCCCCACATCTCGATCGCGAGGAGGCGGCCAATCGGATCCTGCACGCACTGGATCTCCATAGCGAAGCCATCACCTTCACGGCAACCAAGGGCTCGCTGACTCTCGACGCCGAGGTGCTCGCAAAAGCTTGGGAACTGGACACTCTGGCCAATCAGTACCAGGCCTTCATCGATGAATTCGAAGGGCAACACCCACCGACAGATATGGCTGCACTCACCACGACGGTGCGAATGGTCGACGCCTGGCGGATGTTTCCGTTTATCGATCCCGAGTTACCCACCCAGTTGCTGCCAGAACACTGGATCGGGAGTCGCGCGCAGAACACCTTCAACCAGCGGCGCAGCGAGTGGAGCGCAGCTGCATTGGCATGGTTCAAGGCCAGCGAGTCGCACGTCGCTGCCCCCGCAACGTAGACGGCCACATCAACGACTCAGGCGAGCAAGACCCAAGAGATTTCGGGTCAGATGGTGGGGACCTCGACGTGCCTACCGAAGACATCGGCCATTGTGCCCATCATCTCGCCGAGCGTCGCGTAACACCTGGATGCCTCGATCAACGTCGGCATCAGGTTGACCTCTGGGTCTGCTGCTTCCGTGGCAAGCTTCGCGAGCACCGCGTCGACCGTCGCCTCATCACGATCGTGCCGGACCGCATCGAGCCGCTTGAGTTGGCGGGCCTCGTCTTCGTTGGTTATCCGCAGGAGTGCAAGGTTGTCATCGTCGTTGCCCTCCTCGAACGCGTTCACTCCGACAACGACCCGCTCGCCCGCGTTGAACTTCCGTTCCAGCTCATACGCGGAGTCGGCGATTCGGCCCTGGAACCAGTTTTCGTCGATCGCGTTGATCACCCCATCGAGAATCGATCCGTCGCCGAGGCGGTCGAGATGATCGAAAATCTCCTCCGACTGACGTTCCATCTCATCGGTGAGTTCCTCGACGTAGTACGACCCTCCGAGCGGATCGGAGACGCTCGCAACATTCGTTTCGTACGCAATCACCTGCTGGGTCCGAAGGGCGATCCTTGCCGCCTTCTCGGTCGGGAGAGCCATTGCCTCGTCCATCGAGTTGGTGTGCAAACTCTGCGTCCCGCCAAGCACGCCCGCAAGCGCCTCGATGGCAGTCCGGACGATGTTGACCTCTGGCTGCTGAGCGGTCAGTGAGACGCCCGCGGTCTGTGTGTGGAACCGCAACTGCATCGAGCGTTCGAGTTCGGCGCCATAACGATCCTTCATCCACCTCGCCCAGATGCGACGAGCTGCCCGGTACTTGCAGATCTCCTCGAAGAAGTCGATATGAGCGTTGAAGAAGAACGACAGACGCGGAGCGAACGAGTCGATCGGCAACCCTGCCTGCATCGCCAGCTCGACGTATGCAAACCCGTTCGCCAGCGTGAACGCCAACTCCTCTACGGCCGTGGAGCCCGCTTCGCGAATGTGATAGCCGGAGATCGAAACTGAGTGCCAACGTGGCATCTCCTGGGCCGTGAACTGGATCGTGTCGCGCACCAGCCGCATCGATTGCCGCGGAGGGAAGACGAACTCTTTCTGGGCCTGAGCCCTGCCGACACCAGTCTTCTCGGCCTGGGCGACGAACATGGCGAAGATCGGCGCCGCCGGGCTGTTGATCGTCATCGACGTGGTGATCTTGCTCAGGTCGATGCCGGAGTAGAGATCCTCCATGTCGGCAAGGCTGTCGATCGCCACCCCGCACCGGCCGACCTCGCCGAGCGACATCGAGTCATCGGAGTCGAGGCCGAGCAGAGTAGGCATGTCGAAAGCGGTCGACAAGCCGTCGCCGCCGGTCTTGATGATCTCCTTGAAGCGCCAGTTCGTATCCTCCGCCGTGCCGAAGCCCGCAAACATCCGCATTGTCCAGAGCCTGGATCGATACATCGATGCGTGCGGCCCACGGAGATAGGGATACTGACCGGGGAACTCACCGCCATCCGGCCCGTAAACAGGATCGAGCGGGATGCCTGACATCGTGGCGAAGTCGGCGTCGCGCAGCTTCGATTCGTTGTATGCCTTCTGCCAAACTTCGCGAGAGTCCGCTTTACTCATGTGCGCCTTCCCCTTCGACGGCTGTTGCTCGTACTGTACGGAACAATGCCGGACAACGACGGATCGAACCAAGCTGCAACGAAGATCGTCACAGTCGATCTCAGCGCGAGGCATCAGATCACCGTCGCCCGCGGTGTTCAGCTGGGTTTGACGGCATACCTGTTGTGGGGATTCCTCACCGTTTATTGGAAACAACTCAGCGCATTCGACGCGTTCGAGCTGATCGCATGGCGGATGGTATGTGCGGGTGTCGTCATGGCAGTGGTCGTTACGCTCCGCCATGATTGGCGAACAATCATCGACGCCTTTCACAATCGTTCAACGGTGCGACGACTCTTGGTCGCTTCACTGCTACTGACGGCGAATTGGGGCAGCTATGTGTGGGCGGTGACGAACGACCGAGTGATCGAAACTGCTCTCGGGTACTTCATGGCGCCTCTTGCGACGATGGCGATCGGGGTGTTCGTTCTCGACGAAGAACCAACTTCGGCGCAGAAATTTGCGTTCGGCTGCTCAGCTGTTGCAGTTGTGATCCTGACAATCTCATACGGCCGACCACCATGGATTGCACTGGTCCTCGCTGGAACATGGAGTGCCTACGCCCTCTCGAAACGAACGGTCCCGCTCGGCGCCATCGACAGCCTGGCCGGCGAAACATTCGTACTGTTCATCCCCGCGGCAGTCCTGCTGGTAGTTCTGTCCGGGCGGGCAGACAGCGTGGTTCAGTCAGCCGACACCAAGGAGTGGATCTTGGTGCTCGCCACGGGCATTGTGACCGCCGTTCCGTTGATGTTGTTCGCCGCCGCCGCACAGTCGATCCCCTTCACTCTGCTCGGGCCACTGAACCTGCTCGTGCCAGTGATCAACTTCGGCCTCGGGTGGGCTCTCTACGACGAGCCGATGCCGATCGGCCGACTGATCGGATTCGGGTTCGTCTGGATCGCTCTGATTGCCGTCATGTGGGAACGGATCGCTGACGCTAGGCGGAGCACCCTCACAGGCGCGGCGACCTGAGCTACCGTCTGGCAATGCGCCAGCCTGTCCTCATCTCCTCGATCGTGTTGGCGGGCGGACTCGTGTTGAGTGGCTGCTTCACTTCGACTGCCGACTTCCAGAACGATGCCGAGAAGTTCATCCTCGAAGACGAGGGCCTTGCAGAGGCGGTCGAGACGACTTTTTCGACAGCTGAGTGCGAGGAGCCAGTCGATCAGAACCCCGACACGACTTTCACCTGCATAGCAATCGATGGTGAGGGCGAGGAATGGGAGTTCGAGATCGTGATCCTCGACTCCGACGAGTACGAGGTCAATGTCTCACGATTCCCCACGTCCACCGACTGACCGGCAGCAATATTGCACGCATGTCGGTGAGATGACGTGCCATGATTGCCGTGATGTGGCGCCGCCCTACGGCACACCAACCTCTGAGGAGAGACGATGAAGAAGTCAATCGGAGCAACAATCGCGGTCGCCGCGCTCGTACTGGCAGCCTGTGGGAGTGACGGGGACGGCGGAGCAAGCGGCGTACAGGGCGAAGCAGCCGACGCTGCGATGGCCGCCGGCACTGACGCTGGATTCGGATTCGACGAAGCTTGCGTCAACGACCTCGCGAAGCAGCTTTCCGACGCCGATGCTCAGGCGATCGTTGATTCTGGAGGCCAGAACTCCGATCTCAGTCCCGAGGGCGAGGCGCTGTCCGACGACCTCCTCGGCTGCATCGATAACGACGACCTCATCGATCAGTTCATAATCGGGCTGACTTCAAGTGGCCAGGAGGTGGACGAGGATTGCGTCCGCGAGAAGCTGGAGGGTGTCGACCTTTCGCAGATGGCCGACGATTCCGACCTGCCCGATGAAGTAGTCGTCGAGCTCATCCAGTGTTTCGACCTCGGCGGCTGACGCGCGGTGAAAGGACCCTTCGCACCGGTCATCGTTGTCGCTGGTCTCACTCTTGCCGCTTGTGGAGGCAGTGACGGCGGGACTAGCGGCGTTCAATCGCAGGCCGCCCAACAGACGATCGACGCGGCGAAAGATGCTGGATTCGATCTTGGCGAAGCCTGCGTCAACGACATTGCGGGCCAACTCTCAGATGATGACGCTCAAGCTATTGTCGACGCAGGGCCCGACGGCGATCCCGATGTCAGTTCGGAGGGCTCCGCACTGGCCAGCCAGCTCGCCAGTTGTCTGAGTGAAGAAGATCTGCTCGACGAGTTCATCGCCGGCATGAAAGCTGACGGACAAGCATTCGACGAAGCGTGCGTCCGCGAGAATCTGAAAGACTTCGACCTTGGCGCGCTCGCCGCACAGGGCGAAAACGCGACCCCGTCGGATGAACTGCTCGCCGCAC